>CAUUQE010000009.1:0-29294 GCA_963547065.1 uncultured Prevotella sp. | reverse complement strand
GAACCATACTTTCGCGCAACTCATTACGTTTATGCGCCACGAACGGAGCTATTTCGACATCCCACCCGACACCTATTGCCACAGCGAATTCCCTCTAACAGCCATAGAAGAGACTTCTGCACTTTCCGAAAGCGTTTATCATCATCAACAATAGACTGGCCATTACTCAGAAGATACAAAATCTTTCTCTAAAAAATACAGACACTTCTCATAAAATACATAGGCATATTCTACGAAAACAGCGAACGGTTCTTATAAAACATACACTATATTTCTGCAGGAAAACGCAATAAAAACAAATTCAGCGTGCCCATCTGAAAGAGAACAGCACCCTTTATACTCTAATCATCTTACGTTCTGTCTGCCTAACCACGTATCATCGTTATCAGCATCTTAAAGCGATGGACTGCATTCACGGCATGAGGATGATTGGCAGGAAGGATAATCATCTCACCCGCCTTGGGGTAATAAAGTTCGCCGTCTATCATTACTTCAGCCTCACCATCTATAATTAGCAGCGTTGCATCGTAGGGTGCGCTGTGTTCACTCAATCGTTGGCCTTCGTCGAAAGCAAAAAGCGTGATACTTCCGGCATTGCTGTGTTCGAACTCCTTGCTTACTATACCACCTGCAGCATAATCTATCAATTCCTTCGGCTGCAAAACTTTCTTCTTTTCAATCACCTTATCCATATCGTTATTTATTAATTAAAAGTATAATGTTTTATCAGTTTGTCTATGAACAAACGCCGTGCCAAGCGCGATTATGATAACAAATGTTACCGCCATTTGCGCGTTTCACCCAAAATAAGTACCTTTGTCCGTATGGAAGACAGAATAATCCAAGCGCTCTGTCGCTGCCCTTTATTTGCAGCAATGGAGCCTTTCGAGATAGAAATGACGCTGTCGGGCATCGCCTACCGCATCGTTAATTACAATAAGCACGACGTTTATGCACTCGCAGGAATGCCATGTAAGTATGCCGATATCGTAATCAGCGGCCAGTTAGTGTGCCGAATGGTAAGCCTGAGTGGCAAGCAGGTAGAAGTCAGCCGGTTAAGAGAAGGTAACATCGTGGCACCTGCGTTCATCTTTGCCAAGCACAACAGCATGGCTGTAAGCGTAGAAACGGAGGACGAAACAGCCGTTTTGCGAATGTCGCCGACCACTCTATTGTACTTACTCGACAGAGACGACAAAATTAGAATGAACTTTATCCGCGTTCTTTCCAACATAGACGTCTTCTTAACCCATAAGATGAAGGTGTTATCCTTATTCACTGTGCGCGAGAAAGTGACTTATATGCTACTTGAACAGGCCGGTCGGCAAGGTTCCGACATCATTAAATTAGACAAATCTCGGCAGGAAATCGCCGACAGTTTCGGCATACAGAAGTATTCCCTGCTGCGTGTATTGTCAGAACTGGCCAAGAATGAGGCCATCAGGATAGAGGGAAAAACCATCACGATACTCGACAGAAAGAAAATGAAATGACTTTTCATCGGCTTTACACCGACATTCTTCCACCCGATACATTTACCGATCCGTTCTGCTATGAGCCCCACCCGTTGTGCCTGATGGCCGTAAACGATTTGATCGGCCGCATCGAAAAGCCGAAGAATACGAGCAATACGACTTTTTTGAACGAGGCAAAACAGGGCAAAATGTTCGGCGTATTGGTGGTACAGTCCCCCCAGCCAACTGCATCGGGAGCAATGACTATCGGCTACATAGCGGCCTATTCCGGACAAATATGCGGCAGGAGCAACTGGCAGGGATTTGTTCCGGCTGTGTTCGATTATCTGCAGACTGACGGTTATTTCAAGCTCCATGAGCAAAAAATATCCGATATAAATAAAAAAGTGGAGACATTCGAGAACGATAGGTATTATCTGCAGCAGCGACAAGAGCTACACTTGTTGCGCCAAGAAGCCGAAAGAACAATCGAAGAATATAAAAACACCATCAGAAAAGCCAAAGAAAAACGCGACAGCCTGCGCCTTCATCCCCAGACAGATGCAATAGACGAAATAGGCATGATACGCGAAAGTCAGTTCATGAGGGCCGAACTAAGGCGCATGAAGCAACGGTTCCGCGCTACTATAGCCGAGAAAGAAACGTTGCTGAGCGAGAAAGAAACAGAGATAGAACTGCTGAAGAAGGCGCGTAAACAGAAGTCCGATGCTCTTCAGCAGTGGCTCTTCGAGCATTTCATCATGCTCAATGCCAAAGGAGAGCGACGCAATTTGATCGATATTTTTGCCGAAAAAGTGGGAAAAATGCCACCTGCAGGCAGCGGAGAGTGCTGTGAACCCAAGCTCTTGCAGTATGCCTACCGCCATCGGCTTCACCCTCTATGCATGGCAATGTTTTGGTATGGAGCCTCTCCGAAAGACGAAATCCGTCGCCATCTACACTATTATCCGGCCTGCAACGGCAAGTGTAAGCCCATTCTTTCGTGGATGCTTCGCGGACTGCCCGTAGCCCCGTCTGTCATACACCTTACAGCTATCCCAAACAGACCTACGGTCTATGCTCCTTACACCATAAACTTATCGCCGGTAGACGATACTTCTATACCCGATATACCCATTGTCTATGAAGACGAGGCAATAGCTGTAGTCAACAAACCCGCGGGGATATTGAGTGTTCCGGGCAAGACCTGTGCACTTTCGGTGTACGACTTGATGCGCATACGCTATCCCGACAGCGACAGTCCGCTCATCGTTCATCGCCTCGACATGGCCACGAGCGGGCTCATCATCATTGCTAAAACCAAAAATGGGCACTGCATGTTGCAGCAACAATTCGCCGAACATTCCATACGGAAGCGGTATATAGCCATCCTCGATGGAGTGCCTGACAGTCGCAAATGGCCACCTACTGGCATTATCTCACTGCCATTGCGCCCCGACTTAGCCGACAGACCGCGACAGCTCGTTGACTTTGAACATGGCAAAGAGGCCATTACAGAGTACAAAATATTGCAAATTGCAGGCGGAGAAACGCGCATCGCGCTCTTTCCCCATACGGGGCGAACGCATCAGCTGCGCATGCACTGCGCTCATCCTTATGGACTGAACTGCCCGATCAAAGGCGATAATCTCTACGGCACGCGTTCGCAGCGGCTCTACCTGCACGCCGAAAGTGTGGAGTTTATCCATCCCGTGGACGGCAGACGTATAAAATTAAGTGCTGAGGCGGCGTTTTGAAAAATGAAAAGAAGAAGAAAAACAAAAATTATTCTCACTCCTTAATTCAAATAGAATGACTGCCCATGTAAAATAAAAAGCGGAAAAACTAATTAAAAGTCTTTCCGCTTTCGCTATTTATGGAGTAATGTATTACTTCAGTTTGGTATAGCCATACTTGGCGGTGCTGCCGAGTTCTTCCTCTATACGGATGAGTTGGTTATACTTGGCCATACGGTCTGTGCGGCTCATAGAACCTGTCTTGATCTGACCGGAATTGGTTGCAACAGCGATATCGGCAATAGTTGTATCTTCTGTTTCGCCGGAACGGTGAGATGTAACTGTGGTATAACCGTGACGATGAGCCATTTCAATGGCTTCGAGCGTTTCTGTCAGCGAACCGATTTGATTCACCTTGATCAAGATAGAGTTAGCTGCACCCATCTTGATACCTTTCTCCAAGAACTTCGTGTTGGTAACAAACAAGTCGTCGCCTACCAACTGGCAACGATTACCGATAGCCTTTGTCAGTTCTACCCAGTTCTCCCAGTCGTTTTCATCAAGTCCGTCTTCGATAGAATCGATGGGGTATCTTGTAATCAGGTCTTCAAGATATTTGATCTGCTCTGCCGCTGTGAGCTTCTTTCCGTTAGGATCTTTCGGCATTCCGTTCTTCAGTTGGCGGTAGTCGTAATACCACTTACCGTTCTCCTGTACTGCGAATTCCGATGCTGCACAGTCCATCGCGATCTTGATATCCTTACCTGGTTCGTAGCCAGCATCCTTGATTGATTGAATTATACTATCGAGTGCGTCTTCAATACCATCGAACTTAGGAGCGAAACCTCCCTCGTCTCCCACTGCTGTAGATAGTCCGCGTTTCTTCAACAGCTTAGCAAGAGCGTGAAAAACCTCAGCCCCCATGCGGATTGCCTCTTTCTCTGAAGGAGCACCAACGGGCCGTATCATGAACTCTTGGAAAGCAATTGGTGCATCTGAATGGGCTCCTCCGTTGATGATGTTCATCATAGGAACGGGCAAAACATATGTGTTTGTACCTCCTATATATCGATACAAGGGCAGACCAAGGGCCTGTGCAGCAGTGTGAGCCACGGCAAGTGATACGCCGAGGATGGCATTTGCGCCGAGCTTGCTCTTAGTTGGAGTGCCGTCAAGTGCCAACATTTTGTAGTCTATAGCGCGTTGATCGAACACACAGTTGCCCTTCAAAGCAGGAGCAATAACGTTGTTTACATTCTCTACAGCCTTAAGAACGCCCTTTCCGCCGAAGCGTTTTTTATCGCCATCACGAAGCTCTAACGCTTCATTCTCGCCCGTTGATGCGCCTGATGGTACGCTTGCACGGCCGATAACTCCATTATCCAATGTTACTTCAACCTCTACTGTAGGGTTTCCACGAGAGTCTAAAATCTCTCTTGCGTGTACTTTTTCAATTACCATAATTATTGTTTTTATTTAATTAAATAAAGTGTTATCGTCGCTATTCCAATGAACCTGCCATGACATTTCATTGCTGTTCCATTTGCAAAGATAATGCCAAATTTCCGAAAAACGAAATCTTGTTTCTAATATTAATAGGCTATTTTGTAATAATTAACCCCTTTATACAGTGCAAAATTTCGTATCTAAATCGAATGCAAAGTAGAGATAGCATACAGCATAATTACGGATGATAGCAATAGACAGGCCAAATATCTTCCATACACAGTATACCTAACAGCGACAGACAGTACATATAATGGTGATAGAACAGGCAACTAAAGTTCTTTCCAGATACTTCTCCCGAAAATTGTTAGCGTTTAAAAAAGTTTTATACATCTTTGTGCCTTTAAACAAAGACTACTTATACTGGCATCGGTGCATACCTTATATTCTTTTCAAGCAGACGCCGGTGCCGGTATACGAGTTATGCCTATGCTCCAATGTTGGAGCACCTTATATATTAATAAGGTGGCTACGACAGTTTATTATAGTAGGTATCACCCACCTGTTCGAGCCATTCGGTGGAAGCACCTTCTACGGGTATCGAGAATGCAATGTGCTGGAACCAGCTGTCTTTGACCGCCCCGTGCCAGTGTTTCACCTCTGCAGGTATCTCGATAACCGTGCCCGGTTTCAATTCTACGGGTTCCTTGTCCCACTCCTGATACCATCCGCGGCCGCCCACAGCAATAAGTATCTGCCCTGTCTTATGATGAATGTGCCAATTGTTGCGGTATTTAGGCTCGAAAGTTACGTTCGACATCGGTATTTCACCCTCGCCAATGCGTTGCAAATAGCTATTTCCGATGAAGTATTTGGCGTATGCCGTGTTAGGAGCGCCCACAGGACAGAGCGGATTTTCTATCGGTGTGACCTCGCTGAACGGTTCGTTCATCACCGCAGCAATGGCCTTGCGTGCGCGGTAGGCTTCCATGTCGCCCACATAGATGGCCAGTATATCGGGGATAGATCGTAGCTCTTCGGGGCTTACACCCATGTTGTAAGCCCCGCGGACATGCGATCTAAGTTGGCTCTCACAACCTTTCAGCGAAGCTATGGCACTCAATGTTACAACTTCTCTGTCGGCATGACTGAGTACAGAACTTGCAAATATGTCGCCGAAAAGGTGGGCCTTAAGGTAATAGTCTTCTCGCTTGCTGAAGTCATAGCTAAATGGCTTGCCCGTAAGTTGTGTCTGTATCTTCGTTCCTTCCTGCAGAGAATTGAACTCTTTGGGCAGTATGTCACCGTCGTTTCCCAATTCAGTGGATATACCCTTTGCCTTTCGGTCGGTTACAACCTTCTCCAACTGCCCCAAGGCATTAAGAGAACGCGGGAAACCCGTGTAAGCATACAGCTGTGAAAGTGCCTCTTTAATCTCTGCAACGGTAAGTCCGCGGTTCAAACCTTCATTAATTGTCGTGTACAGACGTTCCAAATCTCCCTTTGCTTCCAAGCCCGCAATGGCCGAAAGACTTTGATGTCGTACTGTCAGTTCCATGTTCTTTTGTGCTTTAATGGGGCTGCAAATGCAGAAGAGTACCGTTATTACAGTCCCAAATGTTCCTTTTACATCCCAAAACTATTGCCTCTTTAATGAAAATGCTTCTTGTCACCGGATTGTATTACTCTATGTAGGGACTTATTTTAGACCTATGCTTCGTGATATCTATAAAGAGGACATTGAAATGTTTGGTACTTGGTTTGCCCGATAGTCTTTTGGAGAGCATCCGAATTGTTTTTTGAATACTTTAGAAAAGTAGGAATAGGAGCTGAAACCTGTCTGATCGGACACTTCACTAAGCGAGAAAGGGGTGGAGGTGAGCATTTCTGCTGCTCGTTTGAGGCGGTAGGTGCGTAGGAAATCGTTGGGGGCAATATTGGTGAGTGCCTTTATTCTGCGATAAAACACCGACCGTGAATAGCCTAACTTTGCGGCGATGTCGTCAATATTGAGGTTAGGATTGCTGAGTTCGGCCTCTAAAAGCGTGTTGAACTTGTTCAGAAAGATGTAATCGATAGACAAAAAAGGTTGCTTAGAGGACGTATCTTCCCTCATGCCTGGCATGGAGAAGTAACGACGAAGGCGTTCTTTATGTTTTAAAAGATTCTTGATAGTGAGCAGAAGTTCGTTCGTGTCGAACGGTTTACATAGGTATGCATCGGCTCCATGGTCGAGTCCTGCGATGCGATCAGCTGTTACGGTCTTGGCGGTGAGCATCACGACGGGTATTTGGCAGTAGTCGATATTGTCTTTGATGGCGGAACAGAGTTCGTAGCCCGACATGCCAGGCATGATGACATCGGTGAGTACGAGGTCGGGGGTATGTTGCCTGACGACCTCCCATGCCTTTTGTCCGTCGGGAGCTTTGATGACGGTGTATCTTTGTGCGAGGGTGTCGGCAATGAAGTCCAACAGTTCGATGTTGTCTTCGGCGACCAGCAGGGTGTAGGTCTGGGCTTTGGGTGTGTCTTGTTGCGGTTGGTCGGGCACTTCTTCCCGCAGTGGGGAGGCGATGAAAAGGTTTTCGCTCACTTCCTGCTTTTCTTTGTCGGTATAGATATCGTCGAGGGGAAGTATGAACGAGAAACACATTCCCCCTT
The DNA here is from genome assembly GCA_963547065.1 of uncultured Prevotella sp. GTDB lineage: Bacteria > Bacteroidota > Bacteroidia > Bacteroidales > Bacteroidaceae > Prevotella. The sequence continues at coordinate 21,997 of CAUUQE010000009.1, read as the reverse complement.
TGGACACAGCTGTGGCTTTGATGTTGCCTTTGTGTGTTTCTACCAATGTCTTGGTGTAATGCAGGCCTATGCCGTTGCCGCTATAATCGGGTTTGTATCCTGATGCCGTTTCTATTTGTTGGTAACGCACAAAGAGGTCTTTGATTTTGTTTTCCGGAATTCCTTCCCCGTGGTCGGTTACGCTGATTTCAAGGTAGTTTTCTGCGCCTTCATTGTCGGTAGACCCATATATTGCGGCTGCCTGTATGGCATCGATATGCCGTGTAGACAAGATGATGGTCTTCCCGTTCGGGGTGTGTTTAATGGCGTTTGAGAGCAGGTTGTAGAGTATTTTTCTATCTTGTCCCGGTCTTCCCACATGGGGAGTTCTGACGTGTGGGGGCGAAAGTTCATTTCGATGCCTTTACGCGCTGTGATATATAGAAACGACTCGTGGATGTCGCGCAGTTGGCTGATGATATCTGCGTGTTGCACGTGCAGACGCAGTGTGCCGTTCTCTATCTTGCTGAAGTCCATGATTTGATTCGCCAACTGCCACATTCGCTTGGTGTTTCGGGCAATGGTGTTGAGAAGATGTATGCTCTTTGCATCGCTTTGGGTGGAAATGATTTTCTCCAACGGTGCCGAGATAAGGGTGAGTGGTGTGCGTAGTTCGTGGGATATGTTGGTGAAGAAGGTCATCTTCATCCGGGCTATCTCTTGCTCTCTTTTCCTTTCGTTGTGCTCTATTTCGGTGAGTTGTTTGTTGAGTCTCAATCGGATAAGGAATCTGATGAGGAAGATGCAGAGTCCTATGGTGCATAGGATGTAGAGCAACCAGGCCTGCCAGGTAAGCCAGGGGGCGGGTTTGATGATGATTTGAAGTCGTGCGGGACGGGTGCTCTCTACACCGTCTCCGTTGATGGCGCTGACGCAGAAGGTGTATTGACCGGGCGGAAGGTTGGAATAGGCTGCACGACAAAACGTTCCGACATGGTTCCATTGGTTTTCGAGACCCTCCAGTTTATATTTATAAGTAAGCTTTTGGGGCGAAAGAAAATCGATGCCCGCATAGTCGATGGATATTGTGGTTTGTCGATGGTCAAGCGTTATTTGTCTGGTCAGCAGAATGTCTTTTTGTAACGGGGAGCCTTTATCTCCGGGTCTGACGCTTTTATTGAAAATTTTTAGGTCTTCAATGTTGATGGCCGGGGCATGTGTGTCGGGTTTGATATCCAACGGATTGAAGAACGTGACACCATGGTTACCGCCAAAGAATATCCTTCCGTCGTATCCTTTGCAGCCGGCCTTCTCGTGATACTGGTCTCCCAAGGTTCCATCGGCCTTGTAGAAATTCTTGATTTTGGAATGTTGGTGGACAAATGATATGAGCGCTATCCCGTGTGAGGTACTCAGCCAGATGTTTCCGTCCAAATCTTCCTTGAAGCATAGTGTGTTGTTGTTGGGAAGTCCTGTAGAGACAGAGAAAGGGATGTATGACTTGTCTTTATAGCAGAGCGCACCGTTTCCGTAGGTTCCGAGCCACATCCGATGCTGCATATCTTCGAAAATCGTCACACAGTTTGTTGTTATCGGCATAAATCTTCGGGGGAATTTCACGGGAAGAGCTGTCGTTGTGTTCTCCCTTATGAGGAATATGCCATTACCGAAAGCTGAGAAAAGGATATCTCCTGTGTGTAATATATGGATATCGGGGATGTTTGCAATGTATATTTTTTGCAGGGTTGCCGACTCGTTGTTCTGTACGTTGTTCTCTGTCAGCCTGTACAGACCGTTCCAAGAGCCTATCCAAATGTTCCCTTGTTTGTCTTCTTTCACCACTCTGACATTCTCTATGTCAAATTGTTTCTTGAATCGAATGCTTCCTTCTTTGGTGATATTCCCTACCGACAGGTCGTGTTCAAAGGATAGCCATATTCTTTTCTGGGAATCTATATAAATGTCTTCAAGAAATCCTTTTTCCGGAAGTTGAGAAATCCTTTTGATACCTTCCTGAGCATTATATCGAAATAGCCCCTTATAGCGGGTGGATATCCATAAGTTTTTGTCAGCGTCTTCAAGGATTCTGGTTACGAATATCCCTTTGAAATAATTGCTAAGCGTCTGGTTGGTGTTAAAGTTACTTCCTTCTTTTTTATTTACGACAAATCCTTTATCATAAGAACCAATCCATACATTCCCTTGCCTGTCACTATAACACGTGTGTAATTGAGGAGAGAGCTGCGGATTGAAACGGAAAGGAGCGTTCTGTTGCAAGTTATGCGATACAATGTCGTAGCAGAAGAAGCCTTCCGTGGCCGTCCCAATCAGGAGTTTCAAGGGTTCGATTTCTTTTATAAATGTAATTTGCGTTTTATCAAGCAGTTTGTTTCCAGTCAATGGGATGATTGGGGCCTTGACAGCTTGGATGATGGGGTCGAAAATCACGATACCATGGTCTGTACCCAGCCACCACTTGTTTTGAGGATCGGCATAGATGCACGTTACTTTTCGGTTTTCCGGCAAAGTGAAATACTTCCATTCATTGTTGTTCTTTCTAACGGCTAATCCTTGGTCTCCGTTCAATCCCATCCAAAGTCGTCGAAATTTGTCCTCCCAAAGTAGATTTACGGCATCTGTTTTATTTGGAAATACAACCTTATGTGCTTTTTTGTTTATATATCCCGCACCGGAAGGGGTGGCAATCCAGACTTTCCCATCTGAAGCCTCGAACATAGAATAAACAGCTACAGGCTTTGTTCCGGTGTATCTTTCAAAACATTGTTTCTCATAGTTGAACCTGTTGAGTCCGGCAGAGGTGCCTACCCATAGATTACGTGAGGAGTCGATAAACAAAGAGAAAACGAAATCATTTAATAATGAAGTGCTGTCTGAAGCTTGATGTGAGAAGTGTAAATAATCATATCCGTTATACCGATCTAATCCTCCTAATGTCGCAATCCACATATAGCCAAAAGCGTCTTGTGCAAAATCATTGATATCGAGAAAAGAGATGTCTTGCGAGGTGGTAGGCTCATAACTGGACAGTTTAGCCTTTGGTTTATGTTCGCGTACGGTACATGCGTATAAAAGCGTAAGAGCAATAAATAATATTACCGTATTATGATATTTTTTCATATCTTTTCACGAGTATTAGTTGAAATGATGTCACTAAATTAGATATATTTTTTGACTCCATGATACTTGTTTGACTAAAAAGTGCAAAAAAGAGGCAAGAAGAACAGCTATAACAAAAATTAGAATAGATTTTACAAAAGATAAACATGGCATCTTTGTATCTTTGCTCAAGATTTAATGCTAAAAAACAAGAAATATCATGAATTTACAAAAGGAAGCAAGGTCTTTTTTTCTATTACTATTGGCTGGGGTTGTCTCTTTGCCTGTGGTTGGGAAGCAAAAAAATCCTACATTTCGTGTTCTTGATTTACAATCCGAATATCAAGTTAATCCGATTGGAATAGATGTTTCTCCACGATTAAGTTGGCGTGTGCAATCCAATGAAAGGGGATTTTCTCAAACGGCTTATCAAGTAATTGTGGCTTCTTCATTAAATAAATTGAATGTGGACAGTGCAGATGTATGGAATAGTGGAAAAACCGTTTCTTCACAGTCTTTGGGTATATCTATATATAATAATAAGGTGTTGCAAAGTCGGCAGCGTTATTATTGGAAAGTACGAGTATGGAAAAATGCTCGAGAAGTTTCTGATTGGTCGTTCCCCGCCTTCTTTGAAATGGGACTGCTCTCTGCAGATGATTGGAAATCGGGATGGATAGGTTATGTGCCCGGTATGCCGGGTAGAGTTCTTTATTTCAAAGGAACTTTCATCCCCAAAAAGACAATCAAACAGGCACGAGCCTATGTGTCGGGATTAGGATTTTATGAATTTTATATTAATCGCAAGAAAGTAGGTAATCATGTTTTAGACCCTGCTCAAAGTACATACAGCAAACGGGTTTATTATGTCACCTATGACGTAAGCCGCTATCTTAACAATAAGGCAAACAGCATTGTCGTACCGGTGGCCCCGGGATGGTTAGGTAGTCCTCGGTTGCGAATGCAGATAGAAGTGACTTATCAGGATAATACGACAGAGGTGTTGAATTCTGATTGCTTTCGTTCGGTGATAGGTGGTCCAATAATTTCTTCTACTATATTTGATGGAGAGAATTATGATGCCCGTTTGAATACAGATAAATTGTACACACCGGGAATACCCAAAGGATTAATGAACGATGAGTGGGCATGGGCTCATAATACAGATGATCCGACAGGAAAAATGGTTGCGCAAAAAATAGAACCCATAAGGGTTGTTGAAGAAATAACACCCAAACTTAAACAAGAGATTCGTGAAGGAGTATATGTATTTGATGCAGGACGTAACCTTGCAGGATGGGTCGCCTTGAAAGTTAAGGGAAAGGCAGGAACCAAGGTCTCAATTCGCTATGCGGAAACATTGTATAAGAATGGTACTGTAAACCAAGAGAATCTTAGAAATGCAAAGTCTACCGACACCTATATATTAAAAGGTGGAGGTGAGGAACGTTGGGAACCGGCTTTTACTTATCATGGTTTCAGATATTTTCAAATAGAAGGGCTACCTGATAAGCCACGGAAAGAGGACATTATTGTTAAGGTTGTACGTACGGATGTAGCCAAAACAGGTACTTTTGAGTGTGGCAGCCCATTATTGAATGATATCCACAGGATGGTTGTCAATACAGAAGCAAGTAATCTTCATAGTGTGCCAACCGATTGTCCGCAGCGTGATGAGCGTATGGGGTGGTTGAATGATTTGACAGTCAGAATAGAACAGGCTATCTACAATTTCAATCTATCTCGTTTCTATCCTAAGTTTATCGATGACATACAAGACACTCAAGATAAAAACGGGACAATTACCTGCGTGGCTCCTTTCCGTTTTGGCATGCGACCGGCTGATCCTGTTTCTGCAAGTTACCTTTTGTTGGCACAAAAGTGTTATGAATTTTATGGGGATAAGCAAATCGTAGCTGACCACTTTGATGGTATGAAAGCGTGGGTGGATTACCTATACTCCCGAACAAAAGACGGGATAGTGGATTACAGTTATTATGGAGACTGGTGTCCTCCACGCGAATTCCTTGCAGATCCCAATGGTTCCGGAGTTTCGAAAGAAACACCAGGCAAGATGATTTCGACCGGCTATCTGTATCTGTGTTCTAAGCTATTGTCCGACATGGCCAAGGTTTTGGACAAACAGGAGATTGCCGTTCGGTATGCACTTGTCGCCAAAGAAACAGCAAAAGCTTTCAACCGGCACTATTGGAATGAAGATGTGGGGGGATATGCGTCCAACAATCAAGCGGCCAATTCATTTGCTTTATATTTAGGAATTGTAGATACAAATCGCATACAGCGGGTTGTTACGAATCTTGTTGAAGATGTGAAAAAACATGACTATCATCTTACTACAGGAAACCTCTGTACAAAATATTTGTTGGAAATGTTGACAGAATATGGATATGTGGATGTGACGTACAAGATAGCATCACAAACATCTTATCCAAGTTGGGGATTTATGTTGGAAAATGGTGCAACAACGTTATGGGAGCGCTGGGAGTTTTTAACCGGTGATGCCATGAATTCTCACAATCATCCGATGATGGGGTCTGTAGGTTCTTGGTTTTATAAATATTTATTGGGCATTGTGCCAGAGTTCGAGCATCCCGGTTTTGAGGAGTTTTGTGTCAAACCCTATATGCCCAAGGGGCTTGCTTTCGCAAAGGGAAGTTTAGAGACGGTGAAGGGTTTAGTCAAGGTGTCATGGAAAAAAAGGGAGGAGTGTTAATGGTGGATGTAACCATTCCCGAAAATACGAAGGCTAAAGTATATATACCTACCAAGGAAAAAAAGATGATAACGGAGGGAAAACGAAATATTTCCCAAGTGAAAGAAGTAACATATTTGCAAAGGGAGGGAGAGTATGTCGTGTTGTTAGTTCCTTCCGGAAGCTATCACTTTAAGTGTAAACTATGAAGAAGAATCTTTTTATACGGGTTATGTCGGTTATATCTTTACTGATTTGTGGCTGTATAGCTTTATACGCTTATTCCGACAGCAATTCCATCTCGCTAAAGCATGAGATAGAATCGAGGCTTCCTGCAAATAAAGTTGTAAAGGATAACTTTTATGTGGTAGGCGTTGATCAATTTGGTCGAACTTTCGGAACTATTTCCGGATACAGAAAAGACAGACAGGTTGGTATGTTTTATTGGCCTTGGATAGGGCAACCTCTTGCAACGGGTATATATGATGCAACAAAAATATTAGCAAGACCTGATGGGCTTAAAATCTTAACGACGACTAGCTATTCTATAATCAGCCCCAACGGCCAAATGCATTATTGGGGTGAACCTATATGGAGATATTATAATTCTGAAGACGAATGGGTTATTCGTAAACAAATGCAGATGTTGACTATTGCTGGTGTCGACTTCATCTATTTTGATGTGACTAATGCTTTGATTTATTCAAATGTGGCATTGAAAGTTTGCGCTGTTCTTGATGAGATGCAGAAAGCGGGGTGGAGTGCCCCTAAAGTGGTGTTCTATACCCATTCTCATTCCTTTCAAACGGTGAGAGACCTATATAATACGATTTATCTTCCACGGTATTATCCTTCTACGTGGTACTATGTCAATGGTAAACCCATGATAATAGCTTATACAAAGCCGGAAGACGATTTGAAAGAGGCTGCTTCAAGAAAAGATACTGGATATGTTCCCAGTGTCTTGTCTCCTGAAATTCTATCATTTTTCCATTTTGTTAAGCCTCAATGGCCCTCAGATAATTTTTTCCCGGATGGTTTCTCATGGGTGGAATGGAAATTTCCGCAGCCCTACCATTCTGTTTCTAGGGTAATGAATGTGACTGTAGCCAGTCATCCTATGGTTCCTATGTCGTTCTCGTTGACGCATCAGAACTGGACGAACTGGGGAAGGGGATGGAATCCTAAAACAAAAAGGAATGAAACTGAAAATGTAGATAAAGGTAGTTTTTTTCAAGTACAATGGGACCATGTAATTGCTTGCGCGCCTCAAATTGTCTCCGTTGGCGGTTGGAACGAATGGATTGCTTATAAGCAGCCTTATGATGGTGAATACATGCTATGCGATGCGGCTACTAAGGAATATTCCCGAGACATAGAACCTATGATCGGGGGATATGAGGATGCTTTTTATCTTCAGCTTATAGCAAATATTCATCGTTATAAAGGTATTATGGATACCCCTACAGTCTATGAACCTCAAACTATTGCTCAAGGCAAAATAGATGCTCGATGGAAGAATGTCGGCTATAAAGTTTATAATACGGATCATGCCTTCGTCTCCAGAGATTCCTATGGCGGAGCTTCTACTGTTCGTTACGTGGAGGCAGCTCCGGAGAATAAGATTGTCGAGGTCAAGGTGTCTTATGATAAAGAATATATTTATTTCCTATTAAAAGGAAAATATCAGTTTGGTAAATATAACTATCAGAAAAATTGGTTGAACCTTTTTATAGGAACGGGTTCTCCTAAGTCTCAAGGATGGGAAAGCTACAACTATGTGATAGGTAGGAAGATCTGTAATAATAGTATTTCCATTGAGACGTTATCCAAGGATTTTAATACTCGTGAAAAGGACATGGGACGTATTATGCAAGAGGCAAATTCTATTCAGATTTCGCTTCCACGCTCCATCTTAGACCTTGATGGTGAGAAGAAGTTTATTTCAAAGTGGCGATGGGGGTATCGAGACCTTCCAATATCATGAGCTACTATACGACGGGATGTGCTATGCCTATGGGGCGCTTGAGTTATCTCTATATCATGAAATAAATGTTTAACGTTATAAAAGTATGAAAGCAAGACTAATCACACTATTTATGATGGTCACATTACAATCTTTTTATATTCAGGTAATGGGACAGAATGGGCAATTATGGAGTTCGGGTTCGGTTGTCGATAAACAAAATGAGCCCTTGCCCGGAATGATTGTTAATATCAAAGGAAGCAGTCAGGGAGTTGTAACCGATTTGGATGGAAAATATCGGATTAAAATTCCCAATAAAGATGCAGTTTTGGTATTCTCTTTTATTGGTTTTCAAACACAAGAAGTTAGAGTTAATGGTCGGTCGACAATCAATGTGACTTTGCTAGAAACAGTTACTCAATTGAATGACGTAGTTGTCGTCGGGTATGGGCAACAGAAAAAAGAAAGTGTCGTAGCTGCTCTTTCCACAATTTCTGCCACGGGACTAAAACAGACTCCGGCTTCAAACCTTGGGGTGGCCTTAGCTGGTCGACTGCCCGGTTTGACAGTCTTGCAACGTTCAGGCGTTCCCGGAGGAGAGAATTTAGACTTCTATATTCGTGGACGTAGTACTATCAATGGACAACAACCCCTTACGATTGTCGATGGTGTAGAGCGTAGTTTTACAGCACTTGATCCACACGAAGTGGAAACCATAACAGTTTTGAAAGATGCTTCAGCAACGGCTGTATATGGTGTGCGTGGCGCAAATGGTGTTATCATTGTAACGACACGTCGCGGTAAGATAGACAAACCGGCAATTGACGTGACGATAGAGCAGGCTTGGCAACAGGCTACACGTCTGCCGGAGATGACCTCTGCATACGATTATGCAAGATTAACCAATCAGGTGGATCAACAGAATGGCAGACAGGCAACCTATAGTGATTATGCCTTGGAGCGTTATCGATTGGGAGATAATCATACGTTCTTTCCTGTAAGAAACTTCATAAAGGAGTTTATAAGGGAATACGCACCAATGCAGAGAGTGAATGTAAATGTAAGTGGTGGAACCGAAAGGATGCGTTATTTTGCGACTGTAGGTTATCTTCATCAGGAAGGTATCTTTAAGACCGAGAAATTCAAGGAGTATGACTACGATCCTTCATCGAAGGCTAATCGTGTGAATTTCAGATCGAATTTTGATATTGATTTACATCGAAATTTGAAGATTTTCCTCAATATTAGCGGATACATGCAAAAGAAAAATGACCCTGTTATTGTCCCGAATAATGCAAGTTATTTGAACGATATTCAAGGCTACTCCGTGATGTTAAGTAATTTATTGTCTATTCCTAACAACTCGCATAACGACCTCACTCCAGATGGAGAGGTCATGACAAGTTACCAAAGGGCTAATGTTCCTTATGGTATGCTAAATAGAACCGGATTTAGAAACACACAGACCAATCAAGTTACCGCAACGTTGGGCGTAGAACAGAAGTTAGACTTTATTACAAAAGGACTGTCAGCAAAGGTTGTAGCCTCTTATGATTCCTATTCCAGTAATCAACAAGTCAGACAAAGGACTTATCAGTCCTATCAGGTTAAAGGAGATCCGATGAATCCTGAAAGTGCAACTTATGAGCCGACAGGCTCTTCTATAAATAGTACTTTGTCAGATGCACAGTATCAGAGTTTCAGCAATCTGTTTGATATAGATGCTTCTCTGAACTATAATCGCACTTTCGGCAAGCATGACGTTACAGGACTCATCCTCTTTAACAGGTATCAGCGTGTTATCAATATCCAGCTACCTTATAATTATATCGGATTAGTGGGAAGAGCTACTTACGGCTATGCACATAAGTATTTGGCAGAAATTAATTTCGGATATAACGGATCCGAACAGTTTGCTCCCGGTCATAAAATGGGCTTCTTTCCATCATTTTCCATTGGTTGGGTTTTAACGGAAGAACCATTTATGGACAAACTGAAGGACTACTTGTCTTATATGAAGATACGGGCATCATATGGACAAGTTGGAAATGACAATATGAATGGTACGCGTTTCGCCTTCCTAACCTTGTGGAGTGGAAGCTACGAATCGCAAATCGGTAATAAAAAACTGGAATGGGAGAAAGCTAATAAATATAATATTGGTATTGAGACCCGCTTATTTAAGGATTTCGGATTAGATATTGATTTATTTTATGAACGGAGAAATAACATACTTATCCCTGCAACTGGTTTAATCCCTACGGGTGTGTTTGGTACAGGTGGCGTTAAAGCTTCTGGTATTATCCCCAAGATTAATGCCGGAGTCATAGACAATAAAGGTATGGAAATCACGGCGAGTTTTCAAAAGAATCTCAATAAGGATTTTCGTGTAGATTGCAGGGCAAATGCTGCCTTTAATCGAAATAAGATTATTTTATATGAGCGAAGTGCTGCTTCCTGAAGATTATGCCTGCCGGTTACGGCGCACGGGATATCGTTTAGGTGAGCCGTTTGGTTATGAGGTGGCCGGCTATTTTAACACAGAACAAGATATTCTTGACTGGTATGATCAGACGGCATTAGGGCCTAAACCTAAATTGGGAGATTTGAAATATAAAGATAAAAATGGAGATGGCATCGTAAATGATAAAGATATGGTGCCTATCGGCTATCCGGAAATCCCGGAATGGACATTCGGTGCGGGAATAAATATACAGTATAAAAATCTGGACTTTAGTATGATGTGGCAAGGAGCTGCCAATAGAAGCTATTACATGACCGGTCAGAATATAACAGAGACCTATAACTTCAATAATTGGCACAAAGAAGCTTGGAGCCAGGAACGTTATGACGCAGGGGAAAAAATAACCTATCCTAGATTGGATCCCGGAAGTTCTATCAACCATCTTCCTTCAAGTTTCTGGTATGTTAATGGAAACTATATACGCCTGAAAAATATGGAAGTCGGCTATACGCTTCCGAAGAAGTGGACTAAGAGTATTCGTGCTTCTTCCGTACGTATTTATATCAATGGATTAAACTTACTCATTTTCGATCGTTATCCCGTAAAGTATCAGGACCCGGAACAGAGCAGCGAACTCCTTTATCCGGTCTTCAAAATATATAATATGGGGTTGAATATATCTTTTTAACGCATTTTAAAAATAAAGATCATGAAAAGAATATCATTTATATTGTTTACGGTGCTCACATTCCTGTGCAGTTGCGAAAATGTCTTGGAAAAGACTCCTGACGGGCAGATAACATTGGACAAGATGTTGAGTAATTATAGCCGCAGTAGAGGGTTGCTCGATGTGGCCTATGGCGAGATTTATCTTGGAAGAGATTATATCTGCTTTATACATAATACGATAGAAGCACTGACAGATAATACTTATTGGGCCGATACCTACAATGCGTATGAGTGGCATAACGGTTCATTGTCGTTGAGTAATCCGGTTATTGATTGGCAGACAAATTCTCCACGCGATCAATTGTGGGCTGATTTCTGGCGAGGTATCAGGTTGGCAAACAACGCTATAAAATATCTGCCTATGTCTACGGCAATAACCGAGAAGGAAAGAGACACGTGGGTGGCAGAAGCACGTGTATTGCGATGCTGGTATTACATGAATCTGCTGGAATTCTATGGACCGATGCCTTGGCTCGAAGAGCCTTTGCAGGATGATTATAACGGTTGGAATGATTTGAAGCGTCCGACATATGATGAAATAGCAACAAAGATTTCTGATGAATTGCTGACTGTTGTCCGTTCGGGAATCCTCCCAAACAGGCAGACACCGAGTGAAGGTCGACATGTGGATAATGGAGTAGCTTATGCAATTCGTGCCAGAGTTCTTCTGAACAATGCAAGTCTATTAAATAATCCCACACACGATAATGAAAAATGGAAGCGAGCTGCAGATGCGGCACAAGACGTCTTGAACATGTCTGAATATAGCCTTGTTCCTATGAGTGAATACAAGAAGTTATTTGTCGGAGCTTTTACGACTCCTGTATCTGAAATCATATGGAGGTCTTGGTTAGACAATTCACATATTAATGATACCAATGGTGTGGATGTCGGAACTTATACTTGTTCTGACAACAGAATCAAAATAAATCATTTGTGGAGATGTGGAGACAGTCCTACTCAGGAACTTGTCGATTGCTTTGAGATAAAGAATGGTTCTTTGCCTGTAACCTATAATGATGATACGCGTACGAATGTCACGGTGACACAGGGAGCGGCTGCGCTTGGTTACAGTGAGGCTCCGGGTGGAGATCCCTATTCAAACAGGGATGCCCGATTCTATGTTGATATTCTTTATAACATGGCAAACTATGGTGTACCTTATAACTGCACGGAACCGTTTATTGTCGAGACCTACGTTGGTGCCAAGAACGGATTCAACGATTTGGTTACCAACCCTGCAACGAACTCTTGTACCGGCTATTATAACAGTAAGGACACACAGATCAAGTATTTCGGTCCGGGTGGAAGTAAAGGGAACGAGCCTACACATTGGGTCTTTTTCCGCTTAGCCGAATTCTATCTTAACAAAGCAGAGGCACTGTGCGAACTGGGAGACTTGGATGGTGCGTTAACAGCACTCAATGCCATTCGTGAACGTGCGTTGCAGCCCAAGCTCCAGGATGTAGAAGGGTTTCAAAAGAACTATGATTTTATCATGACCCGTATCCGTAACGAAAGGCGTGTGGAGTTCTGCATGGAAGGTTGGCGTTTCCATGACCAACGCCGTTGGAAGATATTGGACAAGACCAACAATTTCGTTACAGGCATGCGAATAACGAAGGATGAGGATAATAAATTTCATTATCAGAGAAAGAAGATTCGTGACTATCAATCAAACACGAACAAATATTTAGTGTTGCCCATTCCTTTGGAAGACGCTAAGAAGATGACTTCTATGACACAGCCTGAAGCATGGCAGTGAATGTGAATTATAGAAAGTAAAGAAACCAATACAACCAAGATATGAAACGTATACTATATTTTGTTTTGTCAGCCGTTTTAGTTGCCATGACCGTTGGTTGCTGAGACGACAAGAACGAAGCCCCGGATGCGGTCGGTTCGCTGAATGCCTTCCCTGGTCACAATCGGGCCCTTGTAGAGTTTGAGACTCCGGATGATGCTGTTTCGGGGAGAGTTTTCTATGGTGCGGGTAAGTTTCAGGAGTTCACTGTCGATAAGTCCGCAGCACGGCAAAAGGTACTATTAGCGCAACTACCAGAGGGTGAACAGGTCATCCGTGTCATTACTTATAATACTGCTGGGAATAGCTCTGATCCCAAGGGAGTGAAAGTGACTGTTTACGGCACATCCTATGCTTCTAATCTGACGAATCGAACCTTGCTGACACTTAAGAGAGTATCGGCTTCATCCATTCGAATAGATTTCGATGAGAATAAGCGGGAAGATGAGTTGGGCGTAAGAGTGTTTTTCGTCAATTTGTCGGGCGTCAACGATAGCGTCTTTATTGACCACAATTTAAAGTCTGTTACGGTGAAAGATATCAATCTAACGAAGCCCTACTTTTTCTGTACGGTTTATAAGCCTACTCCTACTTGTATTGATGAGTTCGTAACGTCAAAGATTGATGCAAAAGAGGCTTCGATGAAGATATTTGCAAAGGATGATTGGACCATAGCTGGCATATCGGATGAGCTGCCAAATGAAGAAGGGGCAAAGCTCTTCGATAACAATGTACTCACCGATTGGCAGTCAAAACCAACGACAATGCCACATTGGGTTGCCATTGATATGCAGTTAGAAAAGATCTTCAGTGGGTTCTGCATCGTCCAATCTCAAGCTCCGAAAGATTTGGGGTTCAGCAAGGACTTCCGCTTTGAAGTGAGCAACGACAACATCAATTGGGAAACCGTCAAAGAAGGGCGGTTGAAAGCCTACAGCTACAAGCAGACTTTCCATTTGGACAAGCCGGTCACAGCCCGCTATTACAAGCTGACGATACATAATACCTATAATGCAAGCAATACTTCCGTACAGCTTGCAGAGATAGACCTGTTCAACGACCTGAAGACTAGCGGTACAAACGGGGCTGACATGCCCACCCTGAAGAATGCGCGCGCACCTTTCAAGGGTGATGGATCCGACCTCTTCCCAGGTGCCGGCACAGGAAGAATGCAGAAAATAATCGACTGGACGCATAGCAGCAACGTAAAAATTAGCTTTGACATCACAGAGAATCTGTTCAGTCCGTGGTGTGCTGCTGTTTGGGGCTTTCCCGCTGTCAACAACGGAAAGATATATCAAATGATAGACCTTCTCCCCGGACTCTATCTCCTAAAGATAGACGTGGGAAAGGTAAGCAGTAACAACTGTACCGAGATGTACGGTGTTGTTGCTACAGGTACTACATTACCCGACTATAACGTGGTGACCACGGCGACAGAGACATTGGGACAAGATAAACTCTCCGACCATCTAGGTGTGACAAGAACCATTTCGTTCACAGTTAAAACTCCATCGAAAGTAACCATCGGAACCGTTTTCAATTTACGCAACATGTATCCCATTGACGGAACTCCGTGGACCTACATGACTATTCGTGGCTTCACACTCTCGCCACAGTAAACAGTAAGCAGATGAGATACATTACACTTAAAATAATAGCTATTATGAATAAAGAGGATAAAAACCATCGTACAATCGTCTTCCGGGGCATACAGGCATTACTTATGTCGGCCGCAGTCTTGTGCACCTGTAGTTGCAAGGACTGGGAAGGTATTGTCAATAATGAGAAATCATTCACCATTCATTCGATTGCACCATCACAGCTGATGGCCAACGACACTGTCACCATTAAGGGTATAGGCTTCGATAATGCCGTCAAGGTATTGTGCAATCAAACCGAGGCTACCATCGTTTCGAAAAGTACAGATGCCATCAAGGTTGTACTCCCCGAGATGACAAACGGTAGCGATGCACTGGTTGAGAAAATTGCAGTACGTGTGTATTCTCCCACGCAGTATCGTGAGAAATCTTACGAGATGCAGTTCCCGAATGCGCTATTCACGCTTGAGAACCTAAAGTACAAGGTAGACACGTTAGCCCATTATCCCGTGGGGCCAGGTAGCTACTACACGGAGATTGCACTATCGCATGACGAGTTCCCCCTAAAGGTGCATTTTCTCACGATGAATGTGCGAGCAGAGCACCTCCGCTTCAGTCCTGTCCTTGCCGACGATCAATTGGGCAACGTCGAACGTGTCGTCCACATGGGACCGCGCAAGACCGCACAAGACCATGGATGTTATTTCGCAGGCGTGAATGGTGACTTCTTCAACATGGGTGGCGACAACCGCGTCCTCGACGGCATGATACTCAACGGCAATGTCGTAGCATTGCCCACGGAGAGTGGCGTCGGTAATATAATCGTGCAGAAAGATGGGGCAGTCTTCATCGATGAGCTTTCTTACTCAAAACCGCAGATTACCATTGGCGGAACCATTACTCCACTCGACAATATCAACAACAAGCGAACCGATAATCAGATTGTACTTTACAACTACTTCTATGGTGTGACGACACAAACTGACGATACCGGTACCGAAGTTGTCGTGAAACCCACCAATGGGACGTGGGTGCTCAATACCAACGTAACGTTCGAGGTTGTCGAAACGCATACTGCTAAGGGTAACACTGCTATTCCGGAAGGGTGTGCCGTGCTTTCGGCCACGGGAACGAAGCAAGCCGTACTCAATGGGTTGCACATAGGAGACAAGGGTACGTTCAATATCGCCATCGCCGCTTCTGGCTATAATCTCACCGAACCTGTTCACACGCTCGGCGTAAAGCCCTTGATACTGAAAGAAGGGGAACCGACTTCCTACGTCTGGAACGAACGTCACCCAAGAACCTCATTAGGTCTGTCGGCCGACAGCAACACACTGTATATGTGTGTGGTAGACGGTCGATGGAAGAATATTTCGGTCGGCGTCACCACAACCCAGCTAGCGCTACTAATGAAGCGTGCTGGGGCTACTACCGCCTTCAATCTCGACGGTGGCGGTTCGAGCACTATGTATGCTTGCAATACAGGGTATGAAGGAACGGGGTTGATGAACCGTCCCAACGGCGGAACCTATACCCGCAAAGTGGCGAATGCTTTCTTTGCCATTGCCGACGTGAAGGAAGACAACCAAATTGCAGCGATAGCTTCGGCTGGATACGTTATTCGGGTGAAACAGGGCGGGGTGGCTACCCTCCATTTCTACGGCATCAACGCTAACGGCCTCATCGTAGACAATGACCTGAAAGATGTGCAACTCACGGTATCGCCAACCTTGGGCACCATCGAAGGGCAAACTTTCAAGGCTACGGGCAAGCAACGCTACGGCCTTATCACAGCCACCCATCAAGGTATCAGTACGCAGATCCGGGTATATGTCGAATAAAACAATTCCTCCCATACACCCCTGGGCTATACGTTTCGCCCTTCCTTGCGTACATCCTCTCCAGGGTGTATAAGGAATAGGGAGTTAGAGATTCCGTCTGTATCAAACTATAATCATGATGAGACGAAATTATCTTCGAGATGATAATTTGGTAAATACACCATATTCCGGGCGGAGTCATTATATGTAAAGTCCAATACAAACCCCTTATCGGTCACCCGACACAGCTTTGCGCATGAACCGGTCAACCCGTAGGGGACGATATGAGGGAGAAACGTAACGAAGTATAAATGGAAAAGCTAATAATCATAAGAATGGAAAGCAGGTGGCCAACCACAAAGAAATGGCTGTATGCTATGCTCTCCCTACTCATTCAGGGCGCGGGGGCGGCCTACGGACAAACCTTTGTAGGCAACGATACAGTGAAAACAGGACAACAGATAGGCGAGGTCTCGTATGCCGGCATCAAAATGGAGAAAGTGGGCGAGAGCAACTTGTCTGCAAATGCCAATCAAAAGAATGCCGATGGACGGGTCATCAACGACACGGAGCTGACCTATTCGGGTAAGTGGGAATTCAATCGATTGTTGCCAAGAAGCAAAGGCTATTTCTGCAACACACGCAGCTATGCGCAACAGGACGGGGCTACGGCAAGTTGCTTCCTTGATGATTGCGAGAGAATCCTCTGGTATGCGAAGCCTGTGAGCGCCGGAGCTACGGCTGAGGTCTACATAGATGGCCAATTCATAAAGACAGTGGACTGTACCAAACCTGCTGCTGACGGACTACTGTTCGACTCGGGCCTTCTGATAAGAGGGCAGCACAGACTTGTCATCGTGGCTAAATCGGGGGCCGTGGAGATAGATTGCCTGCTGTATAAAGGTAAGTCGGCCAGCTCCATGCGGATAGATGCTGGCAATCGCTCGTTCGTACAGTACACGGCGGGCTTCTGTCTCACACCAGCCGACTTGCAACGTGCACAGAGTCTGGCCGAGGCAACCCTATCGGATGAAGAATGGGAGTTATGTACCAAGGGCAGCACAGTGAGATGCTATGGCGAAACAGGACCCAATGGCGGCACGATGCAGCTGTATGTGAACGACAAGCCTTATCGGACGGTAAACTGCTATTCCAAGGTTCCGCAAAAACATCAGTTGCTCTTCACGATTAACCACCTTACGCCTAACCGATACAATCGCATCAAAGGCGTCGTCGTCTCCAAAAGAAAGCAGATAGCCCTTGAGTATTTCGTGACAGACGACTCTTCGTGTCTGATGGTGAAAATGAACCGACAGACCGACGAAGAGCTTGCACAAATGGCCCGCCATGCAAAGACAGCTTCAGATCCTGCGGGTTGGAGGCCCGTGAAGTTCAAGGCTGAGGCTCCGATGCGTGGTGTGAAGTTGGAAGAGGGCGTGTTCAAGACCGTCTTTGACAGGAATATCCGATATTTGGAAGATTGTCTTCGTAAGCCTAACTGGGTGGATGCCAAGGATCAAGACCGTATCTGGATTGATATGCTCATGGGCTCTAATGAGGGACGAATGCTGGGTGGAATGGGACATACGCTGCGCTTCCGCGATGTTCCCGCGTTCAATAAAGCCGTAGAGGATATTCTGGAGCAAATAGACCGCAGACAGTTTAGTAACGGCAATGGTTACCTCATGCCCTATCAGAGTCTGAACTATAAGCTTTCTACGGATACGTGGCTGGGTGTGATACGCGACGAGCAGAAGAACTATGACCGTGCTATGCTC
Organism: uncultured Prevotella sp.; assembly: GCA_963547065.1. Lineage (GTDB taxonomy): Bacteria > Bacteroidota > Bacteroidia > Bacteroidales > Bacteroidaceae > Prevotella. The sequence continues at coordinate 4,023 of CAUUQE010000009.1, read as the reverse complement.
ACGAAAGGCTTGCTTGCTGCAGGGTTAGGTGGACATGAAAGGGGCTATCGCCTATTGAGACCTTTCTATGACTGGTTCAATAATGCCAAGGAATATCTTCCGCTGATGCTGTTAGGCAGCATGGGTATACAGGGCAGCATAGCCGGACCAATGGTCTACCATTCCCTGGTGGGAAAACCCGAGGATATTCAGACCAACATGAAGTATTACGACATGGACTGGTGGCTGAACGACTTGGCACAAGGTCTTCCTGAGGCTGCATGGCGCTTCACACTCAATCGACCACACAACTATCTGCTGACGAGCGTATGTGCCTTATTCGACATCTACAAAGCCACAGGTAGTAAACGCTACTTGGATTCCGCTTTGGGTGCATGGAGCATCTATTCAGGCTATTTCCAGATACCTGGCGGGGGCATCAGTCTCTGTGAGCACTTTGAATGTCGCCCGAAATCGCATATGTTGACCAACCTTCCTAACAATATCTACGAAACCTGCGGAAGCGTATTTTGGATAGATCTGAATCATCGCTTCCTCCAGCTTTGGCCAACAAGGGAACGTTATGCTTCGGAAATAGAAAAGTCGCTCTACAATGTAGTCTTCGCAGCACAGGGAGAGAATGGCTGCATCCGTTACTTCAATCAGGTGAACGATGCAAAATATCCTGCTATGTGCTATAACACCTGTTGCGAGATACAGGCCACAGCTTTATACGGTATGTTACCGCAGTATATTTATTCACTTGCACCGGACGGCGTGTTCGTTAATTTATTCTCGGCTTCCGACATTGACTTCAAGGTTAAAGAGCAGCCTGTAAAGATGGTGATGAAGACCCGGTTCCCGTATAGCAATCAGATGGCCCTGCACATTTCGGTAGACCACCCCGTAACGATGAAAATCCGCATCCGCATTCCTGAATGGACAAAGGGTGGCATCGTACTCCGCGTGAACGGCCGAAAGGTAAAGACAGGAGCTCCAGGAAATTACGTGGAAATAAATCGCACATGGAAGGACAACGACGAAATAACATGGGAACTTCCGATGACATGGAGATATGAGAAGTATATCGGTTCGACGCGTATTGCAGGTGCAACACGCTATGCCTTCTTCTATGGCCCGATACTGATGGCACTGCAAGGTCCGATGATGAAAGACGTGGAGCAGGCACCCAATGAGCCATCTGTCAAGTTTGATATCTCGCCCGATGAATTCTTGAAACGTATCAAATCGACGGACAAGCCTTGCGAGTTTACGGTAGAGGGTATACCCGACTACAGGTTCACCCCTTATTTCTCGTTGCAAGGCGGCAACTTCACCTGTTTTCCAGGTCTGCGGCAGGCGGAATAATTGGATAAGTAGAATGAGAAAGATATGAATGATAAGCAAAAAAATGAGAAAAATTACACTGTAAACATAAAGTTATCTTCCTATTGCTTGCCTTCCAATTTCTCCCTTTCCTGGGAGATGTAGGAGGCGCTGAAATGCAAGTCTGCACGAAATGTACGGCAAAAGAGAGCATCCTGTATGACCGTAAACTTAATGATAGGAAGGCAATCTCTGAATTGTCCCTAAACAATGCCGGAGTCTATCGGAAAGAAGGGCTTGACATCGTACAAAAAGATAGCATCGTGAAGTTGAATCTCTTCTATGCTTTGGCAGAACGTGTAGTGAGATACCATGTCTCGTTCTCGGACGATGCTACGGCACTCTTCCGAAGTAGTCTCAGTGATTTCGGTGTCTATGTGGACATTCCGCATCAGCACGTTTCTATTGCTACAGATCCTGCAACAGAGATGCAAGTCCCTTTTCTGCAAGGAAACAGAGAATATCTGATAGAAATCTACCATATCTACCAGCGAGCAAAGGTGCGTATCACCGATTTACGAACAAAGAAGCATGCAGAGCTGAGTGCCATCAATGACGGAACGGGTGGCTGTGGAGCCGGAGCATTGCAAAAAGGCTTCTCTGTAGGCATGCAATGGGACTACTACTGCTTCGGATTGGTAAGTGGAACATCGTTCTTGGTGAAACGCATCACCGTTTGTGCGCTAAAAAGTAAAGTAAAGGTGTTACTCTATGGCGACTCTATCACGCAGCCCGAAGGTTATTTCCCCACAAAAACCTTCTCTGAATCGTGGACACAACTGGTCATTGACAGGCTGAAAGGGAACGCAATGTCAAGTGGACGTGGCGGAGGAAATATCTCAATGCTGTCGGAATACATCAGGAACGAACTTCCTTATATCAAAGCAAAATATGTAATGGTAACGATTGGAACCAATGGTGGAAACACAGAAGAGAACCTGACCGCGTTAGTAGATTATATCCGAAGTCAAGGTGCTATCCCCATCCTTAATAATATTCCCTGTAATGAAAGCGCTACACAAATAAGCAACAATGCCATCATTGAGAAAGTGCGTCGCAAGGAAGGCATCAACGGATGTAGATTTGATTTGCCCACATCATTGGCGGGTGACGGTAAGGAGGTCGACAAGTCACAGATGTTCTGGGAAGACTATACAGGAAGCTATGGTTGGCAAATCTATCATCATCCCAATGAGCGAGGAGGTCATAAAATGTTTGCACAGACGCTTACAGACATCCCTGAAATTTATCGATAATTCAATCTTTTGTTCAATTTAAAATCATAATTTATGTACAAGTATTCTGTAATTTTAGGTAACTTAGGCAACACTTGTGACCGTTTCTGTAAGGGATATAAAGATAATCCCAGTACAGAAGATATGCTTGCCGAAGCTGTAAAAATCCCCCATGTCGAGGGTATCGAATTAGTAGGAACGTGGGATATTAGGCCCGATAATGTGAAAGATATGAAACACCGTATGCAAGATTACGGGAAGACCTGTGTCTCTATCATTCCCGATGTGTTCACGGATAAAGTTTATGGCAAAGGAACCATTACTAACAACGACCCGGTCGTGCGTCGCAAGGCCCTCGACTATCTACGTAAAATCGCCGATATCGCACTCGAAATGGACTGTAGGTTGGTGAACATGTGGATGGCGCAAGACGGTTACGACTATCTGCTCGCTACGGATTACGACCAAAAACGCGACTGGCTATGTGAGGGAACGGCTGCATTGGCTAAAGAATTCCCAACTTTAAAGTTCGCTTTGGAGTATAAACCCAAAGAGCCTCGCAACTTCTCTTTCCATGCGCGTATGGCCGATACGCTCCTTGCTGCGCAAGAAACAGGATGCGACAACGTCGGTATCTGCATTGATACGGGTCACAGTTTCTATGCTGGTGAGAATACGGCTGAAGCTGTTGTGCTAGCAAAGCGGGCAGGTAACAAACTCTTCCACATGCATTTCAATGACAATCATGGCTGCTGGGATGACGATATGATTGTAGCTTCAGTGCACAGCACCATTTATATCGACTTGCTGTTTCAGCTAAAGAGGACTGGTTATCAGGGGTGGTTATCGATGGATCAGTATCCTTATCGCGAGCACGCCACCGATGCTATCGGAGAAAGCGTGTTATGGGTACGTAAGTTTGAAGAAATTGTTGAACACAATTTTGCCGAAATACAAAGTCTGATAAGCAAAACCGATGCCGTGGAAACATCAAGATTCATGCGTAAAGCATTGTTTGGTAAATAAGATATATCATTGAAATCAGTCAAAGGCATATGCTTCAAGATGCCTCTCTACGGGTTTTTCTGTACATATGCCTTTCTAAAGGTAAAGGATCCAAATAGGAGCAACATTTTGAGTCTTTCTTCGGTGTAGCGCTGTGCAGTGCTACACCGAAGAACAAAAACGACATAGTGGATCTCGATAACACGTAAAGAGTAATATGATATAGCTCGAAGTATTTCCACAACTAATAAATTTAGGCACTTAGCCCTTAATTATCTATTGCGATGTCTGTCAAAACAGAACTTTGACTATATTTTATAATCTGTAATGCCCAATATTGCCCTTTATACTTTCCATAATAACCTGTTATCGGTTCAGCATTCCAAACTGCTGCCGATACAGACCTGCAATGAAATTT
>CAUUQE010000008.1:0-29821 GCA_963547065.1 uncultured Prevotella sp. | reverse complement strand
TAGACCGAAAAATTATTGTATGATACAACCGAACGTTACTGGTCTCACCTCTATCCTATTTTTCCAAAAAGAACGTTGTTAAAAAACGCGAAACCTAAGTCGGATAAATCTTAAAAATAGCAATAACAGATGCTTAAAATTCTTTTTATATTTAATTTTGCAGTCGAAAACAGTTTATAGCAAGAACTTATGGATAAGAAAAAAATACGACAGATACTTATGCTCCTTACCTGCATTGCGGTGATGGCCGGTGTGGCTATCAGGCACGATGGAAAGCTATTGGGGCACGATCTGAAAGCGACAACCGAGGCATCCGACACGAAAAAAGTAGCCGTTAAAGACACGATGCAGATACTTGCAGACGGCACGTTCGTTATCAATACGCTACCTTTAGGAAAGGATATTACGGGCTTTGCAGGACAAGTACCGCTGAATATCTACCTAAAAGACAGAATTATAAATAAGGTAGAAGCACAACCGAACCACGAAACGCCCGACTTCTTCAAAGCGGCTTCTGCTCTTCTAACCAAGTGGAACGGCAAGAAGACCAATGAGGCGCTTGCCCTAAAAGTCGATGCAGTGAGCGGAGCTACATTCTCTTCGCATGCTATCATAGGTAACATGCGGGCCGGTTTGCAATATGCATCGCAAAAAGCTGTTACACCTACCATCTTTGAGAAGATGGATTTGAGCATCAAGACCATTGCCGGGCTCTTGGTAGTGCTATTGGCTGCCATTCTTCCGTGGCTCTTCAAGAACAAGAATTATCGCACCCTGCAACTCATACTGAACGTTGTTGTGCTCGGTCTTTGGTGCGGCACGTTCCTTAGTTACTCGACTTTCGTGAATTACATGGCCAACGGAATCGACGTATGGACATCGTTCATCCCCATAGTTATGCTTGTTACGGCCTTCATTTACCCGCTTTTCGGTAAGAAAAATTACTACTGTACGTACATTTGCCCGTGCGGGTCAATACAAGAGCTGGTAGGAAAAGTAAAGGTAAAGAAATGGAAAATGGGATCTAAGACCGTGAAACGACTTACATTCTTCCGCAAGGCACTTTGGATGGTTCTGATGCTTTTGATGCTCGTAGGCGTGGGATTTGACTGGATGGACTACGAAATATTTGCGGCATTTATCATTACTTCCGCCTCTACAGTAGTTTTGTTGCTCGCCTGCCTGTTCTTCATACTCTCCGTGTTCGTACCGCGTCCATACTGTAGGTTTGTCTGTCCTACCGGTACTTTGTTCAAGGTAGCACAGGATTCTAAATGATATAGAGAATTCAAATCGCCGATCTACCATCAAAATTTCTATGCGATTTGAGCTTTATATACTCAATTTATGCTATCTTTGCACAAGAATTAAACACTCGTAAATATTAATATGTATGATTCTTTTCTTTAAAACTCCTAAGGAAAACGTGATTGCCACCGAGATTGACCATCAGCTCCATCAGGATGAAATAGACAAACTATGCTGGCTGTATGGCGATGCAACATACTTACATGCTCAACATTTGGACGGCTACTACGTGGGACCTCGCCGCGAAATGATTACTCCGTGGAGTACGAATGCCGTTGAGATCACTCAAAACATGAGTCTTAACGGCATTTCGCGTATAGAAGAATACTTTCCGGTAGACTCTGAAAAGACGGAATACGATACGATGTTGCAGCGTATGTATAAAGGATTGGATCAGCAGATATTCAAAGTAGACCGCCAACCGGAACCGGTGAAGTACGTGGAGAACATCGAAGAGTACAACGAAACAGAAGGTCTGGCTCTCTCATCCGAAGAAATAGAATACTTACACACTATAGAAAAGCAGAACGGCCGGCTGCTTACAGACTCCGAGATATTCGGTTTTGCGCAGATAAACTCGGAACATTGCCGGCATAAGATATTCGGCGGCACTTTTATTATAGACGGAGAAGAGAAAGAATCTTCACTGTTCGCCCTCATCAAAAAGACAACTAATGAAAATCCGGGCAGAATATTGTCGGCCTACAAAGACAATGTAGCGTTCGCGCAAGGCCCTATAATCGAACAATTCGCACCTGCCGACCAGTCTATAAGCGATTATTTCCGCGTGCAGGATATAGAAAGTGTGATTTCGTTCAAGGCAGAAACGCACAATTTCCCTACTACCGTGGAGCCTTTCAACGGCGCTGCAACGGGCACAGGCGGCGAAATTCGCGACCGTATGGGCGGTGGTACAGGCTCTTGGCCCATTGCCGGAACGGCAGTATATATGACGGCTTACCCCCGACTTCAGGCGGTTTCGGGCAGCTCTTCCGCAGAAGAGGCACCGACAGAACGCGACTGGGAAAATGTTATCCCCGTGCGCAAGTGGCTCTATCAGTCGCCCGAACAGATTTTAATCAAAGCCTCTAACGGCGCTTCAGATTTCGGAAATAAATTCGGGCAACCGCTTATATGCGGCTCAGTGCTTACGTTCGAGCATCAAGAAAATACGCAAGAAGACGCTCCCAAATATGCTTATGATAAGGTAATTATGCTGGCCGGCGGTGTTGGCTACGGCAAGAAACGCGACTGTTTGAAGAAGACGCCGCAGAAAGGCAATAAAATCGTGGTGGTGGGTGGCGACAACTATCGTATCGGCTTGGGTGGCGGAAGCGTGTCGTCTGTAGACACCGGTCGTTATTCAAACGGCATAGAACTGAACGCGATACAGCGCGCAAATCCCGAAATGCAGAAACGTGCCTACAATCTTGTGCGTGCTTTAGTGGAAGAGGATAATAATCCTGTGGTCTCGATACACGATCATGGCAGCGCCGGACACCTGAACTGTCTCTCCGAACTCGTAGAAGAATGCGGCGGGAAAGTAGATATGACAAAATTACCCATTGGGGATAAGACGCTCAGCACTAAAGAAATCATTGCCAACGAGAGCCAAGAACGCATGGGACTCCTTATTGATGAGAAGCATCTGGAGCACGTACAAAAGATTGCCGAGCGCGAAAGAGCGCCGATGTATGTAGTGGGCGAAACCACCGGAGATGCGCATTTCTCGTTCATACAAGGCGACGGTACGAAGCCATTCGATTTGGACGTGGCACAAATGTTCGGGCATTCACCCAAGACTATTATGCGAGATGAGACAGTTGAACGTCGTTATGCAGATGTTACATATACGCAGAACGACTTGGACAAATATCTCGAACGTGTGTTGCAATTAGAGTCTGTGGCATGTAAAGACTGGCTCACAAATAAAGTAGACCGCTCTGTTTCGGGTAAAATAGCCCGCCAGCAATGCCAAGGAGAGATACAGTTACCACTATCGGATTGCGGTGTAGTGGCGTTAGATTATCGCGGTAAGAGCGGTATCGCCACAGCTTTGGGGCATGCACCGCAAGCAGGATTGGCCTCACCCGAAGCCGGCAGCGTGCTCAGTGTGGCCGAAGCGCTGACGAATATTGTGTGGGCGCCTTTGACAAACGGTCTTTCAAGCGTATCACTTTCGGCAAATTGGATGTGGCCATGTCGCTCTCAAAAGGGAGAGGATGCCCGTCTATATGCGGCAGTTGAGGCTTTAAGCGACTTCTGTTGCCTTCTTAACATCAACGTTCCTACGGGCAAAGACTCACTTTCGCTCACTCAACAGTACCCGAACGGTGAGAAAATCATCTCTCCGGGTACTGTTATCGTGACAAGCGGTGGCGAAGTAAGCGACATAAAGGAGGTGGTTTCGCCCGTTCTCATCAACGACAAGAATGCTTCGATCTATCATATAGACTTCTCGTTCGATGAACTTAGGCTCGGCGGAAGCGCTTTTGCCCAGTCTTTATGCAAGGTGGGAAACGACGTACCAACAGTGAAAGACGCGGAATACTTTGCAGATTGTTTTAACGCCATACAGGAATTGATTAGGAAAGGATGGGTAATGGCGGGGCACGATATCAGCACCGGCGGCTTAATTACTACCCTTTTGGAAATGACCTTTGCCAATACAGCAGGCGGAATGTATATAAATTTGCACGATATACCGTGCGATGACATTGTGAAAACACTGTTTGCAGAGAACCCGGGAGTAGTTATCGAGGTAAGCGATGACCACAAACACCAGTTGAAAGAGTTCTTCGAAGACCGCGGAATCGGCTTTGCCAAAATCGGTTATCCTACACCACAAAATCGCAAGATTACGGTTGTAAAAGACCAATTCTGCCATGATTTCGACATCGACAGACTACGCGACACATGGTATCGTACCTCTTACCTGCTCGACAGAAACCAAAGTATGAACGGTATGGCGCGCAAACGTTTCCAAAACTATAAGAAACAACCCATTGAATTAAAGTTCAACAGCGCTTTTACAGGTACACTCCGTCAGTTCCATCTTTCCCCCGAACGTCGTACACCTACCAGCATTAAGGCCGCCATCATACGCGAAAAAGGCACCAATGGCGAACGTGAAATGGCCTACGCCCTGTACCTTTCGGGCTTCAATGTGAAGGATGTAACGATGACAGACCTCATCAGTGGCCGCGAAACATTGGACGATATCCGTATGATTGTCTTCTGTGGAGGCTTCTCAAACTCCGATGTTCTCGGCTCTGCAAAGGGCTGGGCAGGAGCTTTCCTCTATAATCCGAAAGCGAAAGAGGCACTGGATAAATTCTATACACGCAAAGATACGTTGAGCTTGGGCATATGTAATGGTTGTCAATTAATGGTGGAACTCAACCTTATCAACCCCGAGCACGAACACCGTGCGCATCTGACTCACAACACATCACAGAAGTTTGAGAGCGCTTTTCTCGGTCTTTCAATCCCTCGAAACGATAGTGTGATGTTCGGATCACTAAGTAACAGCAAACTCGGGATATGGGTTGCACACGGCGAGGGACGCTTTTATCTGCCCGAACCCGAGGATCGTTACAACGTTATAGCTAAGTACAATTACGCTGAATACCCGGGAAATCCGAACGGATCCGACTATAACGTGGCAGGGATATGCTCGAAAGACGGGCGCCATCTGGCTATGATGCCACACTTAGAACGTGCCATTTTCCCTTGGCAGAATGCTTATTATCCCCTTAACCGTTGCCATGATGAGGTGACACCGTGGATAGAAGCTTTCGTTAATGCAAGGAAATGGATCGAGAAAAAATATTGACCGACAACTATATTCGTTAGACAAAAAGACAAATGAGTATCTATTGGAAATTTTTCAAAATATTCTTTAAGATCGGTGCATTCACATTGGGAGGCGGTTATGCTATGATTCCGATTATTGAAACAGAGGTGGTCGCCAAGAACAAATGGATAGAGAAAGAGAAGTTTCTCGACCTGATAGCCATCGCACAAAGCTGTCCGGGTGTCTTTGCTATCAATATCAGTATCTTCATCGGCTACAAACTAAAAAAGCTACGCGGGGCACTTTGCACAGCTTTCGGTTGCGCCTTGCCCTCGTTCCTCATCATTCTTTTAATAGCAATATCCTTCCATAGCTTCATTGATGTGCCATGGGTAGCTGCCATGTTCCGCGGCATACGTCCTGCAGTGGTGGCGCTTATCGCTGTACCCACGTTCAACTTAGCCAAGAGTGCTGGTATCTCATTGGTCAACTGCTGGATACCTATCGCCTGCGCCCTGCTTATTTGGGCTATCGGCGTAAACCCTGTATTCATCATCATTGCAGCGGGTATCGGCGGTTATATATACGGACAATTCATTAAACCCACGGAACAGACATGATTTACCTGTATCTCTTTATCACATTCTTCGAGATAGGACTGTTCGGATTTGGTGGAGGTTACGGCATGTTATCACTGATACAGACCGAAACAGTGGTACACTATCATTGGTTATCTTCGGCAGAATTCACCAATATAGTAGCCGTCAGTCAGATGACACCAGGCCCTATCGGAATCAATTCAGCTACCTATTGCGGATACGTTGCCACACACAATGCAGGCTATAGCGACTTAATGGCGGTATTAGGTTCTGCCGTTGCTACCTTTGCCTTGATACTTCCGTCGCTTATTCTGATGGTTCTCATCAGCAAAATGTTCATGAAATATATGAATACTCCTGCCGTGCAAAGTATCTTCAGCGGTTTAAGACCAGCCGTAGTAGGACTGCTTGCCGCCGCTACACTGCTGCTCTTAAATGAAGAAAACTTCGGCTCGATGCGCCTGAACCCTTGGCAATTCTGGATCAGCGTTGCGCTTTTCACCGCCACTTTCTTCGGAACAATGTTCCTAAAGATCAATCCTATCAAGATGATATGCTATGCAGCATTCGCCGGACTGCTCCTGTTATACTGATTAAAACCGCCCTATAAGCCAACTGCCCACACTATTAAAAAAAGAAAAACAAAGCTACATTCAAAACAATTCACACCGTGGAATCGAATAAAATCCGAGGTTTTACAGAGGCAATCATATCGGCTGCAGCATTCGGGCTTATCCCGTTGTTTAGCATTCCGGTACTTGCCGACGGCATGCGTCTGCCCTCTTTGGTCGTCTACCGCTTTACTTTCGGCGCACTCATCCTGCTCCTTATACTCATGTACAACCGACAGTCGCTGCGTCTTCGCTTCGGAGAATCGTTGCGCATCATGTTTCTTTCGCTCCTATATGCCATATCCGCCGTGTCGTTAATCAGCGGTTATGCCTATTTGCCCAGCGGAGTTGCCACCACATTGGTATTCTCTTATCCCGTATGGACGGCCATCCTGATGATCGTATTCTTTCATGAACGCCTCACTCTGCGCACCGCCTTGGCCATATTCCTTGCCGTTGCAGGCGTCTGTCTGCTATCGGGTATCGAGAACGGTATCAGTATCTCGTCTGTTACGGGCGTAGCTTTAGAGCTCTTATCCGGACTGACTTACGCCGTTTACATGGTTACATTTCCAGCCATGAAGGTACGCCATCTTTCCACACTCAAGGTAACTTTCTACGTTTTCTTCTTCACAATCCTGCTTCTCATGCTCTATGCGAGCTTCACGGAGGGCGGCATCCAGCCCATCGCGTCGGGCAAACAATTCGTCAACCTCGCACTCCTCGGCTTGTTACCCACGGCAGTAAGCAACATTACCCTCATCATGGCGCTAAAACGAATAGAGAGCACGAGCGTCGCCATCCTCGGGGCTTTTGAGCCCATAACGGCCATGAGCGTGGGCTGCATCGTATTCGATGAGCCGCTAACCATCATGAGTTGCATCGGTTTCTCACTCATTATCGTTGCCGTGGTATTGCTAATTCTAAAGAATTAGTCACAATATCGTACCCCTGTATTTTAAATTTCAAACCCATAGATACATACAATTTTGCTTGAGTTCGGGATATTTTTGAGAGAAACAACTGTACTTAAGGGAGAGAGAAGGTAAACCTACGAAATGATATTTCTACAGTTATCCGATTATTGTTAAGAGAATAATGGCGACAACAGCTATCAACAAACGATAATTCACCCTCTTTTCTACTTTAAAAAACCATACGAAACGGGAGATATAATATAATGTACTTAATAAATAAAGCAGTAATAAAACATAGCTTTTCCCCCCAAATACCGTAGTTGAAATTCCATAAATCCGTTCCTTTCCGATAGAAAGTAATAGGAGTATTATGATTAACAATTGATCGTATTTATTCATTTTTAATGACAATGTTGGTAACGAAATAAAGAAGAGTCAAGACATTCATCAAGTTCATATGTAGCAAGAGCAATCCCTGCCGCTACTAAAAAGGGGCCACCTGTACAAGAAAGTGCACACCCTGCAAGATATTCTACAGCGCATACTTCACGTGAAGACATATATTTAGATAAACATGGATCAGCTCTTGTTGATAGTAAATCATATTTTTCTTCTACCTCTTTTACAGTCTTTCCCATTATTAAAGCAGGTTTTTCATTAAAAGCCAATTCAGAATACCCAATGATATCATCGTAAGACACCTTACAATAATCGTTGTTATCAATATCTTTGTATAGATTTAAAAAATCTATGGAATAATTTCCTTTAATAAACATCATTATTGAATCTTTATTGCTTATAAGTATTTGAGCAAATCTAAAGATAAATTATGATACACCTTCCAATTTGTATGTTCCTTGGACAATATCGATTGATAATTATCTACAACTCTTTTATACATCATCTCTGTTTGTACACTGTTAGTAAACACAATAAAACAATGGAAACACACTTCATTCTCTATATGAGAATAATGTCACGAATACCTGTGTAGCTTTCAGAACTAAGTTTATTTGTTTTCATTACGCATGGATTAAAGAAATTGATATTATTTTCTATGCAAATATACAAAAAATTATAGAACACAGGATATCACCCCGCTAAATTAGCAAAGGTTTATAATTGCATCTTTAAATTAACAAAAGATGGTTCAGTCTCTTTGAGGATATCTCTTTCCCATTTACAAATGTACGAATAAACCGGCAGAACGCCTAACGAATTTTGATAAATCGCATTGCTGTTTTAACTACATCTAAGATGTGTATCAGACAAGTGGTATATCTAACAAAGACAGATAGGCATTCTAACAGCATTAGAATACCTATCTAAAATGTTTAGATGCACCACACGTCTGAAACATCTGCACCCTCCGTGGAGAACGCGTTACAAACCTCCGTCGGCAATCCATATGTGCTGCGGGTTATCGCACCGCAGTGCAATGTGTTCAACCGTTGTCTTTCCCTTTCTATCAGTAAACTTGTAAAACACATATACGCCCGCATAATCGCCGTCGCGCTTAGGCTCGCTGAACGCTTCGGCATGGGTATTGCGGTAATATTCCTTCAGGCGATCCAACTGAGACTGATAATAATACAATGCTTCATGGGCAATATTCGTATCTCCTTTTATCAATGCGCCGATGATACGTCGCGCGGCTTGCGTGGCAGTTTCGGCCTGTAAGGCTTTTATACGCGGCGAATAAACCTGCGGAATGCTGTCCACACGCTGCCACCTCGCGGCATCCGTGGTCGGCAGGGCTATCAGTTGTGCCTTGGAGAGCATAAGATTATACTCTATTTTACCTGATTTCGCCACCAATATACGTCTACCATTCTGCATAATCCACACTCGGACACGCCGTAAAAGTCTATCGTTTTTCGTAAACAAGTTTTCTATTATCACATGCACCTTCTCCGCTTTTCCGGTACGAAACAGCGACATAAGGTCGCCATCCGGCACATCTATCTCTGTCGTCATCGTGATTACGGTATCGTTTTCACTCGTTTTATGCTTGCTATCCGGATATTTCCCGAGCATCGCTTTCTGCGTATTCAACAGCTGGTCGGGATATAAAAGTATCTTGAAATACTCTAAAAAGTCGGTATCATGCCCGCCTTTCATCATTTGTCCGCCCCGACACCACATATATTGCTCCTTTCCGTCGAATACGACCGTGCGACCTCCTTGCCTTTCTACTCGCCAATAAAGAGAATCGCCCACACGAAGTGTTTTCATAGACACGGCAATGAAGTCGGCCGTAGGATCGATAGAAGCAAAATTTTCCGTAGCAGAAGCGCGTACAAACATCTCGACCGAACAGCTTCCTACATTGCGAACGCTGTTCAAGGCATCGTTTATAGAAAAGTTATCGGTAACGGTTGCCGTAACTTCCGCGGTAAACAGATGGCTCCATCCCAATAACATACCCAACGCAAACGCCGCGGCTATTCCGGCTATACGTATCGTTTTTTGCTTTGCGAATGCATGTCTTTTCTTTTTACCAATACAGCATTCGCCATACAGTTTCGGCATTAATACCCCTATGGTGTCAGCAAAATTGTTATAATACTCTCTGCATTCCGGACATACATCCATATGTTCATACAAAAGTTCTGCCGCATCAGGTTCCACATCCTTATCGAATAGGTCGGCTATCCTATTCTTAAATTCTTCACAAGTCATCATTTTTTTGCTTTTAAAGGTTCAACATGGGACGGTTGCATCCCTTTCCTGATTTTATCGATGCCATAACGAAAGCGCGATTTTACCGTAGGTAAAGGCAGCAAGAGGATGTCGGCAATCTCGGCAAAACTCTTGTTACCGTAAATACGCAGGCGTATTACCTCCGCTTGTTCGTCGGGTATCGACGCTAAGAGTAGTGTTATCTTACGATATTCCTGTTCGAATGTGCTCGGCTGTTCGGCAGATAAGTTACTCAAAACGTCGGTCGAGAGGTGTTCTATGTACGGAGTACGGTGCAAACGAGTGGCACAGAGGTTCGACAACATGCGAAATAAATAGCCACGTAGGTTGGCAATATCATTGCAACCGACATCATACTCTCGGTTACAAAGCATAAGGAAAGCATCTTGCACCGCGTCTTCGGCATCTTCATGGCTACCAAGCCTATAGCGTGCATAGCGCAACATGTTCGGCCGTTCGGACTGCATGGCTTCGGCAAATCGCGATGTTGACTGTCGTTCATTATTTTTCTTCTTCATTAGTTTCATAAAATTATAGTGAAGATTGCAATCTATAAATAAAGATGCACGAACGAAGAAAAAGATTTAAACAGTATGGGTAAAATTGAAAAAGAAAGTATTTTTCTTGCTGTAAAAGACTGTATAAAAGAACAAAAACAAGGCGGTTCCCATAACAGAGGAACCGCCTCGGTACTAAAACTCTATGATCAACGTCTGTCGCGGACTCAGTTTCTGGTTACAAGAAAGATCTATCGCAGTGCCCGTCATTACGTCGTGTGCCGATTTCGTGTTGCCGATAACCTCGGCATAGCGGGCTACATCCAGCTCTCCTTCGACATTCCGGCCGTTCAATATCGTGAGAGAAGTTTTGCCACGATACTGTCTCGCCACTACATAAATGCCCTTGTAAGGAATAAACTGCACCTGCTTTCCCTTGGTAATGAGTTCGTTTCCGAGTCGCCAATGCAGCAATCTGCTGAGCCAGTCGAACATTGCATTCTCTTCGACCGTGCGCCCTTCCGCCGTAAAAGCGTTGTGGCTGTCGCCCGAGAAGCCACCCGGAAAGTCCTTGCGCACATTACCGTCGGTTACTTCCTTGGTGCCGTTCATCAGCACTTCCGTACCATAATACAACTGAGGTATGCGGTTTATCGTAAGGAGGAGTGCCAAAGCCTGCTTCAACAGCAACGTATCTCTGCCGTTACCAAGGAAACGATCTGTGTCGTGGTTCTCTATGAAAGCCATCACACTCGATGGGTTTTCGTAGAGATAATCATATACCAAGCTGTTGTAAATGCGGTTGTATCCTTTCCACCAGTCGTCTGTATCTTCGTTCTTCGCCATATTTAACTTGTCGAAGAAGCTGAAATCCATCACCGTTTTCAGATAACTATTGATGGCAGACAGCTTAGAATCTTTCTGCCATGCGGCGGTATAGGCCGGTTCTGTTACCCATGTCTCGCCCACAGTATTGAAGTTTGGGTATTCTGCGTCGAGCGTCTTCATCCAATGCGACATGGCTCTACGGTCGGCATAGGGATAAGTATCCATTCGAATACCGTCTATCCCTACCGTTTCTATCCACCATATACTGTTCTGTATAAGGTATTTCATCACATGCGGATTGCGCTGATTTAGGTCGGGATAAGTGGGCACAAACCAGCCATCGACCGTTTCTTTCAAATCTATTTTCGAGGCATACGGATCGAGAACGGGCGTCAGTTTATACGAAGTTTGCAGATATTTCGACCGATCCTGACCGTAAGAAGCCTCTTGTCCGGCCGCATGCGTGCCATCGGTCTGTCCTTTCGGCATTCCCATCCATTCGGGTGTATTGAACCAATCGGCCGAGGGAATGTCTCGTACCCACGGATGTTCGAAGCCGCAATGGTTGAATATCATATCCATAACTACTTTCAAACCATGATGGTGGGCCTCTGAAACGAGTTGTTTGTACTCTTCATTCGTTCCGAAACGGGGATCTACCTTGTAATAATCCGTCGTTCCGTAGCCGTGATAGGTGCTGTAACCGTTGTTATCGGGCGAATTATTCTCTAATACGGGGGTAAACCACAGGGCTGTAACACCCAATTTATTGAAATAATCGAGATGCTGCCGAATACCTTCAAGATCGCCCCCGTGGCGTAAACTCGGCTGTGTACGGTCGGTTTTATAGGTATTCATACCCTTTATCTGATCGTTCTTAAGGTTTCCATTGGCAAAACGGTCGGGCATCAGCATATAAAGCACGTCGGCATTAGTAAAGCCTTTACGCGCCTCGCCGGACATTTCTCTATCCCTCAAGCGGTATTTTACCTTTGCTTTCGAGCCTTTGTTGGTAAACGTAAGCGTCATTTCACCGGCCTTAGCCCCGCCCACATTGAGATATACCAACAAATAATTAGGCGATTGAAGGCGCACTACACTGTCGACACGAACACCGAGATAATCCGTTGCAACATCGGCCGTCCGAATGTTCTTGCCATAGACCATCAACTGCAGCGAGGCATCTTTCATGCCTACATACCAGTCGGAAGGCTCGATCCTGTTGATCTTAACGCCGGCATTCATATCGATTGCGCCGAGAATAAGGCTGAATAGCAAGAGTATTTTCTTCATATTTCGATTGTTTTTAAGTAACTTAATCATGCAAAATCAAGGCCGACTGCGGATCGACCACTACCTTTCCGCCCGTCGTCTCGCCCAAACCGTTCTCGTTGATCACACCATCGCAACACACAACCGTGTATTTTCCTTGCGGTATGTCTACAACCTTGGCCTCACGGTTCGAATTAAGAATTACGATAATCGTATTCCACACATCTCCGACGGCATGGCCATTCAACGAAAAGCCGAGCAAACAAGGCTGTGAACAAATAAACTTAAGATGATTGCTAACGTCTTCTGTGTCGGCCATGCGGAATGCTTTGTGCCCTTTTCGCAAAGAAATAAGTCTTTTGTAATATTCGAATACCTTCGGATATCTTTTCAGATTGTTCCAGTCCAAATGGTTGATACTATCGGAAGAATTATAACTATTGTGCACTCCTTTCTTATCGCGAAGCATTTCTTCACCGCAAAGAATGAAAGGAACTCCCTGAGACGTGAATACTGCGGTCTGCGCCAGAAGGTCTAAACGGATGAGTTCGTCGGTCGTAATATCAGGAACACTAGCCTTCAGGCGGTCTACTAAACACATATCATCGTGGCAGCTAACGTAACTGATCATCTGTGTAGGCTGCATCGCCCACGCCTTTTTGCTATAATTCACCTTGCCGTAATCTACCTGCGGATGTACTGTCATCCCCACAATACCGGCCTTCAAACTCTCCTCGCTGCCCAATATTCCGGCAAGAAACGCTCCTTTTCGGTCGTCATTAAACGGTCCGCGAAGGGCGTCCCTGATATCATCGGAGAAAGCTGCTATGCCCTGCATCTGCGGTATATTGGCTTTCACAGCCAGTTTATCTACGGGATAAGCGCACGTTCCGGCACTCCATCCTTCGCCATAGATGAAGATCGATGGATCTATCTTATCTACTTCGGTACGGATGGCATTCATAGTTTCTACGTCGTGAACGCCCATTAGGTCGAACCGAAAGCCGTCTATATGGTATTCCTCAATCCAGTATTTCACCGATTCTATCATAAACCGGCGCATCATAGGTCGCTCCGAAGCCGTTTCGTTGCCACATCCCGAGCCGTTGGAATACTTCCCGTTAGGCAGTTTTCGGTAAAAATAATCGGGATAAGTACGCTGAAAAGTGCTGCCCTCTATGTTGAAAGTATGGTTATACACCACATCCAAGACCACTCGAATGCCGGCCCGATGCAATGCCTGCACCATCTGCTTAAACTCTTTGATACGCGTAACAGGGTTATACGGATCGGTGGAGTACGATCCCTCGGGCACATTGTAGTTCAATGGATCATATCCCCAATTGTATTGTGGCGTGTTTAAGCGCGTTTCATCCACCGAAGCATAGTCAAACGAGGGCAGAATATGTACGGCATTCACGCCGAGTTCTTTCAGATAATCAACAGCCTTGGACTCTGCAAGCGCCAAGAATTTACCTTTATTAACCAAGCCCGATGAAGCATCAATGGAGAAATCGCGATGATGGAGTTCATAGATAACAAGGTCGGAAGGCGACTCCAACGCCAATCGGTGGTCGTTCTTCCAGCCTTGCGGATCGGTTTCGTTCATGTCTACCACCACGCCTCGCTTACCATTAACGCCCACTGCCTTGGCAAATACACCCGGTGTTTCGCCATAAGAGAAATACTTATTGGAAGGTGAAAAGAGACAACCGCGTGAATAATGCCTATGTTGAAAAACAGAAAAAGTATAGTATTTTCCTTTCAAATCCCCTTTCACGGTCAGTTCCCACAGGTCTTTACCAGCCAATTTCATTTTCTTTGTCTTGCCTACATCCATGGGATTGGTGTAATCGTCCCTATATATCTTCAAGCAAACCTTTTTGGCTGTCGACGGTGCAAACAGCCTGAAAGTCGTTTCTTTGGGCGTATAATCAACCTCATTGAAACGGTATTCCTGTGCAAAAGCATCGGTAGATATCAAAGAAAATACTATAGAAGTGATTGTAGAGAGTATTTTTTTAGTTATCATAACGGATAATTTAACTACACCAGGGATATACCTTTCCACACATCTCCTATATTCTATTGCTTTACAATCAGCGAAACAGCAAAGCCGCCTCCACTGGCTTGCATCAGTTTCAATATATCCCCTTTCTTTACTGTGCGGTGTGTAATCACGTAAGCCTTAGGGTTCTTTTCATAATCAGCATCAGGGGCATCGGCATAGATGGTGCAGTCGTAGGTGCGACCTTTATCGAGAAAGTCGAGCTTCAGTATGCTCTTGTGTCCGTTTTCATCGCATTTTCCGCCGATAAACCAGTTGTTCGTTCCCTTCGCTTTTCGCGCCACGGTGATGTAGTCGCCCGGTTCGGCTTCGAGATATTTGCTGTCGTCCCAGTCTACGGCTACATCGCGAATGAACTGGAAAGCGTCATCGAACTTATCGTAGTTCTCGGGCAAGTCGGCCACCATTTGCAGCGGACTGTACATTGTTACATATAAAGCAAGCTGACCAACCAATGTTGTATGGATGATATTCTTATTCTTGCTCCACGTACTGAGCTGCGTTTCGAGGATGCCAGGGGTATAATCCATTGGTCCACCCTGCAGACGAGTGAACGGGAGTATCACCGTATGGTCGGGCTTGCTCCCTCCGAAAGCCTCGTACTCCGTGCCGCGGGCCGATTCGTTGGCCAGGAGGTTAGGATAAGTGCGGCAAAGACCGGTGGGGCGCACCGCTTCGTGGGCGTCGATCATTACATGATGCTTGGCTGCCTGCTGTATAGCATAGAGATAATGATTGTTCATAGACTGGCTATAGTGATGGTCTCCACGCGGAATAATATCTCCCACGTATCCACTCTTCACCGCATCGTAGCCGTATTTATTCATTAATTGATAGGCGTTTTCCATGTGTCGTTCGTAATTAACGACCGAAGAAGACGTTTCGTGGTGCATCATCAGCTTCACGCCCTTGCCGTGTGCATACTCGTTAAGTGCCTTCAAATCGAAATCGGGATAAGGCGTAACGAAATCGAACACATCTTGTTTCCAACGATTAGCCCAATCTTCCCAGCCTATATTCCATCCCTCGACCAGCACTTCATTTATTCCGTTGGCGGCGGCAAAGTCGATATATCGCCTTACATTGTCGTTGTTAGCCCCATGGCGGCCATTCGGTTTCGCTTTCATGTAGTCTGTAATACCCAAATGCACGGAAGGGAACTCGTCTGTATAGCTCCATGTGCTCTTTCCGACAATCATCTCCCACCACACTCCGCAGAACTTTACGGGGCGAATCCAGCTGGAATCTTCGATTTTACACGGCTCATTGAGGTTCAATATCAGATTGGAAGACAGCATATCCCGTGCATCATCGCTTACTATCACCGTACGCCAAGGTGTGTTGAAAGGCGTCTGTATGCAACCTTTCAGCCCTGTAGCGTCAGGAGTTAGCCAAGATTCGAACACCATGTTCTTATCATCGAGGTTCAAGTGCATGGTGGCGTAGTTGATACAAGCCGCCTCATGGATATTAATATATAACCCGTCGGCCGATTTCATCTGCAAAGAAGTCTGCACACCTGTATCGGAGAACGGCGTTTGAGAGGAATTTTCCGTGATAGCCTGCTTCATCAATCCGCGTATCTGCGATAGTTTTGAGGTGACAGTTTCATACTCTTGTGTGTCGTAATCGCCCGGAAGCCACCATGCCGTATGGTCTCCGGTCATAGCAAACTGCGTGTGTTCCTCCTTTATAATGAAATAATTAAGCGACTTTTGCTGCGGAAATTCGTAACGAAAGCCCATTCCATCGTTATAAACTCGAAAGCGTATCACGATATTGCGGTCGGAAGATACCTGATAGAGCGTCACTGCCAATTCGTTATAATGATTGCGTATCGTTGCCGTTTCGCCCCAAACGGGCTTCCATGTCTCATCAAAAGTCGACGTTTTCGTATCGGAGATGGCAAATCCATCCATCAAACTTGTCTCTTCCAAACCTTTCGAAGCATGCTTATCCTTGGCGAGTTCTAGTCCTAAACGGCTCGGTTTAATCACACTTTTGCGCTTATACGTCATTTCATAGGTCGGAACGCCGTTGCTGGTGAGCGAGAACATCACGCATACATTGCCGTCGGGCGATTTCACCTCCTGCGCCGAAACTGCTATCGGGAGTGTCAGGAACGCCAAGAGAAGTTTGATTTTGTACATATTCATTTTGCATTTAAGAAGTTTAAACAAAGTAGAAGCAGCACCTGTTTCTTCTGACAAAGTTAATCATTTCCTATCTGATTCGGCGATAAGTTGCTTAATATTCTCCCTAAAATCGTCATTCCGCATCAGTTCTTCGATATTCACATGCATACGATAGCGCCAATAATAACATGGATTTGCTGGAACATTGATACGTTCTGCATCCTTATCGCCCAGACGGAGCTGCTCGTCAATTGCCATCCAATCCTGTATAGAAAGCACACAAAGCATTGACGACGATGCAAGATGTCGTGAAATGATGTCGCGGGCAAGCCATCCGGGCAGCGGATGCGGTGCAGTTCCTTGCCGTTGAAGCATCGTATTGTAGTATTCCTGCGTACGTTCGTGGTCTTCGTCCCACCATTGGCGAAGAGTAGGCATATCGTGCGATGAGATCGTATCTACACTTCGATAAGGATTTTGCGACAGATGGGCAAACCTTACCTCAGGACTTTTAGGCATAGACTGTACTTCGAGGCTCAATATGCGCAGCTCGTTCATCACCCATGCCACACAATCGGGCACCATGCCGAGGTCTTCCGCACACACCAGCATACGGGTAGACTGCACCAACTTGGGCAACTTTTTCATGGTCTCCCTATACCAGAATTGATTATTACGGCGGTAATAATAGTCGTTGTAAATGCGGTTAAATGTATCTTTATCACTGTCGTAGAGCGCTTCATACATCAAATTGAACTGTGCTGTAATACGTGGATGAAACTTATTTGCATCTTTCCTGTCGCGTACAAACAGCACATTGCTCGCCAAGGCGTACAAACCATCGCGCAACATAGTGTCCTTATCGGCCGTCTTACCACTGAACGCCGCCTCTATCTTGCGTTGCGTATCGTATTCGGGCTTTAGGTTATAAATATCGTCATGTGCTTTTACGAGATACTTCTCACGCACCTCATCAGCATATTCGCGGAACATACGGTCGATAACCCAATCGGCAATGAACGGACGAGTGAAAAGTTCTTCTTGAAAACGCAGCCCATAGGCCTCGATTTCCTCGCGAGTCATACCCAAAGAAGGTGAGAAGTGCCCCAACAAACCATTCACGGAATCGATCGGGATATCCCATATACGGAAAAAACCCAATACATGATCTATGCGATAAGCATCGAAAAACTTCGACATATTGCAGAACCTATGCACCCACCAGCGGCAGTCATCCTGTAACATGGCATCCCAATTATAAGTAGGGAAGCCCCAGTTTTGCCCGTTGACCGAGAAATTATCGGGCGGTGCACCGGCCTGACTGTCGAGACAAAAGTACTTCGGTTCCATCCACACGTCGCATCCGCGACGGTTTACTCCGATGGGTATGTCTCCTTTCAGTATCACGTGCTTGCTCTTGGCATAGGCGTGAACGCCCTCCAACTGCTCGTTCAGCACATATTGCACAAAGTAATAAAACTCCAATTCCTTATAGGCCTTGTTCTTAGGCGAAGACAACATCTTGCGCTCGGCCTCGTTCCACGTTTCATGCCCTTTCCATTTAGAGAAGTCAACCGTGCCGTACAGATCGCGCAGATGACAATACTGCGCATACGGAACCAGCCACTGCTGGGTTTCCTTAAAGAATTTTTTATATCCGGACGAAGCAACAAGCGCCTTTCCCGACTGCTCATAAATCTTTTTAAGATAAGCCATTTTAGTATTGTTCACACGTTCATAGTCGACCTTAGGCAAGCTGTTGAGTTCTTTCTGCAAGACCATATACCTCTTACGTTCGGCCTCATCTTCCAACAGAGGGAGCTGCCGCAGGTCTACATATTGCGGATGCAAGGCAAAGATGCTGATGCAACTGTAAGGATACGAGTCGGTCCACGTGTGTGTAGTGGTGGTATCGTTAAGCGGGAGCACCTGCAGAACGCGCTGACCAGTCATTGCCACGAAGTCTATCATCAGCTTCAAGTCGCCGAAGTCGCCCACTCCAAAACTGCTCTTCGAGCGCAATGAGAATACCGGAACAAGCGTTCCCGCTATCTTCCGGTTATAGATAGGCAGAAAAGCCTGCGAAAGTTCGTACACTATCACGTCGCCTTTACGCATCTCAGGCAGTGTGATAATACGGTTACCCCCCGTTTCCCACCTAGGATCAGCACTGCCGTAACGGGCGTCTACAGCCACAAATTTAAACTCAACCTTATTGTCTTCAAAATCATCTGCATTCAAATCTACTACCCATTCGTGGTAGTTATGTTCGGTCATCCGCACGGCTTCCTGTGCGTTCCACGCACCCAATGCCTTGCAACTGCCCGAAACAGCCATGCAACAGTCGCCCAGTAGTTGCGGTGCACGGACTTTCAGCCTTATCGTTTTATCGTATACAGACTTCTCCATAGGCTTTACATTGCGCCCCGAAAGGCAGTCTGTAAATGCAGAACTATAGAGATATGCGTCTTCGGGAATATCTATCCAGTGATCGTACACCCGATATTGAAGACCTTTCAGAGCATTTATTTCCAATCGATGGGCTTCTGCCGACCATTCATGGCGTTGCTCACGCCCCGAACAGTCTACACTGTAGAAATAATCCACCACCTCTGGCAACTGCGATTGAGCCTTGTTCATTTGATAAGTCCAATGAGAGCCATCGAGAGTAGACATTCTGAACTGAGACGCTTCGTCGATACCGTTCCGACCAGTGCCCAATACATTCAACACGAGCTCCTCTCCAAAGACCGTTTTGTAGTCTATATTAAATATTATTTTCATGACAATTTGGTTAGTATATCGGTTTCAAAATTAGCAAATATTGCATTAGTATATTTCCAATCCTTACATAAATCAGCGAAAAGCAAGCGCAAACGTTTGCATTATGTATGGAAAATAATTCCATCGCCTATTATAAATAAGAAAATCATACGATTATACGAAAGATGAAACGAGAAAGATTAAAGAGACTCAAGCCACAGGATAACGAACGATAGAGCACTCGTGTATCACCGATAGATATATCATGTATCAGCGTTAGACAGCATGTTTATCGGCTTTAGACAGCGTATCTAACAGCCTAAAATATTACTTTAAATTACCTTAATCGCAGAAAGACAGAAATGAAAACGTGCTTTTCACCGTTAACGAACCATACGTAAAGCAATCGTTTTCATAAATTGATGGTGAGCTGAATACCCTCCGTACCGGCACTAACCGCATAGCGGCTCTTCTCTCCAGTCAGCATATCGCCGAGCCAATAGCCCAACATAGTACCGCCAATACCGATGGCTGCCCCCGCCACAACGTCGCCCCACACATGGCGATTACGCCTTACGCGATCTACAGCCGTTAGTGTTGCCACGCTATAACCCGCCACACTGATCCATGGCGAGAGCTTTACATACTCTTTATGTAGGATGGTTGCCCCTGCAAAAGCCACCGTAGCATGCCCCGAAGGGAAACTTCTGCTGTCGGTACCGTCGGGGCGTCGCTCGTGTACGGTGTGCTTCAAACCGTAGCTAATGCCCGATGAAACGACAACAGATGCCGCTGTATTTACCACAATACGTTTCCAAGAACTGGCACTCTCTACACCGCAAGCTTTCATTACAAACACCGATGTTATGGGTACAAAACGCAGATAATCATCGATACCGTCGCCATGATACGTCTTATCTTGAGCGCTCACTACCGGCGTCAGCAGGCAAAACAAAGTTAATAAATATATTTTCATGACTGCAAAGATAACATATTAAAAATATATCACAACCAAAAATGAAAGATAAAGTGTGCTCAAAAGTTACTCGAATGATGTGTTCACAAAAGCGAAATGCGGAGACTTGAATTAATCAAACCTCCGCATAAAACTGTCATACGTCCCGCGGTATCCTCCTATTTACCTAATCTCAGAGCAAATGACAGTGAATACATTACTATCGAACAGCGTAATTTTCACCTTTTCGTTAGTCATCGTTTGGCTTGAATGAGCAAGGATATTTTTCCATCGTCTATCAGTTTCAGTATCAGTTCGCCGAACAGTGTATTCTGCCATGCGAACCACGAGCGGGTAAAGTGCTTATCATTGTCTTTATTGAACGACTCATGCATAAATCCTGTGCCCGCATCCGTACGCTGCAATGCCTCTATACACTGCTTAATTTCGGCATCGTCGGTACTTGTAAAAGCACGCATCATAATTGTCATGGGCCAAATCATATTGTAACCAGTATGAGGACCGCCGATACCTTCACCAACTTTACCTTTGAAGAAATAAGGATTGTCTTCACTCCAAACGAAACGACGGGTGTTCCGATAAATAGGATCATTCGTATCTACATCACCCAAGTAGGCCATTCCTAACAGGCTCGGTACATTGGCATCGTCCATGAGCAATTGACTTCCATAGCCGTCTACCTCAAAAGCATATATTTTACCGTATTTGGGATGGTCGTAAACAGCATATTTCTTCAATGCTTCAGCCACTTCATCGGCCAAAGTCGTACACTGTCCGGCCATCTCTGTGTCACCATTCACCTTATTCAATATCTCGGCAGCCTTGCGCAACGAGCTTACGGCCATAAAGTTAGATGGGATAAGAAAGAGGAATGTAGTTGCATCGTCAGACGGGCGAAAGGCTGATGCTATCAGCCCGACAGGTTTAACAGGTGTTCCTAATCCATTGTTGGCCATGGTTTCGGTGGTACGGGTGGTCAAACGTTCGAACTTATAAGGCCCGTAACCGGTCTTACGTTGCTGGTCATGAAACACTTTCAGTATGTTCTTCATCGCTTGTTTCCACTCTTCACCGAACACAGATATATCACCTGTAACCTGCCAATAGTAGTAAGCAAGGCGCAAAGGATAGCAAAGCGAGTCGATCTCGTACTTGCGTTCATGCAATTCCGGCTTCATGTCGGTGATATCTTTGTCGAATTCACTACCCGTCGGTCCCATGTTGAAAGCGTTTGCATAGGGATCGATATTGATACATTTCAATTGTCTGAGGATGACACCTCGCAGCATCTTCTTGAGTTTGGCATCCTGATTGGCGAAGCGTACATAGGGCCAGACCTGCGCACCCGAGTCACGCAACCACATTGCGTGTATGTCGCCGGTATACACGAAGGTGTCGTCTTTGCCGTCGAAATGCACGGTCGTGTCCATCGTATTGGGGAAACAGTTCTCGAACATCCATGCCAGATAGGGATTATCTTTTAGGAGTTTCTTCACTTCTTTGATCTTTTTCTCCACTGCATCCGACACAAAGAGGCGTTTCTCCATAGGTGGACGGTTAGTTTTCAGCTTTGTATTGTCTTGAACTACTACCTGTAGCGTAGACAAAACGTTGGAACTCAGTGCTGACACGCCATAAACAGGCATTCCGAACATGGCAGTCACTCCAAATAAAAAAATAGTTTTCCAATTCATAACATATCATTTAATAGTAATAAGATTTCGGTTTCGTCCACCTTGAATTAATAAAGAAAAGATAATCACTATAGTTAAGACATTTTTATTCAATTTTCAGGCGATTGATATTGTTTACAAAGTTAACGAAAACGAAAGATATAACCAAATATCCATGCAACTGTTTTTCTTACAATAGGCAATGTAAGTTACTGAAATAGGCAAAGAAATAATTTCTTCCGCATGCACGTAAATTCCTTCCTGCGAGATAATTTATTTTATCCCGTGTTCTATTTCTAAGAAGCCTTTACAAATATATTCTTATATTGCATACCCGGAAGCGCATGTTTTTATATTTTACAGCTCAAAAGTCGAGAAATTTATTTATCTTTGTATTCCATTTGTATCGTATTTTACACAATCCTCGTTTTATAATTTATACCCCCAAAAACTTTTATCTCTTACCCTATTTCTAAGCACAGCCTTATTTTTATGGATTATACCCGTAAAATACAGCCCACTGTACAAAAACAAGTGTATAGAAAGACTATATCGAAAGCATAGGAGCCCGACACGGTAACTATGAAAGAAAATGTACGGAGATGATACGACATCCGACTCAACAGTCGAATTGGTACTTCAAGCAGAAGTGCCATAAAGGTCTACAGCCTTTATGCGATTCTATCAACGGTTATCTGATTAATGAATTGAGCCGATTTACATTTCATTCTGACAAAAAATATAAGTACACGCTGGATTATATAAGGTATCGTGGGCATATTAGAGATGGTAAGAGAATGGTTAAACATTATGATACTATGCTCTTTAAAAGCATGCTCGAATGGGCGAAAAACGAAGACGGAGATCGCGTGGCTTACTGTCTTACCATCAATGCCGCCAAAGACTATGAGCATAAGAAACAGCTTACATACAGAATCGACTATGTTTCTTACGCAAGTGGAGCACACGGAATTGAGGGCAGCTGACACACAACATTCCGGAAAAGCGATGGCAAACGATCGACATTATAAACAAACGTAAGCTGAAAGCTATACAAAAACTGCTGCTGGAAGGACTTAAAAAGTACCTTGGAGAAGAAGTTAAAATCATAAGAGACGTAAAAGAGTGTATTTGAGGACCTTATGTAATGCTGCCTGCAAGTGGACTCTGTCAAACATCTAACAGAGTATATTTCATTTATCAGCAATATGAATTTATGGCATGCGTATATGGTACACCTGAATTTCTTATACCTTGCGACAAGGTTAAACCTTATCTTACAAAAGAAGCTTTGACTTTGATCAACTTTCCGAAAAAGAAATAATCCATCGAGTAATATACCCCCAGCCAAAATAGACGGCAAAGGATAAACATGCCCATATATTAAATAATGTAGGAATGAAAATAATATTCGACAAAAAATTAGTAACTTTGCAAACGTATGTATGCACATGCAAGATAAATGAAGATATTCGACATCATTGATAAAAATATTGGTAAAAGGCGATTTTCTTTTGAAGTGCTTCCCCCGATCAAGGGGAATGGTATAGATAGTTTGTTTTCTACCATTGACAAGTTGAAAAAGTATGATCCGCTTTTTATCAACATAACAACGCATCACAGCGAATTTGTTTATAAAGAACTGCCCAACGGACAGTTCGAACGGCAACGTATACGTAGGCGACCGGGCACGGTTGCCATCGCTTCTGCTATACAGACCAAATATAACATACCTATGATACCACACGTGATATGCAGCGGTGTTACCATGGAAGAGATAGAATACGAACTACTCGATCTGCAATTTCTGAATATAGAGAACGTGCTGCTCTTGCGTGGAGACAAGGCCAAAGAAGACAACCATTTCGTTCCAACCCCAAAAGGACACGCACATACCACTGACTTGATTAAACAAGTGAACCGTTTCAACGAGGGTTTCTTCATGGACGGTACACCGATGAAGCACCCGGGAATACCTTTCAATTATGGAGTAGCATGCTATCCGGAGAAGCATGAGGAGGCACCGAATATCGACATGGATATAGAATACCTGAAACTGAAGCAAGACTTAGGAGCACAATATGCCGTAACCCAACTGTTTTACGATAATAAGAAGTATTTCGATTTCGTAGAGAAAGCACGCTCTATGGGCATCACTATTCCTATTATTCCGGGAATCAAACCGCTTGCCAAGTTGGCTCAACTGTCGGTAGTGCCGGAAACTTTCCATTGCGACCTGCTACAGGAGCTTGCCAATGAGATTGTAAAATGCAGAACAGACGAAGATGCAAAGGCGCTCGGCATAGAATGGAGTACCCATCAGTGCAAGGAACTCTATGCTTCCGGCGCAGGAATTATTCATTTCTATACCGTATCTGCCACGGATGCAGTTAAAGAAATTGTAAGTAAGATTATGTAATGAAATTCAACGAAGTAATAGGACAAGAGGAGCCTAAACAGCGTTTATTGCAGATGGTGCACGAACATCGCGTGCCTCATGCCATGATGTTTTGCGGTCCCAACGGCTGCGGAAAATTACCACTTGCACTTGCTTTCGCCTCCTATTTACTGGGAGAACGCGAAGATGGAAGCTCCATAGGCAATGCAGAAACTATGCTTCGTAAATGGGAACACCCCGACTTGCATTTCTCTTACCCCGTGATACGTCCTGCAGGAACATCTGCCGAACACAAAATGGTGAGCGACGACTTTGCTTATGAGTGGCACACACTGCTTGCCGAAGGTCCTTACATAACGATAGACCAATGGCTCAATGCCATGAAGGCAGCCAATCAACAGGCACAGATATATGCTGCCGAAAGCGATAACCTACTGCGTAAACTGAGTTTGAAATCAAGTCAGGGTGGGTATAAAGTGAGTCTGATTTGGCTGCCCGAGCGTATGAACGCCGAATGTGCCAACAAACTACTGAAACTATTGGAGGAACCGCCACTACAAACTGTATTCATTATGGTGTGCGAAGAGCCTGAAAGACTGCTGGACACTATCAGGAGCAGAGTGCAACATATAGATATGAAGCGCATCGGCAACGAAGAAATCGAGCACGCTCTCATAGAAAAACGAGGCATAGAGCAAGAAACTGCTCACAGAATAGCACGTGTGGCTAACGGCAACTGGCTGAAAGCGCTCGAAACTCTTGATACGGGCAATGAGAACAGAATGTTCTTGGATATGTTCATTATGCTCATGCGACTGTCGTATATGCGCAATATCAAGGATTTAAAGAAATGGAGCGAGACCGTTGCAACATACGGACGCGAGAAACAGAAGCGTATGCTCGACTATTTCGGCAGGATGATTCGTGAGAATTTCGTGTACAACTTCAAAACTCCTGAACTGAACTATATGACGCAAGAGGAGGAAAATTTCTCAAAAAACTTTGCCCGATTTATCAATGAGAGTAACGTTATAGACATTGCAGAAGAACTGCAAAAGTGCAAAAGAGATATCGCACAGAACGGAAATGCTAAAATCGTATTTTTCGATTTGGCACTACAGATGATCGTTCTACTTATCAGAAAATAAGACAGAGTAGTAGGTACTCCATAAATAAATGGCTGGCACTGTACCAACAACATATATACAATTATGGATTATAAAGATATGAAATTTAAGATATTCCGAGGTTGTGACCGAGGATTATGCCACTGCGCATGCGGACGCCAGAATATGCAGCTGAATACATACGACTGGCTTGCCGATGTTCCTGGCAATACACAGACGACAGACCTTGTAGAAGTTCAATTCAAAAACACCCGTAAGGGATATTATCACAACGTAAACGAATTGGACTTAAAAAAAGGAGATGTCGTTGCCGTAGAGGCCAGTCCCGGGCACGATGTCGGTGTGGTAACCTTAACAGGAACATTGGTTAAGCTGCAAATTAAGAAAGCCAACCTAAAGTCTCCCGATGAGATTAAGCGTATATACCGTATTGCCAAACAGGTGGATATGGACAAATACAAGGAGGCTAAAAGCCGTGAACATGCCACAATGATACAGAGCAGGCAGATTGCAAAAGATCTCGGACTGAAGATGAAGATAGGAGATGTGGAATATCAAGGCGATGGTAACAAAGCTATATTCTACTATATCGCAGACGAACGTGTAGACTTCAGACAGTTAATCAAAGTACTTGCCGAGACTTTCCATGTAAGGATAGAGATGAAACAGATCGGCGCACGGCAGGAAGCAGGCCGCATCGGCGGAACCGGTCCATGTGGGCGAGAACTCTGTTGCGCCACTTGGATGAAAAATTTCGTAAGTGTGAGCACTAATGCTGCTCGTATTCAAGACCTTTCATTGAGTCCGCAAAAGCTGGCAGGCATGTGTGCAAAGTTGAAATGCTGTCTCAACTACGAGATCGACGACTACGTAGAAGCAAGTCGCAAGCTGCCAAGCAAGGAGATACAGCTACAGACTCAAGATGCCGATTATTATTTTTTCAAGGCTGATATTCTATCAGGAATGGTTACATATTCTACAGACAAGAACCTTGCAGCTAATCTCGAAACCATTTCTGTGGCCCGTGCCCATGAGATTATAGAACTGAATAAAACCGGTGAAAAGCCCCTTTCACTGCTTTCCGACGATGAAAAGAAAGTGCCGGAAAGACCCATCGATCTACTTGCTGATACCGATATTAGTCGTTTCGATAAGAATAAAAAGCGGAAAAACAACGGTAGATCGCAAGAGCGGCAAGGTAATCAACCAAAAAAAAATAATAATAATCGCCGACGGACCAACGGAAACAGAAGACCTAAAGCACAGTCACAAGACGGGTACCCAGCAGAAAGAAACACTTGAGAGTAATCATGAGAAGAGTCTGTTCTACATTATTTATAATAATAGCTGCTATTATTATTACATCATGTAACGACAAAAGGGTGTATGATAAATATAATCATACGTCCGTTACAGGATGGGAAAAGAATGACACACTGTCATTCGATATTCCACGCATAGAAAAAGCAGGCAAGTATGACGCCGAATTGGGGTTACGTATCAATGGGGCCTATCCTTTCACAGGATTGTCTCTGATTGTAGAACAGACGATATATCCAACCAAAAAGATAAAGACAGACACGGTGAACTGTAAGCTGATAGACAATAATGGTGTTACTAAAGGATACGGTATCAGTTACTACCAATATAATTTTCCTATCGGGGAACTTGAACTGCGACAGGGTGACTCTATACACGTAAACATTAGGCACGACATGCAACGAGAGATCTTACCGGGTATAAGCGATATCGGCTTTATGTTAAGTGCGCACTAACTCACGTGCTGCATCAATCCTCAAAAAGATAAAGAGCAATAATGTAAAGCCCCAAAGAGATGAACCTCCATAACTAAAGAAAGGTAAAGGAATACCGATAACAGGAGTGAGACCTAACACCATTCCTACATTAATGAATACATGGAATAGAAAGATACTGAGCACGCAGTATCCATAAATACGTCCGAATTTAAACGGCTGTCGCTCGGACAAATAGATTAATCTTAATATCAATACTAAGAATAACAGCAGTACACTTGCAGAGCCAAGAAAACCTTCTTCTTCTCCTACTGTACAAAATATGAAGTCTGTGTCTTGTTCGGGTACGAACTTGAGCTTTGTCTGCGTGCCATTAAGAAATCCTTTTCCTTGCAATCCGCCTGATCCGATAGCAATTTCACTTTGGTGAACATTGTATCCAGCCCCATTGAGATCTTCATCTAATCCCAAAAGTACATTAATACGTACACGTTGGTGGGGTTCCATCACTTCGTTAAGCATATAGTCGGCCGAATAGAAAAAGACTATTGAACCGGCAGCAAACAAAGTTATACATAAGTAACTCATGAAACGTGTACGCAACCATTGATAAAATAAATATCCCAAAAGAGCCATACAAAGAAGCGCCTGTACCCATACAATATCAAAATGTATGACATATCGTGAGAATAGAAGAGCCACAGTAGTTATTCCGACACAATAAAAAAATATTTTAGATGCCCGCTTTTTATCTTTACAATAAATGTATACCATTCCTGCAGTAAAAATTTGTACCATCAGCATTACGGCAAACTTCCCAACAGAAGTAGGTGTCTGCCACAGCATCACATCCTCATATTTTATACCTGCAATGAAATAAATAACCATGGCCACACCAGTAAAAAGAATACTCCCCGGCATTCCCTCTCGATAAAACATTAAAAAGAATGACAAGTAAACAAGGGCCGAACCTGTTTCTTTCTGTGCCACGATAAGTATCATCGGTAGAATGACAACACAAACAGCCTTAGCAAAATGCTTCCATCTATGAATATCAAATCCATAAGTACTCATCAGTCGTGAAATAGCTAAGGCTGTTGCAAACTTTGCAAATTCTGCCGGTTGCAAACGAAGGGGCCCGAGAACAAGCCAAGAACGTGAACCTTTGATCTCATGAGGATTAAAAATAGCAGCAAAAAGCAACAGCAATAATACCGCATAGATTATATATGCAAAGGTGTCATAGTACTTGCCATCAAGCATAACCAACACAAAACCTAAACAAATTGACGTACCTATCCATACAATCTGCATGCCTGAACGTGTACTTAAACTGAAAATATCGGTATCACCATATGTATAACTGGCACCACAGACACTAATCCATCCAAAGACAAGCAGTGCTAGATAAATACCTATAGTCCACCAATCAAGTGAACGCAATACCTTTGTTTGTTTATCTGTTCCTTGAACCATAAGCAATTCTTCTCTGTTGATAGTCTATTGCACGCTGTTCACTATAGGCAGACAATTTACCTTTAATATATTGTTCCATCATCAATGAGCCAATCGGAACACCATACTCTGCACCAAAACCGCCATTTTCTACATACACAGCAATAGCTATTTTGGGATTATTCATCGGGGCAAATCCCATAAAAACAGAGTGGTCTTGTCCTCGATTCTGTGCTGTACCGGTTTTTCCACATACAAGATAATCTGCCCTATTGGCAGCTCTGCAAGTTCCTTTTACCACAGAAGAGCGCATGCCCGCTATAACATAATCGTATGCCCGACGACTTGCTTTAGTTGTATGACGTCGTGTAAAAAGTGTATCAAGCGCCTCTCCTTTCACTTTACGTACCACATGAGGGACATAAAAATATCCTCTATTAGCAATCGTTGCAGCCAAATTGGCAATTTGAAGTGGCGTAAGATTAACCTCTCCCTGTCCTATAGCAATACTGATAACGGTAAGTCCATTCCATGAACCATTATAAGCCTTGTCATAGAAAGAAGCATTGGGTATCAAACCCCGCTTCTCTCCCGGTAAATCAATACCAAGTTTGTAACCAAATCCCATACTAACCATGTAGTCACGCCACAAATTCATAGCATCTTGTACATGATGATATTTACGACGATTACCCATCATGTAATATAGTCCCCAACAGAAATACGCGTTACACGATGTGCTTATCGCATCTGTCAAAGCCAACGGAGAGACATGACTATGGCACCCAACATGCAATCCTTTATAATAGAACCCATGATGACAAGCAAACATGGTATGCGGGGTAATGATGCCTTCAGTCAAAAAAGTGAGTGCTTGAGAAGTTTTGAATGTAGATCCAGGAGGATATTGTCCCATGATACTTCGGTTTAGCAAAGGTTTC
>CAUUQE010000007.1:0-30066 GCA_963547065.1 uncultured Prevotella sp. | reverse complement strand
AATATTGCAAAGATACTAATTTTAAAGCAAATCACAACCATAATGGCACTCTTTGACCTCTCAAACCCGATGTTTCCAATATTGCAAAGATACTAATTTTAAAGCAAATCACAACAAATTATAGTCGTGACAATCGGTATGAAAAGGTATTTTTGAACTGAGGAAATACCAGATCTCTTATGCGGAAAATGCGAATGGTCGGCTGATATTATTAAAAATGTTCCTGCAATAAAAAAAACGACAATATGCAAAATATTCACGAAAAATATATATATTTGCATTGTAAATCCGTTAGTACATCCATTGCAATCAATGAATATACGTCGTTTATGAAGAAAGCCTTCAAGTGGATTGGGATTGTTTCAGCCTTTCCCATTTTACTATTTATCATAATTACACTGCTGTTCTACTTTCCTCCTTTCCAGAATTGGGCGGTGCGACAAGCTACATCTTACGCTTCTGAAAAAACAGGTATGCAGATCAGTATTGCCCGTGTAAATTTGGAGTTTCCGCTCAATCTCGGCATCGAGGGTATTAAGGTAATCCAGCAGAATGATTCGTTGCCACAGGTAAAAGATACCGTTGCCCGCGTCAGTAGAGTGATAGTAGATGTGCAGTTGCTGCCTCTATTGCGTAAAGAGGTAGAAATCGACCGCCTTGAACTCAACGGGATAAAGTTCAATACCACTAATTTTATTCATGAAGCCCGTGTTAAAGGTACCATCGGTCATTTGATTTTGCGTAGTCATGGTATTGACCTGAAAGGTGAAATCCTTAGGTTGAATGATGTTCGCTTGGCTGAAGCAAAAGTGACGGTGGAGTTGAGTGATACCGTACCCCCTGATACCTCTGAGAGCAAGAATTACTGGAAAATATACGCAGAGCATCTTGATGTGAGGCGTACAGACGTTACCGTACATATGCCGGGCGATACTCTGCAGGTGCAGGCCTACCTTGGTAAGGCTACCGTTGATGACGGGTATTTCGATTTATACAAGGGATTGTACCGCATAAGACGTCTGGACTGTACTGGCGGACGACTGAATTACGACAATAACTTTGCCACACGTATACGGGGGGTAGATTATAATCATCTCTCGCTCAGTGACATTACGCTTGGTATAGATGCTTTCTCGTATTGTAAACCACGACTCTCGATGTACCTTCGTGCCTGCACTTTCAAAGAGAAGAGCGGTCTGAAAGTAGAGCAACTTGCAGGGACGATAATGATGGATTCGCTAAAATTGCAGCTTCCCTCGTTTATATTGCGTACGTCAGAGAGCAATATTGCAGTGCAGCTCGATATGGATTTGAGCGCGTTCGATATGGCTCATCCGGGTAAGTTGAATGCTACGGTTCATGCATCCGTGGGCAAGCAAGACCTTATACACTTCATGCAGAATCTTCCGCCGGCTTTCAGTCGGCGTTTTCCCAATTATCCGTTGCGTATCGACGGCGTAGTTCGTGGCAATATACAGCGTGTGCAGCTTGTTGGAGTATGTCTTAAACTGCCTACTGCTTTTAGCTTTAAAACCGACGGCTACGTGGCTAACCTGACCGATATGAACCATCTGTGTGCTGAATTGGACGTGAAAGCCCGGACTTACGACCTTTCTTTTGTGACTTCGATGCTTGATCGGGAGATGATGAAAACTGTGCACATCCCCAACGGAATGAGCATGGATGGGCATTTCAAGATAGACGGAAGCGACTATCGTGCGCGGTTCATTGTCCGTGAAGGGAAGGGGAGCGTAAACGGGAAAGTTCATATCAATCTGCGACGCATGGCTTATCAGGCTCGCCTTTCGGCAGATAATCTTCAGATACAGCACTTTTTGCCCCACATGGGTTTGCATCCGTTTACCGGATACGTAGAAGTCGATGGCACTGGCACCGATATCCTGTCGCCACGTACGCATCTTATAGCCAAGGCACGCGTTACAAAATTCAGTTACGGAGGATACGATATGAGCCGTATGAAAGCCAATATACGTGTGAACGGGGGTAGGGCTCACGCTGTTGTTGACAGCGACAATCCGCTTTTGAAAGGCAATATTGTGCTTGATGCTCTGTTAAATATCAAGAATGTTCGCGCCACTGTGGCCTGTGATTTGAAAAAGATCGATCTTTATAAGTTGCATCTGACCGATATGCCTGCTACGGCTGCTTTCTGCGGACATGTAGACTTGGCCACCAATATGAAAGATTATTATAAAGTACAAGGTCTTGTGAGCGATATAAGTGTGGTGGGGAATGGGCGTGTAAGCCGGCCTGACGACATCGTTCTCGATGTGTTGACACGGCGTGATACTACTCATGCTGTGGTCGATTGTGGCGATTTCCACCTCAGGCTCGATGGCCGAGGCGGTTACGAGTATCTGATGAAATCCGGAAATCGGCTTGCTGTAGAGCTTCAACGACAATACAAAGACCGACGTATTGATCAAACGGCTATTCGTAAGCGACTTCCATACATGAGGCTTTATGTGTCTACCGGCCGTGATAACTTCTTTGTCCGACTGTTGGGCAGCTATGGATATACGCTGAAAAGTGCTTCTGTAGATATGAACTCGTCGCCTGTGGCCGGTTTGAACGGGAAAATGGTGATTGATTCGCTCGTGGCAGACGGTATACAGATAGATACCATTCGTTTTAATGTGAACTCTACCGGTGATAAGATGAGCTATGTGGCTCAAATACATAACGGTAAGGAAAACCCTCAATATTCGTTTAATGCACTTTTCAATGGTGGTATTACCGAAAAAGGTACATCGCTTACCGCAAAGCTTTATGATGACCAGAACCGCTTGGGCGTAAGCTTCGGACTAAAAGCAGAGATGGCTGTCGGCGGTATTCATGCGAACTTCACGGATAAAGATGTAGTGCTGGGTTATAAAACGTTTGCGGTCAATAATGATAATTATATTTTTTGGGGCAGTGGCAATCGGGTTTCGGCAAACGTAGAACTACTGGCTGCTGACGGTACGGGTATTATGTTGAAGAGTGGTGCCGAGGATCTGTCTGTGTTGCAGGATCTGACGCTTAGCCTTAACAAGTTCGACTTGGAGAAAATAATGTCGGTCATACCTTATACACCCAGTGTGTCGGGTATCATGAATGGCGACTTTCATATCATTCAGACAAAGGATGCGATCACCGTATCTTCGGCTGTTTCTGTGGATAACATGTCTTATGAGCACTGTCCGATAGGCAATGTCAGCACCGAATTTGTTTATATGCCACGGTCAGACGGTTCGCACAGCGTCGACGGAGTGTTGATGAGCGAAGGCAAAGAGGTGGCTACGATCAGTGGAACCTATGACAAGAACGGCTATATAGAGGCTACATTGGGAATGGAGCATCTGCCTCTGCAGGTGATAAACGGCTTCGTTCCCGAGCAAATTATAGGTCTTCGTGGCTACGGTGATGGCCAACTGTCGGTGAGAGGCATGATTTCCAAACCCTATATAGAAGGTGAAGTGTATTTGGACTCTTCGTATTTAGTCAGCGTACCCTATGGAGTCGAGATGCGTTTTGCTAACGATCCGGTGCGTATAAAAGGCAGCAAATTGTTGTTTGAGAACTTCGAGATGTATGCTAACAACGATAGTCCGCTGAACGTTGCGGGCAGTTTTGATTTTTCAGACATGAGTCGTATGATGCTCGATGTACGTATGCGGGCACAGAATTTTGAACTGATCGATTCGAAAGAGAATGCTCATTCGAAGGCTTATGGCAAGGCCTTTGTCAATTTCTTCGGCTTTATGCGCGGTCCGGTGGATAACCTAAAGATGCGCGGCAGATTGGATGTCCTCGGCACAACCGATATGGTGTACATCTTGCGCGATACAGAACTGGCGACAGACAACCAGCTTGATGAACTTGTTAAATTCACAGATTTCAAGGATACGGCTCAATTAGTAGTACAGAGACCTCCTCTGACTGGATTCGATATGCAGCTCGGTATGAATATAGATGAGTCTGCACACATTACTTGTATGCTGAATGCCGAGCAATCCAACTATATAGACTTACTGGGGGGCGGCAATTTGCTTATGAGCTATAATACTGTAGACAACTTGCGTCTTACGGGTAGATATACTTTGAATAGCGGAGAAATGAAATATTCCTTACCCGTAATTCCTTTGAAAACATTCAAGATACAAAACGGAAGCTATATCGAATTTACCGGAAATCCCATGAATCCGCGGTTAAACATAACGGCTACCGAACGTGTAAAGGCTTCTGTGAATGCAGGGACAGGTCTCGGAAGACTGGTAGACTTCGATTGCGGGGTGAAACTTTCGCAAACTTTAGAGCATCCGGGTATCCAATTCATTATTTCGGCGCCCAATGATATGAGCACGCAAGACGAACTTAATACCATGACAACCGAGGAACGCGGCAAGATAGCCATCACCATGCTGGTGTCAGGCATGTATCTCACCGACGGTAACACCAACTCTTTTTCTATGAACAGTGCGCTGAGTTCGTTCCTGAACACGGAAATCAACAATATTGCAGGCTCCGCTATGCGTTCGATGGGGCTTGATGTAGGCATGACGGTGGATAATTCCACGACCTCTACAGGAACCATCCATACTGATTATAACTTCAGTTTTGCCAAGCGATTGTGGAATAACAGGCTCAGCGTCATCGTGGGTGGAAAAGTGTCTTCGGGCACGGAAACCGACCAAGAACGTAACGATACATTCTTCGACAATGTGCAATTGGAGTATCGTCTGGATCAAAATTCGAGCAAATATCTGCGTCTGTTTTACAACAATAATACATACGACTGGCTCGAAGGGCTCATCGGAGAGTACGGGGTAGGCTTTATGTGGAAGAGAAGATTGCAACATTTCTGGGATATATTCCGCTTCAAAAACGAGAAACCTGTGCTACCGCCCGAGCCGAAAGTGTCGGCCGACTCCGTAAGAAATAAAAATAATCAGAAGAAATGAACATGTCTAAGAAACATATATTCGTAGTTCTGGTGTCTGCAGTGCTGGCTTCGTTGGTAGTATCATGCTCGTCTACGAGAGCTATACCCGAAGGGGAGCAGCTTTTTACCGGCTTGAAAAAGATAGAATATACGAATTTTGAAGAAAACGAACATGCCGTAAAAACGCAACAGGAGATGGAGTATGCGCTCGCATCGGCTCCAAACGGGGCCTTGTTTGGCAGTAGCTATTACCGAACTCCGTTCCCCATCCGGCTGTGGATATGGAATGCATTTTCGCAATCCACATCGGGTGTCGGGCGTTGGCTTACCAAAGCATTCGGATCGAAGCCCAAGCTGATGAGTCAAGTCAACCCCGAATTGCGTGTCAGTGTAGCCAAATCACAGCTGAAAAAATATGGCTATTTCTACGGAGACGTAAGCTATAAGGTCATTACAGGGCGAAATCCGAAGACAGCCAAACTGGCCTACACCGTGAACATGGGTCCCCTGTGGCGGATAGACTCTATTGAATATCTGCGTTTTCCGCCCGTTGCCGACAGTTTGATACGTGTCCATCGCTCCGAAGCCGTCATAAAGAATGGCGATCCGTTCAGTGTTCCAGCTCTTTCCAATGAGCGTATGCGTTTGGCAAAACTGTTCCGTAACAACGGTTACTACTATTACAATGAGAGCTATGCCTCATATCTGGCCGATACGATCAGTGTCCCCCGCAAGGTTTTGCTGCGTTTCCAGATGGCCGACAGCTTGGAGGCAAGTGTGAAAAAAAAATGGTATATCGGGAAAATAGATATTAATTTGCGGCGTGAGTTCACCGATACGCTTAAAGATTCCATACAGCGCAGGAGCGTTATCGTGCATTTCAATGGGCGCAAGACACCGGTACGCACGGGCGTCATCTTGCGTGAGATGAGGCTGCGCCCACATCAGCTGTACAGCGTAGACAATGAAGAAACCTCGAAA
This sequence comes from uncultured Prevotella sp., assembly GCA_963547065.1. Classification (GTDB taxonomy): domain Bacteria; phylum Bacteroidota; class Bacteroidia; order Bacteroidales; family Bacteroidaceae; genus Prevotella. The sequence goes on along the minus strand of CAUUQE010000007.1, from coordinate 24,140 downwards.
ATAAACCTGCAAAACGTGGGCTTGTTCAGCTACAGCTCTTTGCGATTTACACCGCGCGACAGCTCTGCAACAGCCGACACGTTAGATCTTTCGCTCGACATGGTGCTCGATAAGCGCTATGATTTCTATGTCGAGGCCAATGCCAAAGGCAAGACTTCCGGCCGGATAGGCCCTGAACTTGTGGTAGGCTTCACTAAAAAGAATGCTTTTCGAGGCGGAGAGAAGGTGGATATCAATTTACACGGATCTTATGAATGGCAGACCGGACACACTGCCGAAGGTACATCGTCCGGCATCAATTCCTACGAATATGGTGGGGATGCCGCACTTATCATCCCCCGTATTCTTACTTTGCGCAGCCTCTTTGGGCACACGAGACTGAAGCGCGACACACTTCCGAGGCGCCGCAACTTACTCTCGTTTACCACGCCGGCGACCACGCTCAAGGCGTCTACCAATACATTAAATCGCGCCGGATACTTTAAACGGCACATTGTGTCGGGCGAACTTACCTATGATTTTTGGACTTCCGAGCGATCCAGTCACACTTTCAGTCCGCTCATTCTTTCATACGAATATATGAATAGTAAGACTGTAGCATTCGAACAGCTGATGAATGAAAATCCTTATCTGAAAGTTTCCATGCAGGATCAGTTCGTTCCAAAGATGAGCTATACCTACCGTTATACCAATGCAGCGGCAAGCAGCAATCCCGTTTCGTGGAGTATAACGCTGAGCGAAGGTGGCAACCTTGTGTCATTGGCTTATCTGACGGGAGGCTATAAATGGAATAACAAAGGCAAGAAGATGTTCAAGAATCCTTATGCACAATTTTTCAAGACAGAAACCGACTTCGTTAAATTGTGGCGTTTTTCGGAACATAGCACCCTTGTGGGGCATCTGAACGCTGGTATTATTTATGCTTATGGCAACTCTACGCAGGCACCTTACTACGAGCAGTTTTATGTAGGCGGTGCGAACAGCATTCGTGCATTTAATGTCAGGAGTATCGGGCCGGGCAGATATGTGTCGCGTCAGTCGCGTATGTCGTACATAGAACAGACGGGCGATATAAAAATATTGGCCAATCTGGAGTATAGGCCACGCCTCTTCGGTAGTTTGTTCGGAGCCCTGTTCCTCGATGCCGGCAATGTGTGGACAGTACACGAGGATTCCGGCCGGCCTGACTCGCAGTTCAAATTTCGCAACTTCATGAAGGAAATGGCCGTTGGTACCGGTGTAGGTCTAAGATACGACATGGGCTTGTTTGTCATCCGCGTAGACTGGGGAGTTGGTCTGCACGTGCCGTACGACACAGGGAAGGGAGGCTTTTACAACATTCGTAAATTCCGTGACGGACAGAGCATACATCTTGCCGTGGGATATCCCTTCTAACGGGCTGATAGGGAGACGACAGAGAAGTGAATCTCCAATCTTCCGGAGACGACAGAATTGGTAGACTGATATTCTTATCCTTTCCTCCTCTCAAAGAGAGGAATAGAGAGATGTCGACATATATCTATAAGATATTTTTATTAGATGCACAACCTGTCTCTGATAGGCATGCTCTCTATTCCCGATAGACAGATGGTATGATCGAACCGTAAGAGCAGACTGGTTTTAGTTCTTATACATGGTGTCGCGAAAACGAAATCGTTTGGTAACGCTCGTGCAAGGCGAGTCCGCACGATACATCTTTCGGTTGTTTATTCTTCACCTCTTGTTCTTTCCCTTTATCTTTCTTTTGGAGAGAGGATAGGCCCCCCCCACACTCCTCCCTAATCTCTTCTCTCTTTTCGATACTCTTTTCTCCCTCTCCCTCTGTAAGGTGGAAGTAAGGGCTGTCGATGATTGAAACGAGATTTTAATTTGTCATGAACTTACAAAAAATACTCTGCGGATAGGCTTGTTTTCAATTAAAAGCATTACTTTTGCATATGCTAATCGGTTAAATCATTTAATAAATAATAAAAACATGAAACCAACATTATTACTCCTCGCAGCCGGCATGGGCAGTCGCTATGGGGGGTTAAAACAACTGGACGGTCTGGGACCTAACGGAGAAACTATTATGGATTATTCTATTTACGATGCCATTAAAGCCGGCTTCGGCAAGATAGTTTTCGTGATCCGCAAGGACTTCGAGCAGGATTTCCGCGACAAAATTCTTTCAAAATACGAGGGACATATCCCTGCCGAACTGTGCTTTCAGTCGCTCGATAACTTGCCTGCAGGCTTCACGGTTCCTGCAGGTAGGCAGAAACCTTGGGGTACCAATCATGCCGTGATGATGGCTAAAAACATAATAAAAGAGCCATTTTGCGTAATCAATTGTGATGATTTCTATAATCGTGATGCATTTATGGTGCTCGGTAAGTTCCTGTCTGAGTTGCCCGAAGGTTCTAAGAACAACTATGCCATGGTAGGCTTTCGTGTGGGAAACACATTGTCTGACAATGGTACGGTGGCCCGCGGCATCTGCTCGAAGGATGAACGAGGGAACCTGACCACCGTTGTAGAGCGCACGGAGATTATGCGTGTCGAAGGTCCTGTGTGCTACAAAGACGAACAGGGTGCATGGATAGCCGTGGCGGACAGTACACCGGTGAGCATGAATATGTGGGGTTTCACGCCTGATTATTTTAAATATAGCGAACAGTATTTCAAGGAATTTCTGTCGGATGTCAAAAATATGACCAATTTGAAAGCCGAATTTTTCATTCCGCTGATGGTGAATAAGTTGATAAACGATGGAACGGCTACTGTGAAAGTACTCGATACCACGAGTAAATGGTTCGGCGTAACTTATTCGGCCGATCGTCAGAGTGTGGTAGACAAAATACAAAGCCTTATCGATGCGGGCGTATACCCCGTAAGGTTGTTCTGATCTTTGGATGAAAATGAGGATTGAAAGGTGAACGTATTCCCCTCTTAACCTTACTAAAGAAAGGGAATACGAATGAAAGGGGAGAGAGTAGCGGTAAGGGTTTAATGATTATGCCGCAGAAATATGGCTTACCTAAACTATTTATAGCTCTAAGACAAGAGGGCTGGGGCGCAGTAATTGCCTCGGTAAAACTTGGGCAAGTTAAAAACATGCGGTGGGGCTGTCGTTCCTTAATCCATCCTCTTTCATCCTTGTTCTTCCTATTACCATTGCACATATTATGCAAATAAACATTCTAAATGAACAAGAACTGTGCTTACTTGTACAGCTTATAGCCGATGCACAACGCATCGTGGTGTGTTGTCATAAAAGTCCGGATGGTGATGCCTTAGGTTCTTCGTTGGCTTGGGCCGATTATCTTCGCACACAGCATGGCAAACATGTGAGCCTAATAGTGCCGGATGCCTTTCCTGATTTTCTGAAATGGATGCCGAATACCGAAAAAGTGATACGTTTCGACAAGCATCCCAAGGAGAGCAAAGAGATTTTCGCCAATGCAGACCTCGTGTTCTGTCTTGATTTCAATGTCACGTCGCGAGTAGACGATATGCAGCCTTTACTTGATGAAACACCCGCCAAGCGCGTGATGATAGATCATCATCTTTCGCCGGATATGGATACTGCGCTCACTGTCTCGCATCCCGAAATGAGCAGCACATCAGAACTGATCTTCCGAATGGTATGGCAGATGGATGGCTTTGATGCTATGACGAAGCAGCAGGCTGTAGCCATATATTGCGGAATGATGACGGATACCGGTGGTTTTACTTATAATTCATCGCGTCCGGATATTTATTTTATTATCGGACAATTATTGACTAAGGGTATTGATAAAGACAAGATATACCGCAATGTGTACCATAATTACAGCTCGTGGGCCATTCGTTTTCGCGGCTATTTGATGAGCCAGAAACTTAATGTGTTTGAGGATTTGCATACGGCTTATTTTGCTATCTCGAAAAAAGATATGGCTGATTACCATTTTATGAAAGGGGATGCCGAGGGAATAGTTAATGAACCGCTGCAAATTAAGGGACTTAAACTGTCTATATCGCTGCGCGAAGACGACCGGAAGGACGATTTAGTGTGGGTGAGTCTACGGTCGGTAGACGATTTTCCCTGTAACAAAATGGCTGAAGAGTTCTTCAATGGCGGTGGACATCTTAATGCCAGTGGCGGAAAATTGTTCTGTTCGCTCAATGAGGCTGAACAGACAGTGCGACAAGCTATTATACGTTACGAAGATATGTTGAAACGATAACTCCTGTAAGGCTGTGAAGAAAGAATAAAAAAATAAAATCATGGAACATACGCATCCTATCTGTCGTCTTTTTTTATTACCTTTGTAGGAGCAACATTTAATGTGTTTATAATGAGAAAACTTAGTTATTTCATACTCTTGATGGCGGGGGTGCTGCTCGTTTCTTCCTGCGACAGAAACCAAACTTATGCCGATCAGAAGAAAAGAGAGCGCGATGCCATCAGTCGATATATTGGCAAAAATAATATTAATGTAATTTCGGAAGATGAGTTCGAAAATGCCGGATTTAAGACAGATACAGCGAAAAACCAGTATGTATTGTTCGGCAGTTCGGGTGTTTATATGCAGATTATTAATGAAGGCTGCGGAGAAAAGCTAAAAGACGGGGAAACTGCCACGGCTCTTTGTCGCTTCACAGAGCGCAATTTGCTTACCGATACGATACAATTGTCTAATAATGTGTTGCGTTTTGCATCTATTGTAGACAAGATGACCGTAAAGAATACTTCTGGCACATTTACGGCCTCGTTCCTGAAAGGAAATAGTTTGATGTACACTGCCTATAACAGTGCGAGTGTTCCCATAGGCTGGTTGGTGCCTCTCACATACGTAAAATTAGGCCGGCCTGTTACGGCTACCGATCAAATAGCTAAGGTTAGAATCATTGTTCCACATACTTCGGGGCAGCGATATGCTTCGCAAGGTGTGTATCCGTGCTTTTATGAACTGACTTATGAGCGCGGTCTGTAAAGGCTGTGTTCGAACTAAAATAAAGATATTATGACGCTGATCAAGTCGATATCCGGTATCCGAGGAACAATAGGCGGGCATGCCGGCGACACTCTTAACCCTTTGGATATCGTAAAGTTTACATCGGCATACGCCGCATTTATACGTAAAAGTCGTGCTGGAGCGACAGCCAATAAAATCGTTGTAGGTCGTGATGCACGCATATCCGGTGAGATGGTGAAAAACGTTGTATGTGGAACGCTCATGGGAATGGGCTATGATGTGGTGAATATCGGCCTTGCTACTACGCCTACAACCGAGCTTGCAGTGCGCATGACGGGTGCCGATGGAGGTATAATCATTACGGCCAGTCATAATCCGCGGCAATGGAATGCATTGAAACTGCTCAATCATGAAGGTGAGTTTCTTACGGCTGACGATGGTAAAGAGGTGCTCGATGCGGCCGAGAAAGAGGATTTTGATTATGCAGATGTAGATCATATCGGTAGTTATACGGATGATAATTCGTTCAATCGTCGCCATATAGACAGCGTACTTGCATTGGATTTGGTAGATAGGGAGGCTATCCGCAAGGCACATTTCAAAGTTGTAGTCGACGCAATCAATAGTGTCGGTGGCATTATATTGCCTGAATTGCTCGATTCTTTGGCTGTCGAGTACAAGATTTTGAATGGTGTACCCAATGGAAATTTTGCACATAACCCGGAACCATTGGCCAAAAACCTTGGTGGTATTATGGGTGAGATAGCGAAAGGTGGTTATGATCTTGGTATTGTAGTTGATCCAGATGTAGATCGTTTGGCATTTATTTGCGAAGATGGTAATATGTTTGGCGAAGAATATACGTTGGTTTCGGTGGCCGATTATGTGCTTTCACACACACCGGGCAATACGGTTTCGAACCTTAGTTCTACGAGAGCGTTGCGCGATATTACCGAGAAATACGGCGAAAAGTATGCTGCCGCTGCCGTTGGGGAGGTGAACGTGACGACGAAGATGAAAGAAGTAGGGGCAGTAATCGGCGGTGAAGGCAATGGTGGAGTAATCTATCCGGCCAGCCATTACGGTCGTGATGCGCTTGTAGGCATAGCTCTTTTCTTGAGTTCATTGGCCCATAAGGGGTGTAAGGCAAGCGAGTTGCGTGCCTCGTTTCCCAATTATTTCATTGCTAAAAACCGCATAGACCTGACACCGAGTACCGATGTAGATGCTATATTAAATAAGGTGAAGGAGATGTACAGTAACGAACGTGTGACCGATATAGACGGTGTAAAGATAGATTTTGCCGACAAATGGGTGCATCTTCGTAAGAGCAACACCGAACCAATCATACGTATATATAGCGAGGCCTCTACTATGGAGGCCGCCGATGCACTGGGTAAGACACTTATGCAGGTGGTTTACGACATGCAGTGATACCGTTTAACATGGTTATTATGTAAACAAGAGGGTGCCGAGAGTCTTGGTTACCCATATCAATAAGATTGTCATCAAGAAGATGGAAATTGAGAAAAATAAGATGACGATTAGAGATTGCAAGGCTTTTCGGTTTACTTCTTTGATGATGATTTTGTCTTCGTTTATGAAACCATCGATAAGTATCATGTTTTGTTTGTTAGCTTTGTGAAAGAAATCGATAATATTGCCAACGTAAAAAGGTATCATTCCTAAAAAAATATCGCGCATGGCGTTATTCAGAATTGCCAAGGTGAGTGGTATGGAGTGTAGTTTGAATAGGCTGAAATAGACGTGTGAAAAAGCAAAGACGGCCGACAGTATGTCACCGATTCCGCCGGGTATGAGACCTGCAATGGCATCTATATAATATTTGTCTAAATATTTACTGATGCTCTGCATGCTATGATAGAGTTTGCTTTGTCTGAGTTGTTTCTTTCTTTCCATACACGTTGGCAGAATACAAATCAGAGTTATCTAAGGTAAAAAGCCCGATAACAGCAGATTGAAATTGTCTCTATATTCTTCGACCATTATTTCGTGCAACGCTGTACCATTGCATCGGTGGAATATTTCGGTTGTGCTGAAGCGGGGATATATCTCTTCGAAATGGTCGAGCATGGCCATTTTTACGGCTTGGGGATTATTAGGATCAGCCTTGGCTGCCATGATCGTTTGCCGTGCAAAGTCGTGGAAAAAGGCGTTCACCTTATCTTTAATGTCTTCATGAGTGCTGTCGTTCATCCGTATGCTCATTGTCTGTCTTTTCTTGATGCTTGTTTGCAGCCTGTATATTGCGCATTAAACCGGTGTATTTTACGCGCTTTACTGCGCTTCCTTTGAATATCTGTCGATATTCATCTTCACTAAGATTGTGCCAACGTTCCTTGGTCATGCTGAGTAAAGCCTCATTGGGTTGCAGTTCGGGCATGGTGTTTGGCGTGGCAAAACGGTTCCACGGGCACGCCTGTTGGCATTTGTCGCAGCCGTAGATGGTGTTTCCCATCTTGCAGGCAAAGGCATCTGTCAGTTCTCCGCGGTTCTCTATCGTTTGATAGGATAGGCATTTTTCGGCATCGAACTCCCTGTCCGGCAGAATTGCCTTCGTAGGACAAGCGTCTATACAGGCATGGCAACGACCGCATTTCGATACTTGTGGCTGATCGTATTCTAACTCCAGATCGAGAAAGAGCTCACCTAAAAAGAACATACTCCCTGCTTTCGGAATAATTAGTTGGTGGTTTCGGCCAGTCCACCCCAAGCCTGCACGCTCGGCCCAATAGCGTTCTAGCACCGGTGCAGAGTCGCAGAAAGCACGATAGTTTTCGAATCCGAAGATGGCGGCTAGCCGGTGTAACTTTGCTTTTACGATGTCGTGATAGTCTTTTCCGAGTGCATAAGCGGCGAATTGATATTCACCTTCGGGCGGTGTTTGGGCAGGAGCGTAGTTCAAGGCCACGCATACGATAGATTTAACCTCGGGCATCAGCAGTCTCGGATCAAGCCTCTTGTCGGTGTAGTTGTTCATGTAAGCCATGCCGGCATAATCGCCTTGCGCCAACCAACGCTTCATCTTCTGCGCCGTGGAGTTATCTACAGGCCCGGCTTTTGCAATTCCACAAGCAGTAAAACCGAGACCTATCGCCTCGGCTTTTATGCTATTCGAAAGTTTTGAACTCATAACCTTGTTTCTTTAACCACCTGATAGCCGCGGGAAGTGCATAGCGTAGCTTTTCTATACTCTTGAGAGAGTCGTGAAAGGTGATGATGGAACCGTTGCGAGTATAGCGCTTTACGTTGTTCAAAACGTCCTCTGCGGTCATCCATTTGGAGTAGTCGCGGGTAACGAGGTCCCACATTACGATCTTATAACGCCGCTTCAACCACCAATATTCGCTAAACCTCATCACGCCATGTGGTGGTCGAAAAAGGTGACTATGTATCAGTTCGTTGGCTTTCTCGGTATTGATAACGTAGGTAACTGCCCAATGCTTGAACGCTCCAAGGTGATTGAACGTGTGATTGCCTACCTGATGACCGGCCTGTATGATAAGATTATACAGATCATGATACCGGAGTACGTTCTCTCCGACCATGAAGAAAGTGGCTTTGATGCCGAATTCGTCGAGCGTATTTAGAATAAACGGTGTCGATTCGGGTATTGGCCCGTCGTCGAACGTGAGATAAACAGCACGCTCGTTTCGGTCCATTCTCCATATTGCACCCGGGTATAACCAGTGCAACCACTTAGCCGGTTGCTCAATAAACATACACTATGTTTTCGCTATTGTTCGGGGAATGTTCCGCCTTTGGCCTGATATTGCATGTATAGGGTGTTGAGCTGTTTCGTCTGTAGTGCAGCTTCGCTTTTGCTGACCATCGGCGTTACATTGGCAATTTGATTTAAAATCATGAGACGCTCCAAACATTCGGTTTGTGAAATAACGAAGTTTTGTTCTGACAGACTAAGGTACCATTCCACGTACTGCACGTTGTTATGCCACATATCTTTGATGATAGAGGCTGCTTTTTGTTTATTTCCCAGCAATGCATAAGCACGTGCGAGGTCAAGACTGCCGCTCATATAAGAATGAGGAACATTGTATACGGGAATTACCTGCCCAACCTTTTGTAGCGCTTTGAGTGCTTTATCCTTCTTACCTTCTTTAAGAAGCTGCATAATCAGTTGTCCGAAGATCCGACGATGTGTCTGGCACATACGCATAACCGTTTCGTCTAAGTAGAGTCCGCGCTTCTCCAGACCACCGTATTTGTAGCGGTTCATCAAATTGTTATAGGTCTTTGCCGTATCGAAATTCTTCACACTTTTACCTTTGGTGGTAAAGGGAGTGATACGATTAGCAAGACCTTCTTGCACAAAATTATCGCCCAAATTCATATAGTTATCAGCTCCGACGGTGGAAGCCACATAGATTGGACGTGTCCAGTCGCATTGCGAAATCATTTCGAGCATCATCAGGTCGCCCTTATACAGTGCTTTTTTACCTGCAAGAGATATAACCATCTTGTCGGGGATGGTATCTGAAGGCATCATCATGCCGCTCTTTCGCACCGCTTCTTTATCTATCTTCATGTACAAGGTGTCGGTGGGAATGATGTGCATATCCTCGTCTCTCGACCGTACCCAGTATTTTATGATGTTTTTTAGTTCGAAAGGATCGTCACCGAACTGTGCTTTTGCCTCTTTCGGATGAGCTTTGTAGAAATCGAGTATCTGCTGTTTGGCGTGCGGATTTATCTCGACGTATTCGTTCGTTCCAGAACAATAGTCAAGTCTAGGCCATGAAATAGGAACGGAAGGGGAATTGTATGCCGGCCTTCGCATTTGGTCTATATACCAGTCCGTCTGTAAATAACTGAGGTTACATACGCGGGCATCGGTGCGTACACCTTCCACTTCCTGATTATACCACAATGGGAAGGTATCGTTATCGCCGTTGGTGAAGATGATCGGATTGCCTTTGTCTTGCAATGTCATGAGGTAGTTACGGCCGAAATCCCTACAGGTATAGCGCCCTGAACGATCATGATCGTCCCATGTTTGGCTGGCCATTTGAATGGGAATCAGCAGACATAACAGCCCTACGATAGATGCCAATGCTACGTCGCTGATACGGACATGCCGTTTGATTAAGTCGATGATAGCTGCTACACCGATGCCGCACCATATTGCGAAAGCATAGAAAGAGCCCGCATAGGCATAGTCTCGTTCACGTGGTTGCCCGGGTGTCTGGTTTAAATAGATAACAATAGCCAGCCCGGTCATAAAGAACAAGAAGAATACAACCCAGAACTGACGTATTCCACGCTTGCCTCTCCACGCCTGCCAGAACATGCCTATCAACCCCAGAAGTAGCGGCAAGCAGTAGAACACATTATGGCCTTTGTTGTTTTTCAGCTCGTCTGGCAACTTACTTTGGTCGCCCAATCGGGCATTATCTATAAACGGAATACCGGTAATCCAGTTGCCATGTTCTAATTCCCCATTGCCCTGTATATCATTTTGCCTACCCGCAAAATTCCACATGAAGTATCTCCAATACATGAAGTTACACTGATAAGAGAAGAAGAAACGCAGGTTTTCGAACTGTGAAGGAACCTTTACCGATATGGATTCACCGCATCTGTCGTAAGGAACTTCACTTCCTGAGACACCTCCCATCCAGTCTTCGTAGGCCTGAGTATGGTTTGCATCGTACATGCGTGGGAAGAACATGTTCTGTGCATATACATATTTATTTTTATGGTTGACTACAAAATAGGAGTCTTTTTCATTCTTTTGTGCTTTTTCTTTACGGCTGTAGATGGGAGCACCTTCATTCATAACAGGCCTACACATGTTGCCTTCCACTTTCAGAGCTACTTGCGATGTATACGCAGGACCGTATAACAGGGGCCGATCACCGTATTGATCGCGACTGAGATAACTGCCTAATGTGAATATGTCTTCAGGTGAATTCTGATCCATGGGTGGATTGGCCGATGAGCGTATCACTATCAAGGCGTAACTCGAATAGCCTATCATCAGCATAAGCATGCAGAGTAGCACCGTGTTCTTAATTCTCGCACTGACGAGTGGTACGAGTTGTTTGCCGTTTTGGCGGTTACGATTGAGCACAAACCACAGAATAGCAAGTATAATGATACCGATGAACACCGCCGACCAGCCATATCCGTAGAATGGAATGCCCAGCATGGCCACAGTAAGCAGAAACGATATGTTTTGCAGTTTGCTGTTGCGGTCGGAATAGCTCTCGTAAATGGCCCAGATAACCGTACTTACAAGCAGAACGATATATACGATTTCTCCGGTATTGAATGGGCACCCGAGTATATTAATAAAGAACAATTCGAACCATCCACCTACGGTAATGATACCCGGGATTATGCCGTAAAGCACGGCAGCCACAAGCACAAACGATACTGCTAAGGCGATGAGTGATCCTTTGAGTTCGATGTTGGGGAACTTGCGGTAGCAGAACACGAGCACTATGGCCGGTATGCAGAGTAGATTGAGCAGGTGTACCCCGATGCTAAGTCCCGTCATATACATAATTAGAACCAACCAGCGGTCGCTGTGGGGCTCATCGGCATGGTCTTCCCATTTAAGGATTAACCAAAATACAATGGCCGTGAAAGCCGATGAATAGGCATAGACTTCGCCCTCGACAGCTGAAAACCAGAATGTATCGCTAAAGGTGTAAATCAATGCTCCTACCAGTCCGCTTGCCTCAATCGCAATAAGTTTACCCGTCGTAAGACTATTCCAGTCTTTCAGAATAAGCTTTCGTGTGAGATGGGTAATCGTCCAAAAGAGAAACAAAATGGTAGTAGCACTGAGTAGTGCACTCATTGTGTTCACCATACGTGCAACTTGCGACGGATCGCTCACCAACTGTGAGAATAAGTTGGCCGTCAACATGAAGAAAGGTGCGCCCGGTGGGTGTCCTATTTCGAGTTTATAACCGGTTGTGATAAACTCCGGACAATCCCAAAAACTGGCTGTCGGTTCAATGGTGCTACAATATACCACGGCTGCAACGAGAAATGCGAGCCATCCCAGCACATTGTCCACTAATTTGTATTGCTTCATTGATAAAAAACTTTCAATAAATATTTATTTCGAAATATGTTTGCAAAGATAACGTAAATCAAAATAATAGCAAAATATATGTAGGATGTTTTCTATGGTTTAGCTAATTTTAGATATTAATAATGCCCATTGTCTTAAATAATGCCCAGCCTTTTTGTTAATAATTACTAACCAGAAGACGAATAGATGTGCATTCTATGTAGGTTTCATGTAAAAAGGAGTACCTTTGCATCCGCTGTTACGAGTTAACAGCATAGAATTCAAACCTAATTAAAGTTTTAAACAAATGGCAACAAAAATCAGATTACAGCGAGGCGGTCGTAAAGGGTATGCCTTTTATAGCATCGTAATCGCTGACTCAAGAGCACCACGTGATGGTAAATTTACTGAGAAGATTGGTACTTACAACCCTAATACTAATCCGGCATCTGTAGATTTGAATTTCGATCGTGCCCTCTATTGGGTGGAAGTGGGCGCACAGCCGACAGACACAGTTCGCAACATTTTAAAGGGTGAAGGCGTTTATTTGATGAAACATCTTCGCGGTGGAGTAAAGAAAGGCGCATTCGATGAGGCTGCCGTGCAAACCAAGTTCAATGCATGGAAAGATGCTAAATTAAAGGGTGCACAGGCTGTTCGCGACAATGAAGCAAAGAATAAGAAAGAAGCTGTGGCTAAAGAATTGGAAGCAGAGAAGAAAATCAATGAAGCTATAGCAAAGAAGGTGGCCGACAAGAAAGCTGCCGAAGCTGCTGCTAAGGCCGAGACCGAAGCTGCCGAGGCAACGGAAGAGGCTGCAAACGAAACTGCCGAAGCTGCTGCTAAGGCCGAGACCGAAGCTGCCGAGGCAACGGAAGAGGCTGCAAACGAAACTGCCGAAGCTGCTGCAGAAGTTACGACAGAGGCCCCTACAGCCGAGGAGAAAACTTCCGCAACGGAGGAAGTAGCTCCCACGGAGGAAGAGGCATCTCCTGCTGAAGCGTAAGGATTTTACGAGAAATTATAAGTGGAAGGCATTGATCTTTACGAGATCAATGCCTTTTGTTTTTATGTTTTTGTCGGCAAATCAGTTACAAAGAGCCCCGCATCTGCGACATCTGTATCGCGTAGCGGGAGTTGGTGGAATAAGTAGAAACGGAGGATAAGGAAAAGAGAGTACAAATTAAAAAGCGATGGCCTTCACAGGCAACCGCTTCAAATCTTCAATAGGTATTAGTCCTTTTAAGGTAAAAAGATTGTTTTCAGGATAACGTATGCAAAGATAGGATATTTTTTTTTTCTGCCAAACTTTTTCCTTATTTTTTTTAATAAAAATAAATGTGTGCCCACACAATACGGGGTATTTTCTAAAGTTACATCGAAATTCCTTAAAATTAGAGATTTTTAGCGGGTTTAAATAGGTTAAGCAATGTTTGAATGTTATATATGTGTCAGCAGAATATGTAAATGTATCTTATGATGTTGAATACGAGAAACTGTTTTAGAAAAGGTTTGAAAATGTATTGGTTACTGAAAATAATAGTTTTATATAAAGATTTTAGCAGTTGCAATTGCAGTGAATAACGATTGAAAGCATAATGATTGAAACTGCTGCTAGTGGGAGATATATCCGGTAAAGGGTTCAAAATAATAGAATTCTGTTGGAAAGAAATCCTTGAACTCATACCGGAAATTTAATATTTTTTGCTTGTGATAGGGCAATGTTTCAATATTCTTTCAGCAGTGGTATATAGACTTGAGATGAATGTGCACACGCCTCAAGAAAAACAATTGTTCCTTAAAGCAGTGCTGTGGGCAATGCTCTAAGGAACAATGATGTAGAATCGACCCGGATATATCGGTGGCCTGATACGGTTAGACACATGCTCTGACACCATTAGGCGGCACCTCTATGCAGGATAGAGACGGCATGTATTTCCGCCGTTTCTGCCGAGTTATTTGAATGTAAGTTCTTCTTTGTTGGGATTTTTGCCGATAGAAATGGTGTCGCCCGCATTGAGTTCTCCCGACAGGATACGCTCGCACACACCGTCTTCGATATAGTTTTGGATGGCACGTTTCAATGGTCGGGCACCAAACTGCACATCATATCCCTTTTTGGCCACAAATTCTTTGGCCTTGTCGGTGATGTTAATGCGATAACCGATGTCTTCTATGCGCTTATACAGTCCGGATAATTCGATATCTATTATCTTCTTGATGGCTTCCAAGTCGAGTTGATCGAAAGTGATAATCTCGTCTAACCGGTTCAAAAACTCTGGTGCAAACTGTTTGCTCAGACTTTTTTGAATAATGGAACGTGCATATTCTTTATCTTTTTCATTTGTGCTCAGTCCCAAGTTACCTCCTGCGTTGAAGCCGATGCCTCGACCGAACTCTTTCAATTGGCGCGTTCCCGCATTCGAGGTCATGATGATAACCGTATTACGGAAGTCTACAAGTCGTCCGTTACCGTCGGTCAGCCGGCCTTCATCAAGCACTTGTAGGAGCAAGTTGAATATATTGCCATGGGCTTTCTCTATCTCATCAAGCAATACAATGGAGTAAGGGTGGCGACGCACTTTCTCTGTAAGTTGCCCGCCTTCCTCATATCCCACGTATCCGGGAGGCGCTCCTACCAAACGGGAAACGTTGAAACTTTCGGTATATTCACTCATATCCACTCGTATAAGGGCGTCATCAGTGCCAAACATGAATTGTGCGAGTTTCTTAGCCAGATATGTCTTGCCGACACCCGTAGGACCTAAGAACATAAAAGCGCCGATCGGGTGATGCGGATCTTTCAGTCCGACGCAGTTGCGTTGTATGGCTTTCACCATTTTATCTATGGCCGCATCCTGCGAAATCACGGCTTTTTTCAGTTCGCCTGCCATGCCTTTCAGCCGTATACCTTCATTCTCGGCCATACGCTGTACGGGTACACCCGTCATCATCGATACTACATCGGCCACTTCGCCATCGGTAATCGTCTGACGGTCTTCAGAGTCACCGGCCGTCCACTTGCGGTTCAAGTCGTCTAGCTCTGTTTCCAATTCTGTCTGTCTGTCCCGATAACTTGCAGCAAGTTCGAAATTTTGATTCTTTACAGCATCTTGCTTCTTCTGTTTGATGAACTCAATTTCTTTCTCTTTCTCTACGATTGCCGGTGGAACTTCCGCATGCTGAAGGTGTACACGTGAGCCTACTTCATCCAAAGCATCAATGGCTTTGTCTGGAAAGTAGCGGTCTGTGACATATCGTTCTGTCAATCTGACACATGCAGTGATGGCGTCATCAGTATATTTCACGTGGTGATGATCTTCGTAACGCTCTTTGATATTCTGTAAAATCTGTATGGTTTCAGCCACTGAAGTGGGCTCTACCAACACTTTTTGGAACCTGCGTTCAAGTGCACCGTCTTTTTCAATGGAGTTACGATATTCATCCAATGTGGTTGCACCGATGCATTGTATTGCTCCACGGGCCAATGCGGGCTTCATCATATTGGCGGCATCCATGCTTCCGGGCGTACTTCCGGCACCTATGAGCGTGTGTATTTCATCGATGAATATGATGATATCAGGGTTTTGTTCCAGTTCCTTGAGCAGTGCCTTGATGCGTTCTTCAAACTGACCTCTGTATTTTGTGCCGGCTACGATACCCGCCATATCCAGACTCACTACGCGTTTATTGAACAATATCGGTGAGGTTTTACGCTTTGCAATGAGCTGTGCCAGCCCCTCAACGATGGCGCTTTTGCCTACACCCGGTTCTCCGATGAGTATCGGATTATTCTTCTTACGCCGTGAGAGTATCTCGGTAACGCGTTGAATCTCTCTCTCTCTGCCCACAACCGGATCGAGTTTACCTTCGCTTGCGGCTTTGGTAAGGTCAGTAGAGAAGTTGTCGAGCACGGGTGTCTTTCCGTCTGATTTGCGACTCTGCGCAGTAACAGAACTCTTGGGAGCTTGCCCGTTTGGCGATGGCATCTCGGCCTCGTCTTCGTCTTCATCGGGTAAACCGATGCCGTTTTGCGGAGAAGCTGCTTTCTGCAGGTAGGCAAATAGGTCTTCGTAGTTCACGTTGTTGAATTCGAGCACCTCCTTGGCGCCGTTGCTCACCTGATCGTGCAGTATTGCCAGCAATAGATGCTGCACGTCTACTGTTTGTGTATGCTGAATACGTGCCTCAAGTACGGCAAGTTTAAGTATATTGCTCGCCTTTTCATTGAGTACAAGGTCAGCGGTATTGAAGGGTTGTCCTATTTCATCTTCGCGCACACGTTTTTCGAGTTCCGTCTTTACGGTTCCGATATTGATGTTCATTCTGTTGAACAGATCGTATATGGGGGTATTCTTCTCGCGCAATATTCCCAGAAGAAGATGCTCTGGGCCCACCGATCTGCTTGCCAAACGCGTGGCTTCCTCGCGGCTGAAAGCGAGTATCTCTGATACCTTTGGTGAAAACTGACTTGTCATATTTCTTTTTACCTTTCTTGTTCTAATTGTTGTTAATACAATTTCCGTTCGCCTTGTATTTATAGTTTTTTCTATCCGTTCTGCAGAGTGTTGCAGATAGACTTATGGCCTATCTTAAACAAACACCGTGCCAAAGCGTGTTATTTGGTATGTATATTGACGATATTTATGCTATCTGTTGTGTCTGTTTCTATATCAATATGTTGCCTGCATCCTGCCATCATGTTTTTTATCTGGCTGATACGGGCTGTCTGCCTGCCATTATCGTAAGTATGATAGTAGGCGAGCGAGCTTGATAGATAGTCGTACGAATTGCGCCATTTTCCCGTGAATGCGTAGCTAAGGCCCAGTTTATATAGTGCTTCACCCCGCTCATTGGGATAGCACACATTGAGCATCATCTCGTAGAGTGTTATAGCTTTGTCATATTGTTTCAGGTGGAAATGGCTTTCGGCATCGGCGTAATAGTAGAAAGACCGCTCGTGCGGAGCAAATGCATGCAGATGCGGAATGCTCTCATCGAGGTATGCAGTTGCCTTGTCGTAGTCCCATTCATAATAAAAGCATACGCCAAGATATGCCTTGAAGCGCGGGTTGAGGCGGTAAGAGGCGTCCAGTTGCCGGAACAGGATCATGGCTTCATGATATTTTTCGCTCTGAAAGTATTCGATAGCCTTACCCAGAAGCTCGCCGTCCTGACTTTGTTTTCCCGATTGCGAGAGGCAAATGGGAAGTGTAGATAACAGCAATGTGTATAAAATACTTTTGATCATGTCGGGCAGTTTTGATCGTTTTTATTCCGTATAGAACCTGATCAGTTGTTCTATGGCCCGTTTGCACACGGCACAGAATTCAGGATATTCATTTGTACGCATACGGCAATTCTGCTGTCCGCGGTACACTCCTTTCAGCGAATAGCCGGCTCCTTCGAACACACCTATCTCGTTCGGGTTCGTTGTAGGTGGGGTCGGGATGGGTGTTCCCTTGCTGATGAGCTTCTCCCATTTGCCGTGGAAGTTGTGTAGAGTGGTCAGGTTGGGTTCCCAAGGCTCAATGTCGTGGGGATACATGGGTATTTGTTCCTGCTCATAGGCATACTCGTCACCGAGTCCGGCAAAGCTATGTCCGAATTCGTGTACCACGACGGAGCGATAGGCCGGATGGTGTGTCATCGATAGATTGTAGGAATTCAGTATTCCGCCACCGCCATATTTATCGGTATTCACAAGAACAATTATATGTTCATAGGGCGTTCCGGCCAAGATGTCGTGCAGGTCGTTGATGTTAAGTGTGGTCAGATAGCGGTCACTGTAGAAGGTATCGAAATGAGAGTGCAGTGCAGTATTTTTCCAAATGCCGCGTGATGGTTCACTTGTACCGCTGTCTACCGACGGTATTTTCACTGCAATGATGTTGAATTTGTTATGTAAAGTCTTGAATGGTTCGTGCCGGAACAGTGCTTCCGTGGCGATTTTGGCATCGTTCAGGAATGTGTTCATCTCGTTGGCTCGATATCCTTCGGCTACATAAGCAATGTGGATGCAGTGCGAGGTATCCTTAGCAGTCTGTAAAGTGACATAAGGTGTTACATGATTGAAGCCGATATGGCGGATCAATATGTCGGTGGGAACGATCTGATGTACCAGAGATGCCGTTACTTTTCGGCTGTTGTCGCGCAGATCTATTGTTATATCAACAGTGTCAGTCGGCATGGGTATAAGAAATGAGTTCTGGAAAGATTTCTGTTCGGTCTTTGCTTCATCGTAAGATAACCATTCCTGAAAGAGTGTTGAAAAGGAGTTTCGGTAGATGACTTCGCCGGTCTTATGGCATTTAACGGTTAGTTGTCCGTTACCTTCTATGGGAACTTCAGCCAGTTTTCTACGCTTTCCGTACCAACGGGGCGACAGGTTAAGTTTGTCGACATATATCTTTTGCGCTGCCTTGTTGCCTGCAAAAATGTAGTCTATCCGCAGAGTGCTGTCTTTGAAAAAGGCGTCGAACTCCTGCGCACAGGCAGGCATGCACAGTAACAGGCAGCATAAAGATAGGATAAATAGTTTCATTGTTCGATTTCTTTTAATAGTTTAATGATGTAATCTCTGTTCCAATCCTGTTTATGGAACATTGTCTTGCCGTGTAGAAGAATGTCTATGTCGAGATTGATCACATGTCTTTTACGTAATGCTTCACTATCTCCGCATTCTGTTTCTATGTGTTTGATTGCTTTCTTTATCTGATTGATGTTGTAGGGAGTTTTGACGTATGCCAAACAGTTCAGAAACTTGTCTGACTGTATTCCGATGGGTTCCGTCCATACTTGCGAGGTAAATCTGATGCCTCCGAATAATCTGTTCAAGCCAGCCATGGCTTCTTTGACATGCTGTTGCTGGTTATGATTGGATCCCAGTGCCATTATTAATATAGGTAGAGCAACCATTACATGCAAAATTACTAATATTTATTAAACGTATTTCATTTATTTTGTTTTTTTATGATTTTATGTAACTTTGCACATAAAAGCATGTTATGAGAAAAATTTTAATACTCTTTTCGTTTTATTTGTCTTCTTTGGCAGTGACGGCCCAAATGAAATGGAACTCTATTTATCAGTCGTATGTCGATCAGTACAAGGATCTTGCCATAGAACAGATGCTGAAATATAATATCCCTGCAAGCATCACGTTGGCCCAAGGGCTGTTTGAGAGCGGGGCCGGACGAAGCCGATTAGCCCGTTTGGGCAATAACCATTTTGGCATAAAGTGCCATGGTTGGACGGGTAAAACTATAGCCGAAAAGGCCGAGACCGGTAGAGAATGCTTCCGAGCCTATGATAATGCCTTGCAAAGCTATGATGACCATAGCCGTTTTATCAGCAACAATACGCGTTACAGCAGCTTGTTCAAGTTGGATAGAACAGACTACAAAGCGTGGGCAAAAGGCTTGAGAGCTTGCGGATATGCAACAAATTCCGCTTATGCAAATAAGCTGATCGGCATCATAGAGCTGTATAAATTGTATCAATATGACCGTGCCGACAGCTACGACCACTTTATGGCGCGCCACTCGGCAAAGGATGTGCCGGTGCGAAAAGGCGCTTCATTGCATCCTATATACCTATATAATAAAAATTATTACCTGCGTGCGCGCA
This sequence comes from uncultured Prevotella sp., assembly GCA_963547065.1. Classification (GTDB taxonomy): domain Bacteria; phylum Bacteroidota; class Bacteroidia; order Bacteroidales; family Bacteroidaceae; genus Prevotella. The sequence goes on along the minus strand of CAUUQE010000007.1, from coordinate 4,505 downwards.
AGGGAGATACATTCAATACGATTGCCGAAGAGGTGGGCATTTCGGCACACAGGATAGCTAGATATAACGAACGCGACACGGATGATCCGCTTACAATAGGAGAAGTTATTTATTTAAAGAAGAAACAAAAGCGGGCAGACAAGAAGTTTGAGATGCGTCCACATCGTGTTAAACCCGGCGAGAGCATGTATTCAATAGCCCAACAATACGGTATTCGCACCAAGAGTCTATACAAGATGAACCATTTGCAGCCTTCTTACCAGATAAAGGTGGGCGATTCGTTAATCGTATATTGACGGGTTGTCGACAGCAGATATGGCTGATGGCTGCTTTTGCCGGCTCTTTCGTTCATTTTCTTTCTCTGTGGTAGTGCAGAGAAAGAAAGCCTTTGGCTGAGGCAGAAGAATGTATTTTCAAAGATATTTTTGCAGGCTGCTTCTGACAGATGTCTTGCCTGTGTCGGACAGATATACGGCCTATGCCCCTTAGATATGCAGTCTAAGGGGCATAGGCATAAGGTTTAATCAAGATATTATGTGTTAATGGGTTGCATAGAACTTGATACACGCCGGACGGTCGATATGGATGTCGTGGTGAGTATCGGTTAGCAATCCTGTCTTTGGGTTTATCTTGAACACTTGTATCGCGTTGCTGTCTCTGCAAGCGCATAAAAGGAATTTGCCGTTGGGCGTGATGTTGAAGTTACGCGGATGTGTTCCGGTTGGCTGATAGCCCGCCTTTGCCAGTAGTCCTGTGTTGGTGTTTACCTTGAAAATGGCGATGCCGTCGTTCTTCAGGCGGTTGCTTGAATACAGGAACCGGCCGTCGGGCGAGAGATGTATGTCGGCTCCGCCGCGGGCAAAGGTTGTGTCTGATTGTATTTCTTGCAGTGGTTTGTTGTTATTTCCTTTCAGGGCGAACACCGTGATATGTCCCGAGAGTTCACTCATGACGTACATGAATCGTCCGTCTCTGCTCAACTCAATGTGCCTTGGTCCCGAGCCTTGTGTTACATTGGCGAATACCCAGTCGTTTCCTATGTCTGTTTTATCGGCATTAACCTCAATCTGCAACAGTCTGTCTGCACTGAAATCGGTGGCGTAGATGTCTTTTCCGTCGGCCGAGAAACGTGCGCAATGGACGTGTGGAACGGTCTGACGCACAGTGTCCGCCCCCCCTATGCCGCCACTTATCTGTTGTGACATCGGTTGCAGAGCGCCCTCCGCATTAAGTGGGAACACACTCATTGACCCACCGGAGTAGTTGGCTGTAATAACCATGCGCCCGTTTGTGTCTACATAGCAGGGATCTTCTCCGCAAGTCTTCTGCATGTTTATCAATTGCATGCTGCCCGTGCGCTTATTGAAACCTATGGCACATACGGAAGCCATATCGTCGTTTCTCTCTGTAACAGCGTAGATGTGATTACCGTCTTTCGCAATCGTAAGGTACGAGGGGTTGGTTATTTGCAACGAACACAGCGGTGTCGCTGTCCCCGTTTGCTGGTTGAAATTGAATGAATAGATGCCTTTACTTGTTCCATCGGTGTAGGTTCCTACTATCATTTTCAGGTTTTCTTGTGCATACATACCCGTAAAGGACAGAAAAAGCGTTAGAAACAAGATTGTTCTTTTTAGTCTCATATTGTTTTATTTTATTGTTGTGTGGTAAAAAGGGCGTCATGCCGGTCAAAACGAGATGTATGGCTACATGGCATGACTCATATCTTCTGCAAAGGTAGGATTTTTCTTAAATATGACAATTATTTCGGTAAAATAAAATTATATTGATATTAATTTGTATTTTTGCAGATGTATTATGCAGACTGTCAAACTGACATCAATGAGGAAGGGAATTGTGGGAGTGCAATTTCTCTTCGTGGCTTTCGGGAGTACTGTACTTGTTCCGTTGCTTGTGGGGCTTGATCCGGCAACGGCATTGTTCACGGCGGGCTTGGGTACTTTTATCTTTCATTTCGTGACGAAAGGTAAGGTGCCTATTTTCTTAGGCTCGAGTTTCGCGTTTATTGCGCCCATCATCGCAGCTTCGAAACAATGGGGAATGCCCGGAACCTTGGCGGGTTTGGCCGGTGTGTCGTTGGTTTATTTCGTGATGAGTGCTCTCGTAAAATGGCAAGGCAGGAGGTTTCTTGATAAATTATTCCCTCCAGTAGTCATCGGACCGGTAATTATATTGATCGGACTAACACTGTCTGGCAGTGCTGTCAATATGGCCAAGACCGATTGGCTGCAGGCTTTCGTGTCGTTGATAACGGCTATTCTCGTGCTTTCACTTGCTAAAGGATTGTTGAAATTGGTGCCTGTAATCTGTGGAATTATTGTGGGTTACATCGTTGCTTTGTACATGGGAAAGGTCGATCTTGCCCCTGTAGCGGCCGCACCTTGGTTTGCTTTTCCACCTTCCATAGCCTCTTTTCATCTTCCGGCGTTCTCTTGGGAGCCGTTCTTGTATATGATACCCGTGGCTATAGCTCCGGTTATCGAGCATATCGGCGATGTGTATGTGGTTGGGGCTGTGGCTCAAAAAGACTTTGTGAAGGATCCCGGGCTTCACAGAACCCTGTTGGGCGATGGGTTGGCATGCCTTTCGGCAGCCTTGTTGGGCGGGCCTCCCGTGACTACCTATAGCGAAGTGACCGGCGCAATGTCTATTACAAAGATCACACACCCGCAGGTTATTCGCATATCGGCGGCCACTGCAATCGTATTCTCCGTAATAGGTAAGCTCAGTTCGTTGCTGCAGAGCATCCCGTCGGCGGTGCTCGGAGGCATCATGCTCCTGCTGTTCGGAACGATTGCCGGCGTGGGTATTCAGAATTTGGTGCAGCATCATGTGGATATGAATAGAACGCGCAATATCATTATCATATCCGTCACGCTCACCATGGGTATCGGTGGAGCAGTTTTGTCGTGGGGGAGTTTCGCCATCAGTGGTATCGGACTTTCTGCCATCGTGGGGGTAATATTGAACTTAGTCCTTCCAAAGGAGAAAGAAAATGAAGCCTGATAACGATTTCGAACGTCTATGGAGCGAGAATAAAAGGCGCATCTTAGAGGCCGATGCCGAGTATCTGAGTATCAAAGAAAGCTACCGCATGAAGTCTGGAGCCGACTGGTTACTCTTCGGAATACCTGCTGTGGCTGCCATAATCGTGCTAAATTTCTCCATTTTCGGAAATGAATTGCTGAATTGGATGCTGGGTGCTGTGGCGGCAATCGTGTCGTTTGTGATTTGTGTGTGGGTGAAATCGCTGCTGAACGGCAGTCGTCCGCTTTCGGAAGTAGAGGAAGATATAAAGAAACAATGCAGGGAGAAATACGAAAAGACGGGCGAACTGTTTTAAACGAATATCAGGTCGCTCATGATCATATCACTTACGTATAGTCCTTTACGCGTTAATCTTGCATGATCGCCATTAATTTCGAGTAAGCCTGAAGCAATATGCTTTTGAGCATTCTTCATAAAATAATTTCTGAAATTCGGGTGCTGTTTGGCAAGATCAATGCCCTCACAAGTCCGGAGTGTGGTGGTAATGGTGTCGTTATACACGGTCTCCGGCGACAGAATCTCTTTCTCCATTGGTATTTTGCCATGCCCTATGGCTTGTATGTATAGTTCGATGTTGTCGACATTCCACTGCCTCGACCGGCAGTCGTAAGAATGTGCGGCCGCGCCGATGCCTATGTATGGAACGGCTTGCCAGTAGCTGTTGTTGTGGCGGCTCCTATATCCGGGCTTGGCAAAGTTGCTGATTTCGTAATGTTCATAGCCTGCGCAACAGAGTTTGTCTATCAGCATTTCGTACATACCTCTGCTTTTTTCTTCATCTGTTTCCTGCACCTTGCCCTGCGAAAGCATCTTGAATAGCCGAGTGCCTTCCTCGTACATCAGACTGTAAGCCGATATGTGTTCCACCTTTAAGGCTAAGGCGCGGTCGATATCCGTTTGCCATTCGTCGAGTGTTTGTCTCGGAAAGCCGAACATAAGGTCTATGCTGATGTTATCGATGCCAACTCTTCTTAGCTCAGATACGGCGGAAACGATTTCAAGAGAGGTATGTCGTCGGTTCAAGAAGTGCAGCCTGTCGTCGGAAAATGTTTGTGCCCCCAAGCTCACACGGTTGACGGGAAGTGAACCGAGCGCCGATGTAAAATCGGAAGTTACATCATCCGGATTGCATTCCAAGGTAACCTCTTGCAGGCAATTTGTATCATACACCTTATTGATAGTATGGAATATCGTGCTTAGATGTCGATATGAGAGCAATGAAGGTGTGCCTCCGCCGAAATAAATCGTACGGATGCGCCTGTCGGGCAGATAGTTTTTCCGTAATTCCATTTCGTTACAAATGGCTCTTATGTATGGGTTGATAAGCTCCGATTGTGTGGTCGAGTAAAATCCACAGTATATGCAGCGGCTTTCGCAGAATGGAATATGTATGTAAAGTCCGTACATGAATGTTCAAATTTGTTACAAATTTACTA
>CAUUQE010000006.1:0-30403 GCA_963547065.1 uncultured Prevotella sp. | reverse complement strand
GAGCACGTGATTTGTAATCTCGGGGTCGTTGGTTCGAATCCGACAAGAGGCTCGCCTATTCAAGAGATGCACGCTTTTTGTGGCATCTCTTTTTTGCTTTTTTATATCTTTTTATGCCAATCACTAATTATGATTAGATAGAAGTAGGTAGTACGCATGGTAGTTGCAGTATTGACGTATACTGTGTAAAATGTTGATTGGTAGCTTGTTGAGCGCATTTGCGTGCTTTTCCTTGCACCGTTTCTGCTTGGAAAAAATACCCCTTTTTCAGTATTGTACGGCCGATGGAAAGAACTTAATTTTGCAATCGATAAGCTAATTAATTCAAATTTAACAATTTAATTTTAAACGATGAAAATCAAATTATTTTTGGCATTATGCCTTGTTACAACTATGTTCGCAGCATGTAGTAGTAATAATGATGAACCTGCAAAGCAGGAAGATCCCAAAGATGTAAAGGTTAAAAGTATTTCTTTCCCTGCATCGGCATACGATTCGTGGATTTATGTAAACCTTGAGACCGGTGATACTGCCATAAGAAAAGACGTAAATGAGTGGGAATATCACAAGTTTATTATAGAAAACGGCCAATATAAAAAGAATCCCGATGGCTCACTTGCTTATGAAATAACGAAGACAGTTAAGGCAGGTACACCTAACGAACCTAAGACTTGGCATTTGGCTTTCCATGTGTATAATGTGAGAACCAATGGAGGTGAGGCCATGATGACTAATGAGACAGCGCTCAATAATGTGAAAATATCAGATTTAGCCAAAGGCACCTATGAGGCCGACAAGAATGTATTTATTACAGTAGATATGAGTGGTATGCAGAATAACCTGATAGGATATTCCAAGGGACAGGCCAATACAATTTTGGGTAAATGGCTTTCCAGCGTGGGTATGCCACCCAAATATACGATGAGTGATAAGGTTTTTGTGGTGAAATTCAAGGATGGCAGCTATGCTCTTCTTAAGTTTAATGATTATCAGGATGCTACCGGAAAGCAGAAAATAGTTAAGTTCGATTACAAATTAATAAAGAAAAACTCATAATAGGAGCGAAAACTTTTTGCGGTTAATGGTCGGATAGATGGTTGCGAGCGATAGGTTAATGCAGGTTCTTGTATTGTTCTGTTTTCACAAATTCATCCATCTGTCTGCCTAATAACCGTTATGCAGTCCTTGCACACTGTCGAATCTCGATAAACAATGAGGGATATCATCATGAATAAATTCCTATGTATCCTCTTCTTGCAGCTTACTGTAGTGTGGGGCGCCGTTAGGGGTGTCAAACCCGTTTCGCCACCCAAGTATACCGTTAAGGGCGTGGTAGTCTCGGTAGACGGTAATCCGCTTGCAGGAGCCACTATCTCTGTTGATGGTACAAATATCAGTACCGGGACGAATGCTAAAGGAGAATTTGAGATAGATTTCCAAAAAGATCGTATATATTGTCTTCGGGCGAGCTTTGTTGGCTATGTTACGTGTCGTATAATGGTTCCCTCGAGTGGATATCCGCTCCTTACAATAAGATTAACCCCTGCTGAAACCAATCTTAACGAGGTTGTTGTTACGGGTACACGTAGTGAACGTCCGTTGAAAGATGTGCCCGTAATCACACGAGTTATCTCTCGAGAAGAGATAGATAATATAAATCCCGCCGATATAACTACGCTCTTAGAGTACACTTTGCCCGGTATACAATTTTATTATAATACAATGAGTCAAGTTCCAGAAATAACCTATCAGGGTATGGATAGCAAAGCGGTACTCTTTTTGCTCGATGGAGAGCGGATAAGTGGCGAAGGGGGTGCCAACAATATAGACTATAGCCGATTTAATATAGACGATATAGAGCGGATAGAAGTCGTTCGAGGAGCTGCATCCACACTATATGATAGCCGTGCAATTGGAGGTGTTATCAATATAATTACCAAGAAGAGTGTTCGACCGGTCAATGTAAATCTTCATGCCCGCTATGCCGGGCATAACGGAGAGCAATATACTGCCTCTGCAGGTACTAACTTGAAACGCTTCTCATCACTTACATCGTTCACGTTTCGCAAAAGAGACACCTATCTTGTAAGCGATGATAAGGGTAAAGTAACCGAAACGCTCAATCCTGACGGTTCTGTAAACAGAACCGAGGCCGATCCTACGGCAGCTTATATCTATGGCTATCGCATCATGGACTTATCGCAAAAGCTGTCGTACAACTTTACCGACAGGCTCAGTGCTTACGTCAGAGCTTCATATTATGCTAATACGCGTGCCACATATCTTAATGCCAGATTTCATCAGAGATACGAAGATCTCGTGTTGAGCGGCCGTTTAAAGTGGCAGTTTGTCGATAATCAAAGTTTGGAACTTTCGTATATCCGCGATATTTATATAAAGAATAATGTATATGACCGTGTGGATTTGAAAGAAAAGGTTTATCGCAATATCAACAACACCGTGCGTATGTATTATACAGGAACCTTTGGCAAGCATACTATCAGTGGCGGTGTAGACTTTTTGCGCGAAGACTTAAAGCATCATTTTATAAAAGATACCGCCAACGTACACATGAACCAATTCTCTCTCTGCCTACAGGAAGATTGGCATATTGACGATAATATCGATATTGTTCTCGGTTTACGTGGCGACAAGGGATTACATTATAAGTTCCATCTTACACCGAAAGTCTCTGTTCTATACCGCCCATGGAAGCATATTACCCTGCGTGCAGGCTACTCGCAGGGCTACCGTATTCCTAATTTGAAAGAACTCTATCAGGAGTTCAATATGGGAGGAATGGGCATTATGATGTATGGCAACAAAGATTTAAAGCCCGAAGAAGGCTGTCAGTTATCGACTTCAGTGGAGTACGACCATAAAGGTTTAAACCTTGCTGTGTCTGCCTATCACAATCGTTACAAGAATAAAATCACCTATGAGTATATAGAACCCGGCAAATCGTGGAATATGCGTTATGCCAATTCTTTCAATGTAAAGACTACAGGTATAGAACTTACGGCCAATTATATGCTGCCTTGCGGGCTTCGTTTCTCCGGAGCCTATGCTTATATCAACGACTTTGATAAGAGAGACGGTTATAATATGTCGTGGATTCGACCACATAGCGCCCGTTTCAGCACTCTCTACAAACACCGTTTCGGCAAGACAACGGAAACAATTGCCTTGAACAGCCAATGGGTATCACGCATCACGCGTTATTCTTACGATAGTAAAACCAAAGTATACACCCGTTCCGTGTATGATGCACGTACGCTCTGTTCGGTCAATTTGCGGTCGGAACTGCCACGAGGTATTACGCTCGGGCTGATGATAGACAATATCTTCAACTATAAAGATAAGGCTGCAGACTCGGCAGTGCAGTTGCCTCAGAACGGTATAACGTATGTGGCAACGCTTGGGATCAATATTTCAGACATGTTTAAACTCTAATTCATGGCAAGATGAAGAAGAAAATAATAATCGGTGTAGCGGCACTTATGCTGCTTGTCTTATGCATATACGCATGGCAGAAGTGGTTCTGTGCCACACGTATCGCCTTTGTAAACTACCAAACCATTACGCTTGGCAGGATTGCCAAGGCAAACGACAACCCATTTATTAAGATCGACGACGTGGAGGCAGACGATTTAAGCAGCCTCGACGGTTATGATGCCGTGTGTATAGAGGCCATGGGACTGCGCTTGACGGAGGAACAGCGCGAACAGATAGAGCGGGTACGAAAGAAAGGAGTACCTATTGTCAGCACTATGATTACCAATCCCGACAACGACTTTACCTCTATGGACTCGATAGTTGCCGATACGTTGAGGAAATACATAGCGAACGGCGGTCAAGAAAACTACAGGAGTATGCTGAGTTATGTACGTAAATACATCGATGGCAAGCTGATTTACGCTCCTAAACCCCATGTATTGGTGGAACAGACGTACGGTCTGTTATACACATACGATAGATCTGATGCCGATAGAGAGCCTATTCAATTCCATTCGGTAGCCGAATACCATAAATACCTACACCGTCATGGTTTGTTAAAATCCCATGCACCGGCAATAATCATTACGGGTTCTATCGGCGAACCTAAAGAGTTGATCGCCCGCCTCGAAGATACGGGCAATACGGTATATCCAGTCAACTCCATCAGAGAGTTCATAGAGGGGCATCATGCCGATAGCATACCCGTGGCGGCCGTTATCAATATGGCTCACGGACGTATGGGAGATAACATGGTAAACTATCTGAAAACGAGGAATATCCCCCTCTTTGCACCCTTGAATGTGAACCGTTTGGTAAAGGAATGGGAAGCTGATAAGATGGGTATGAGTGGCGGTTTCCTCTCGCAAAGCGTGGTTACGCCAGAGATAGACGGGGCGCTTCGATCGTTTGCCCTCTTCGGTCATTACGAGGGGAACGACGGTTTACGATACGTGACTGCGATACCTGAGCGTCTTGAAGACTTCGTAAAGACGGTAAACAATTATATAAATCTTAAGCATAAACCCAACAAAGAAAAGCGCGTGGCCATATATTACTACAAAGGACCCGGGCAAAATGCTATGATTGCAGGCGGCATGGAAGTGGGACCTTCACTATATAATCTGCTGCTAAAGCTACGTAGCGAGGGCTATAATGTGGCAGGATTACCCGCTTCTTCTACTCAACTCGAGCGTATGATACAACATCAAGGGATGATATTCGGGCCATATGCCGAGGGCGCTTCTGCCGAATTCATGAAAAAGGGACGCCCCGAACTCATCTCAAAGAGACAGTACGAGGCATGGATAAAGGCCTCTCTCCGTCCCGAGAAGTATGCCGAAGTGGTGAAAGCCTATGGCAATTTCCCTGGTAAATATATGAGTACGCCCGACGGGAAGCTCGGTATAGCACGTTTACGTTTCGGAAATGTGGTGCTTCTTCCGCAGAATGCGGCCGGCAAGGGTAATAATGCGTTTAAGGTAGTTCACGGTACTAACACTGCTCCTCCCCATACCTATATTGCTTCTTATCTATGGACAAGATACGGATTCAAGGCAGATGTGCTGATACATTTCGGCACTCATGGCAACTTAGAGTTTACGCCTAAGAAGCAAGTTGCATTGAGTAATCTCGACTGGCCCGACCGTCTGGTAGGCACAACTCCGCACTTTTATCTTTATACAATAGGTAATGTGGGCGAAGGTCTGATAGCTAAACGGCGTTCGTATGCCGGACTTCAGACGTATCTAACGGCTCCTTTCATGGAAAGCAACCTACGTGGAACGTATCATGACCTTGCAGAAAAGATTAAAATATATAACGATAAAGTGGTACACCATAGGGCCGGAATAAAGAAAGCTTCGCTGGATGTGAAAGCTATAGCCGTGAAGTTGGGCATACATCGCGAGCTCGGACTCGATTCGGTTATGGCAAGACCCTACACTGAAGACGATATCTTGCGCATCGACAACTATGCTGAAGAGATCGCAACTGCCAAGATTAACGGTCAACTTTATACCTTGGGCATTCCTTATGAGTCTGCCCGAATAGTGAGCAGCGTATATGCTATGTGCACCGATCCCATAGCATATTCGGTTTATGCCATAGATAAAGCACAGGGACGTGCCGATGCCAGTGTGGCAAAACGCAAGGTGTTGTTTACGCAGCGTTATCTTAATCCGGCGAAAGCCTTGGTGGGTAAGCTGCTTGCCAATCCTGCCTATGCCACCGATGCCGTAGTTTGCGCTACGGCGAACATAACGCATGCTAAGCTTGCAAAGGCGCGTCAAGTGTATCAGACACTCACCGCGCCCAAGGATATGATGGCTATGATGATGGCCGGAGGCGGTAGAAATAAAGCGAAGATGATGAAAGGAATGCCGAAGATGAGAGGTCCTATGCCTGCTATGCGGGGTAAAATGCCGAAACAGCATACCAGCATGCCACCGACAAAAGGCCCTAAAGGCATCGCAGGAATGCAGAGGATGGCAGATAAAAAATCCACTTATGCTAAACAAGATAAGGATTTTGCCTTCGCAGTGGCAGAACTCGAACGTACCATTCGTAATGTTTCGGCCTACAAAAAGGACCTCTTGCAGAGTCCGCAGCTCGAACTCAGTAGTATCATCAATGCCATGAATGGGGGCTACACTATGCCTTCGCCGGGCGGAGATCCCATAGCTAACCCCAATACAATTCCAACTGGCCGTAATATGTATGGCATCAATGCCGAGTCTACGCCCAGTGAATCGGCATGGGAGAAAGGGAAAGAATTGGCCGAAAATACCATACAGATGTATCGCAGACGCCATAACGACAGTATACCCCGCAAGGTCAGCTACACTTTATGGAGCGGAGAATTCATTGAGACCGAGGGGGCAACCATCGCGCAAGTGCTCTATATGCTTGGCGTAGAGCCTGTAAGAGACAGCTTCGGGCGTGTTACAGACCTGAAACTTATACCTTCTAACGAACTCGGACGCCCCAGAATAGACGTCATGGTACAGACTTCAGGACAATTACGCGACCTTGCCGCTTCGCGTTTGTTCCTCATCAATCGGGCTGTGGAGATGGCTGCAGCGGCTAAAAACGATAGGTACGAAAACGAAGTAGCCAAGGGATTGAAGGAAACGGAGCGTGCTCTGACGGAGAAAGGTGTGTCACCTAAGGAAGCCAGAGAACTTGCCTCGCGCCGCGTTTTCGGCGGTATGAACGGCAATTACGGTACGGGTATACAAGCTATGGTGATGAGCAGCGACCGATGGGAACGCCGTTCAGAGGTAGCAGATGTCTATTTGAACAACATGGGAGCGTTCTATGGCGACACTAAAAATTGGGAACAATTCAAACAGTATGCCTTCGAAGCGGCACTCACTCGTACCGACGTGGTTGTTCAACCGCGTCAGAGCAACACATGGGGGGCACTAAGTCTTGACCATGTTTATGAGTTTATGGGCGGTATGAACCTCGCTGTGCGCAAGGTAACAGGCAAGGAACCCGATGCATACCTAAGCGATTACCGCAACAGGCAGAACATGCGTATGCAAGAGGTGAAAGAGGCGATCGGCGTAGAGAGCCGTACCACCATTTTCAATCCTACCTATATCAAGGAACAGATGAAAGGCGGAGCCTCGTCGGCAAGTGGCTTTGCCGCCATCGTGCAGAACACTTTCGGATGGGAAGTAATGAAACCGTCGGCGATAGACGATGAGATGTGGAACGAAATCTATAATGTCTATGTGAAAGACAAATACGATCTGGGTGTGAAAGATTTCTTTGTAAAGCAAAATCCTGCGGCAATCGAGGAAATTACAGCGGTGATGTTGGAGGCCACACGTAAGGGTATGTGGAAAGCAGACGGCCGACAAATTAGTACTCTTGCGCAGATGCACGTAGATTTAGTGAATAAATATAAGCCTTCGTGTTCGGGTTTTGTGTGTAATAATGCCAAGTTACGCCGCTTCATTACCGACCATAATGCCGACCAAGAAGCTGTGAAAAAGTATGAAAGAAATATCGGAGAAATACGCAATACAGGCATAAATGCACAAAAAGGCATGAAGATGGAAAAAGAAACGCTCACCGAACAACCGTCGTCGGCGAAGCATGTACTGAACAATGTAGTAGTGGGTGTGGTTGCCGTTCTGCTCATTGTCTTGCTTTTGTGGATAGTAAGACGCAACCGAAAGATACGTAACATGGAGTAAATGCCTGCCAAATGGAAATGGTAGTAGCTATTCTTATGATATTAGTTTGCTTCAATTTCTTGTTGAAGCAAACCTTTACAACATGGCGTACCATGGCGGTTACCACAATTGTTCTGGCACTGTTTGCTGCCTTGATGTGGCCTTTGGCCATAGAACAGTCTAAAACTCAGATTGCCGATTGGTTAAAGAACACGGAATTAATGCGCGACATAGCCGTGATATTGACCATAGATGTGGCGGCGCAACTCACGTTCTGTCTCTTCACAGTGCGCATGCCGAGTGCCGAAAGAGCCAAACCTCGCAGTCGTGTCATACATATATTGCTCACTTTTTACCCGGGTATAATCGTGTTCCCTGTGGTGTTCGCCACCCTTGTAGAACTCATTTTCTCCTTGCCCGGCACCTCGTTTACCCTCATAGCCTATATGATTGCTGCCACTATCCTTGCGGTAGTGCCCTCGGGAAGAATGCTTCTGCGCCTGTTGCTGCCCGAAAGTGACCTGCGTTTAGAGATGCTTTTCCTCTCGAATGTGCTCGTGGCAGTAATCGGAGTAGTGGCAACTGTGAACGGCGAAACGCAAACCAAGTCTGCCGACAGCATAGATCTTACGGCGCTGTGCGGCTTTCTCGTATTGCTTACGATGGGGCTCTTGTGCGGTATAGCATGGTATGCGTTGAAACAAAAACGGAATAATAATATAAACAATCGATAAAAAATGACTTACATTTCAGACATTTTATTTTGGATATCTACGGGGCTTCTTGTGCCTGTTGTCGTGTTGTTGCTCGTGTTGTTTGGCAGGGCATTGCTGCTCATCGGCACATTTTTCGGGCAATACATGAATATGCGTAGGGTACAAACTGCGGTGACAGCCGAGCTCGAAGGGCTCACCATAGCGAACGTGGATACGCTTGCTGACCGTTTGCCGAACCGTGCATCGTCGTTATTGCTTACGTTTGTGCACCGTATGCTTACAAATGCCGGCAGTAGTGCACATGTCTCGCAACTGCTCTCACAATATGAAATTGCGTCAGACAGGGATATGGGTATCTCTAAAATGTTGGTCAAACTCGGTCCGATGCTCGGTTTAATGGGGACACTTATCCCTATGGGGCCAGCATTGGTTGGGCTTTCCACAGGTGATATTGCCACCATGGCCTACAATATGCAGGTCGCATTTGCGACAACTGTCATTGGATTGTTCTCTGGCGCTGTGGGCATGATTACTTTGCAGGTAAAGAAGCGATGGTACATGCAAGATATAACACAGCTGGAGTTTCTTGCAGAATTGTTGAACCAAAAGAATACTTTGGCATGAGGCGGCGTAGATTACTCTTACAAGACGGCGATTTCGATCCTATGAGCTCGGTGGGAAATCTTTTCGATGTAGCTATGGTGTTCGCAGTGGCACTGATGGTGGCGCTTGTTACGCGCTACAACATGACCGAAATGTTCAGTAAAGAAGATTTTACGATGGTAAAGAATCCGGGTAAAGAGAACATGGAGATCATCAGCAAGAAAGGTCAAAAGATAGAACGCTACACTCCTTCCAAAGATCAGAGCAGCAGTAACGGGCCCAAGGGACGTAAAGTGGGCATAGCCTATGAACTCGATAACGGTGAAATAATCTATGTGCCGGAATGACAGGCAATACTTCTATGGCTGTCACACAGCATGTTTATTGCCGATAGGTCATAGGTATAGGGGCAATAAAGATATGAAATAAGTTGGGCCGTAGACTGTACCTTTTCTGGTATCTTAAAAGAACAAAAATGCTCGGAGGAACTTTTACAGGCAGGCTGATGGCTTGTCCCTCATAACAGTTTTACGCTTTAAATTGCTTGAATTTTAAATTTATATTTACCAAACTATTATTATTTTATGAAAAAACAGTATTTAATGATGTCCCTCTTGGGACTTTTATGTGCATCATCAGCATTCGTTTCATGCAGTAAAGACGATGAAAAAAACAAATCTGAAGCACCCGATCCGCACGGATTTGTATGGATTAAGATCGACGGAGGAACATTCGTCATGGGTAGTCATGCCTCGGAATTGGGCCATGGTATCGATGAAGTGCAGCACAAAGTAACACTCAAAGGTTTCAAGATAAGCAAATATCTCGTTACCTTTGACCAATATGATGAATTCTGCAAAGCAACTAATCGCAAGAAACCTGCTGATGAAGGCTTCGGAAGAGGTAAACGACCGGTGATTAACGTAAGTTGGGAAGATGCCAAAGCTTATTGCAAATGGGCCAATTGCCAGCTTCCGACCGAGGCACAGTGGGAATATGCCTGCCGTGCAGGTACTACCTCACCGTTCAATACGGGCGACAATATCACCACAGATCAGGCAAACTACAACGGTGAAAAGCCATATGGCAATAATCCAAAGGGAAAATTACTATGGAAGACCACAGAAGTAGGCGCCTATCCTCCTAATAAATGGGGACTTTGCGATATGCACGGAAACGTTCAGGAGTGGTGTGAAGACTTCTATGGGCCATATCCTAAGACTGATGTTACCGACCCAGTCGGGCCTTCTACGGGCAAAGGGCGCGTGTTGCGTGGTGGCAGTTACTTCTTCGGTGCCGAGGAGTGTCGCAGCGCAGAGCGCGTTGTAAGCGGACAAACTATAGGTAGTGAGTTCACCGGTTTCCGTGTAGTCCGCCCATTGTAACTTCTTTGTAGAGAGATAGAATGTTTACTGCCTGGTGAATATGCTGAATACATATGTCATAATATTAACCTGAGTTCGGGATAAGTTTGACGGTCAACTAATCCTTCAGCATAGTCACCTTTTAGTTTGTTGTACGTTATCAAACCAAAGTGCACCACTGCAAATGTAGTTTTGCTTTTATATTCATCATTTTATTTTTATAAATTCACTTATTAATCGATTTTTGTTTTCTTATTTCTCCAATTTTCTTGATTTGCTCTCCTTGCCCCAAGTATACATCCCTTGGTGCGAGGTTATCAAGTATGTATGTTGTCAAACAATGATAGATGTCTGTTTAAAATTGATAGACACGCTGTGAATATTCAGTTCTCGCACATTCCAACATCACATATCCATCCCTTTATAAGTATAATTTTTCAGAAATTGTAATCATTTTCACACTATTTTGTTTATATTTGTTGCAGAAATATGAATAATGCTTCTATCGTGATATTAGCATGGACAATGGGTGCGTTGGTAGCATTGGCATTGTATTTAGTGTGGAGAAGACTTCGCTACACTAGTCAGAGACACGTTTCCATTTCTCCAAACGATAGTCGTCGTATTGTCAGAAAGGCACTGCGGGCCCTTAACTGTACCCCCGTGTGGTCAAAAGAAAATGAAGACAGCTTGGCTGACTATACTTATCAAGGCAGTTCATTTCGCATCCGCCTCGTTAAAAACTCACCTTTCATGAAGCTGTCTTGCCTGTCGTTCTACTCTGTACACGCAGAGCAAATGGAACTCATGCGTAATATCTGCAATCAATGCAATTTGAATACCGATAATTGCCGGCTAACCTATATGGTGAATAAAGCCGACGGTACGGCACATATGCATATCCTGTCGTCACTGTTACTAACCAACATTATGCCTCTTGTGCTGTTTAAACGTATCATGGACGACATATTTCTATGGAAAAACGTTTTCATTCGCAGGTTTGAAGAAGTGGTAAAAGATACTGAAGCAGTAGGTAATGCCGACATAGAAAAAGCCGGAATGGAACTAAGCCGTAACATCTATTTAGTTCGCGAACAAGAAATGCTGCATCAATCGGCAGGCCCTGAATGGCGCGAAGAGCCCAACAGTCGCCTTACCTTGAAATACTTACTGAGCACAGCAATGGGATTATCACACTTTCTACCTATACGAATGACAGTTATATACGATGAACATGAAAGTCATAAGATAGAAACTGATGAAATAAGAAATTTCGCATTATCGACTATGCTCATTGACGAAGGGCGGTTCACACACCATGCGGCTACATTCTTTTTGTCGTATTTCGACCGCATTTTGCCTGATAAAGAACGGCATCTTATCGTTCATCTCTCGGCAGAGCTAGGAGATGAACAATCTCTTTACTATCGTATTACCATCACACAGATTCCTTTGTCGGCGCAACGTATAAACCCTGTGGGTACTGACAACAACAAGACCATTGCCTTGAGCATGCTTGCAGCTTATGACCTACGACCGTCTCAGTCACGTATCGACGAGTTTCGTTATCTGTGGAAAGAAGCTATGGCTAAATTACAGCGTGAAGGCTTCGACGCTCTGACAGAAGATGAACGACTCATTATAGCCTGCATTAACCCACAAGTGGGCTACCATCTCTACCGCGGAAAGATGCTTTTTACTCGGAAATGCTTTATCGAAGCGATACCATTCTTGGAATATGTATACCATACATTGCACCGGTATCTGCCCGGACCACAGCTTGAAGTACATCAATATTTCTTTGAAGTGAGCTATATGTTGGGATTCTGTTATAATGCTCTGCACCAATACGACCGTGCCTATTACTATCTGGAACTACTACTGCCACTACATAACATTATTTACACCGAGGAATATATTAATTGCATGGTGAATGGAGGTGATCTGCGTGCCTATGGCGTCATCGAAGGCATACTGCAAGAATTGGGCAATTTGCCCAACAAGGAAAAGATAAATGGTCACTTCGACTTGTTCGAAAGCTTCTTAAAGCGGCGCAAGGCCTATTTGCTTGTTGAACAAGAGAACTACGATGAAGCCGAAAAATTACTTCGATCAATGATTGATGAGCCCGAAAATTCTGACTTTGCCATACAAGAATTGGCCTATATTCGAAAGAGAAAAGGAGAAAAGCAATAGCTATGATCTACGCTCACTGGATAATTGTTTCTTTATATATCGCTATTGTGGTTGCCACGATAGTACGCCTTTTGATGGAAAATCGACAGCCAGAAAAGACTATGGCATGGATGCTGGTGCTGATATTCGTACCGGGGATAGGCATTATCTTTTATTTCTTTTTCGGCCGAAATACACGTAAAGAACGTTATATCAGTCAGCGTAGGCTCGATCAACTGTCCAAACGCTCGATGTTAGAATTCGTAGAGCAACGCAATCTCCGGCTACCCGACACACATAAGTCGCTGATGAAACTCTTTGCAAACCAAAGTATGTCACTCCCTTTCAAGGATAATGAGGTCAACATCTATACTAACGGATACGACTTTTTTCTACATCTACTGCGTGATATCGGTGCAGCTAAGCAGCACATTCATCTTGACACCTACATTATAGCTGATGATCCACTCGGACGATTGGTAACAGATGCATTGATAGACAAAGCGTACGAGGGCGTTGAGGTACGCCTTATTTACGATGATGTGGGCTGTTGGCGTGTACCTAATCGCTTCTTCGAGCGCATGCGTAATGCTGGAATAGACGTTCATGCATTCCTTCCTGTGCGCTTCCCTGCATTCACAAGCAAAGTTAACTACCGCAATCACCGCAAACTCTGTGTGATAGATGGTCAGATAGGGTTTATCGGTGGCATGAATATTGCTCTCAGATACGTGAAAGGTACCCCCCGTCAACCATGGCGTGATACCCATCTTCGAGTCACGGGAGGCATCGTCTATTCCATTCAGCGTGCATTTTTAGTCGACTGGTATTTCGTAGATCGCACATTAATATCCGGCCGCAAATATTATCCGGAATGCAAGACATCTACCATAAACGATTGTATAGCGCAAGTAGTTACCAGCAGCCCCATCTCTCCATGGCCCGACATCATGCAAGGTTACGTCCGCATATTACTCGAAGCCAAACATTACGTTTTTATTGAGTCACCCTACTTTCTGCCTACGGATCCTATCCTTTTCGCAATACGAACGGCAGCTCTTGCCGGCATAGATGTCAGATTAATGATTCCTTTGCACACCGATGCCAAATTAGTAGAATGGGCGAGTCGTTCATACCTGCCAAGTATTCTCGAAGCTGGTGTAAAAGTCTATCTTTATCAAGCCGGTTTCAATCATTCCAAGCTACTCGTTTCCGATGATAGTCTCGCCACCTGTGGTAGCACTAACGTAGATTTCCGTAGCTTTGAGAATAATTTCGAGTCGAATATTTTCTTCTATGATGAGAGCATGGCTTTGAGAATAAAGAAGATATTTCTCGATGATCAAGCAGAATGCATACTCCTTGACGACTTCACATATCTCACCCACCGCCCATTTCTCCACCGTTTGTGGGAATCTTTCGTCCGTCTGATGTCGCCACTTCTCTGAACTATACTTGAAATACACCACTTACTTAAGAACTCTCCACGTTATACTAATAAATAAACTTTCGTAAATAAGGACATTATCTGCTATCGAAGAACCTCAATATCTTAGCGGTTAACTATTAAGAAATATTTCGCATAATTTCAATAATATAATGCACTTGTATTGTTACATAATAATACTGTACCCATTTTATCAAAAAATTGAGAAAGGTTTAGCTTTAATCTGTTTCTACATATCATATCTTTTATGTATCTTTGTTCCATCAAAGGAATATGATATGAGAAAAATTTTATTGATGATAACGGGCATGCTGATGTTCGCAGCCTGCCAAGAAAGCCTTGAAGACCGTGCCGTACGTGAAGCCAAGGAATACACAGAAAAGTTTTGTCCCACACCGGTTGTCAACTACACACGTACCGATAGTATGTCTTTCGATAAGCCTACAAAGACTTATTATTACTATTGTTCGCTCACAGAAAAGATGGATAACGCCGATATCATTAACAAACACAAGGACGAGATAGAACGGCAACTGGTGCAGGCCATCAAAGATAACACATCTATGAAGGTGTATAAAGAGGCGAACTTCAGCTTTGCATATTTGCTACGTTCAGATAAAAATCCCCGAAAAGTATACTTCCAAACCACCATAACGCCCAAGAAATATAAGCAGTAAAGGGTAAATAAAATTACTTGCCCAAGAATTTACCGCTGATATATTTAGTAAACTTCTCTTTATATAAGTCGCCTATGGGCAGATAGGTATTGCTGTCCAAGAAGGTTAGTTTGCCTTGTCAAGATCGATATCTACCAACGCATGAATATTGTTCAGCGTATTCATGAAGAAATGAGGGGTAATCTGATACTTCAAATACTCCAGTTGTTGCTCCAAATTCTGCTTCTCTAACAGCGCCATTTCCTTCATACCGTCGTCTGATTTGAAGTAAAGTTTCACGCCAAGATTCATTCCTACCACCAATATGAGCATGACGGAAGCGATGATAGGTCGTTCGTCCAACATCAACGGATGAAAGAACGGAGCTTCGCCTGTCAGATGATGAGGAATTAGTTCTCGTAGAATTCGTAGGATTTGTACTATTGTTGTCGTCGTTCAAAATATCGTCTGTAGAACATGATACCAATGCCAATATGCTAATGGTTATCATCCATAACTTGCTTCTTTTATTCATACTTCAATGTTTTTTAATGTTTATGATCGTTGTTCTAAGCTCTCCACAAAGGTATGCATTAACGGTAGAGACACGAAAAATAATCAATCAACACCTTTATTTTATCAGTAAATAAAAGAATAGACAGAAAAACTGTCTCCAAAACAGGTGACGAAATCGAATGAGAAAATAAAGAGAAAAGAGTGCAAAACAGACCGTATATGCCTGACAGTTATAGCTTGATACGATTCTACTTGAACTCTTTTCGCTTTTTTTATTTTGCACTTACGGGACGATTTCTAACTGCCTTTCCGAAGTTTTTGTTAGGCTTGCTACCCATAGTGAAGTCGAGCGTGCCTCCTTTCATGATGTCCTGATAGGTAACGAAGGCCTTCTGATAGGGCTTCCCGTTCAGCTTTACCGACTGTATATATACGTTCTGATCGCTATTGTTATCCGCATTAACGACGAACTTCTTACCTCCCGGCAAGTTAATCGTTGCCTTTTTGAACGACGGGCTGCCGAATACATACACACCATTAGACGGGTTTACCTGATAAAAACCAAGGGCCGACATGATATGCCATGCCGACATCTGGCCACAGTCTTCGTTTCCGGCATAGCCATCCGGCTCGTCTTTATAGAACATATCCTGCAAAGAGCGCACACGAACGGCCGTTTTGTACTGCGCACCGGCATATACATATAAATAAGGTATATGGTGGTTCGGCTCATTACCTTGCGCATACTGGCCCACCATGCCCGATACATCGGGAGGAGCTCCCTCGCCTAAGTCGCCTTCAGCTACAAACAATTCGTCGAGGTTCTTAATAAAAGCATCGTCGCTTCCATGCAATGCCACCAATCCTTCGGGGTTCTGTGGCACCATGAAAGTGTATTGCCAGCCGTTACCCTCGGTAAAATCGCCCACATTATCGCGGTGATTGGCAAGGAAGGGATTATATGGTTCGTACCAACTTCCATCAGACATCTTCGGATGAACCTTGTTTATCTTCTTATCGAAAAGCAGTTCGTAAGACATACCCCGTTTGATGAAGGTATTATAAGCGTCTGTTCGTCCCATCTTCTTAGCCATCAGAGCGAGTCCCCAATCATCGGCTGCGTACTCAAGGTTTATGGAAGTGGCCTCTCCTTTCTTATCTGCAGGGATGTAACCATACTTCATGAACTCCGGTATACCGTTCTGCTTACTGTTCGTTGCGGTAGAGATCATGCAGTCAAGTGCCTTGTTTGCGTCAAATCCGCCTATACCCTTCAGGTAAGCATCGGCAATGATAGGCACCGAACTGTAGCCGGGCATACAGTTTGTTTCGCCCGCATAGAGCGGCCAGATGGGTAGTTTACCGTTCTGATCGTATATGCTTAACATGGCATTAACCATATCCGGAACCCAGTCTTTAGCAATGATAGTGAACAAAGGATGCAGGGTTCTGTAAGTATCCCATGTGGAAAAAGTGGTATAGTTAAGGAACTTGTTACCGGTATATATCCTGTCATCTATGCCACGGAAATCCTTATTAATATCGCAATATAGGTTAGGTGCTATAAATGCATGGTACATAGCGGTATAGAAGATACGCTTTTGCTTATCGTTACCCTGTATGTCTATCGTCGATAGAACACGGTTCCATTTATCTAAGGCAGTACTTCTAACGGCATTAAAGTCCCATCCTGTCAGCTCAGCCTCCATATTCATCTTGGCATTGGCACAACTTACAGACGAGATAGCCACTTTTACAAGCACATCTTTTACACCGCTATCAAACGTTACAACTGCCTTTACATCGCGCCCCTGAAGCTCGTCTTGTCCCGACGGAGTATCGTTATAGAATGTATCAAGGCGCTTGATGGGACGATTGAACTTAGCATAGAAGAACACTTTATGGCGCGGTGCCCAGCCGTTGACGAAACGATAACCCTCCACAGTGGTATCGTCTACCTTGCGCACATAGGCCTCGTAAGTGCGATTGCCGATACCGTTGACAAGATCGATAAGCACACGCGCATCTCCCTGAGCCGTATAATTGTAATGGTGCATGCCCACTCTTTCGGTAGCAGTAAGCTCTGCTTCTACCCCATTATCGAGCTTTACGGCGTAATATCCGGGCATAACTTTCTCGTTATCATGCCTGAAATACGATGATGCGGCACCCTCTATATTACCTTGTTCGCCACGTGCAGTACGCAAAGAACCCGAATATGGCATCAGACTTACGTCGCCCAAATCGGCACACCCCGTACCGCTCAGGTGATTATGGCTAAAGCCTATGATGATATTATCGCTGTAATGATAGCCTGAGCACCAGTCCCATCCTTTATAGATATTAGAAGGACCGAGCTGAACGGCACCAAATGGCACATTTGCTCCTACGAACACGTGGCCATGACCACCCGAACCGATGTACGGATTTACATAAGATGTGTAGTCTTTTTGGGCAGACATGTGCAACGAAAACATATACATAACACCCAAAAGCATCATCAAGAGTTTGATTTTCTTCATGCGTTATAGTTTATAAATAATAAAAATAGATTTTAAAAAGAACCGGAAAAGGGGCGGCATATTGCATCCGCCCCAATTCTATTCTTATATTATATGCTAAATCTCACAAACAAATTTAGTTGTGATCTGCATAACCTGTATTCTGCGGACGCAGGTTCTTGTTGCGCTGCATCTCGTTCAAAGAGAGCGGCCACAGTAGGTCAGACTCCTTAAACACGGCACCTGATCCGTTTGTAGCGCCTACAAGATTTTCGTAGGTAACCGAACCCTGGGTGGTAGAAGATACGTTCGGGAACATCTTTGTGCGTAAACAATCGTCCCAAATTTTATACTCTAACGGGAATTCACGCAACCTCTCCGTCCAACATGCATGTATAAAATCATCCTTAGAGAGGCTTTGTAAACTCGTTGTAAGCGTTGCTACAGACTGTCCGAGGGCACGTGATTGCACCTGAGCCAAGTAACCTGCCGCCTCTGCGGTTACGCTTCCGCCACTCTGAACGATACATTCAGCGGCATCGAGCAGCGTCTCCGCATACCGATAGATATTCCAATCTTTAGTACCTTTACCGGTGTTTATATTGGCTTCTTCATCGAAATAATACCAACATCCCTTGTGATCGGCATCGGGAGCTGTCCATGTTTTACCATTTTTAGGGTTGGTATAACTTGTTGCAAAGAACTGTTTTTCCTGCCCGCGGAGGTCGTTTGCTGTGTACACATTAAGGAAGCGCGCATTCGGCCCATACACTCTTTCGTAGATAGAATAAAGACTGAACACGGCTGTGGCCGATGAAGTGAACGCATAGGTAGGACGCCAATCACTGGTACTAATCGAAGCATTGTATTCAACTGCATAGAGTACCTCCGGCAGATCATCAATAGTACGCAGCTTGTTGTATGCACTGTTTAAGGCATTATCCGTATTTTCCGTAAGAGAATACTGTCCTGAGCTGATGATATCCTTAGCTGCAGCAGCAGCTTCGGTGTATTTTCCCTGCTGCATATAGACTGCTGTGAGCACTTGTTCTGCCACATATTTCGTAATACGGTGGTTTGTAGCCTGCCAAGTTGCTGCAGGTAACACGGCTATAGCCTCGGTAAGATCTTTCTCTATCTGCGTGTAAACATCGGCAATCGGTGTACGCGAGAGCTCCATGTTATTCATACTTTCGTAAGGTTCCACAGATAAAGGAATATCACCGAATATCTTTACAAGGAAAAAATAGTTGAATGCACGGAAGAACTTCGCCTCGGCAATAAGCGTATTCTTTACAGATTCCGTCATCGAAATATCGGGAATATGCTTGATAGCGCCGTTGGCAATGTTGATAGCCCCATAACATCCGTCCCACACACCATCCATTGTGCTCGATACATTGTTGGTCTGTTCCTGACGGGTAAGCAGTCTTGAATACATACAAACCGACTCTTGCCCCTCATAAGAGTTGCTGAAATAACCGGTAAGCATGCCCGGGACCATTGCAAAAGAGCCGATATAAGCACTTGGAGCGCTCGATATTTGAGTAATAGCACCGCTTCTATACAAGGTATTTACATTGGCTGTTGCCTGTGCTTCTGTCTTATAAAAATCTCCCATCGTACGTATAGACTTTGGTTTTTCCTCTAAGAAGTCGCTACAAGATGCCAAGAGAACACCTATACAGACTGAAAATAAAAATATCTTTTTCATAATGTATAATCGAATTAAGATAAATTAAAATGTTACATTTACGCCTAACGTGAATGTTCTTGCTCTCGGATAAGAATAGAATGTCATATTCTGGCCGAACTTACTGCTCTGCGATGTAGACTCCGGATCGTAGCCCTTGAAATTTTTCGAGCAAATCAGAAATAGGTTGTTCGCACTCACATACAGTCTCAAAGCATTCAGTCCGATGCTCTTCATAGCCGCAGGAGTGAAGGTATAACCAAGCTGAAGCATGTTACAACGTAAGTAAGAACCGTCGCAAATCCAACTTGAATCAACGGTAGTATCCTGACCTGCATGCCCACTATTACAGAGATAGATCATTTGTTCCATAGTTCCGGTGTTACTACCATTATAAGCATCGTATAATATACTGGTAAGTCCGTTGGTAATACCAAAACGATCATAAGTCGGATGATAGAACTGCTGCATGGTCTTTACACCCATTACGAACTGCATATCAAGTGTAAGATCCCAGTTTTTATAGTTGAAAGTATTGGTCCAGCTACCAGTCCAATCAGGAATACCCTTACCAAGTATTTTCTTTGAATCCGAACGATGCGGACGACCGACTTGTTTTTGATTGCACCTACCTGCGGCATAATCCTCTTTTGTCCAAATACCATAACGTTCATAACCATAGAAACTACCCATGCTTTCACCTACACGTAAGATGCCTTCAGAGCCTCCTACCCAGCCTAAAATTTCTATATCTTCATCGTTGTCGCCAAGGTGAAGAATCTTATTCTTATTATAATTCAGATTTAGAGTAGAATTCCACGTGAAGTCTTTACTGCGTATAGGATAAGTATTGATCATGATATCAAGTCCTGAATTCTTCACCGACCCAATATTCTTGTATATACTTTGGAAACCAGTTGAGTGGGGTACGGGACAATCAAGTAACAAATCGGTGGTTTTCTTGTAATAATAAGAGATGTCAAAATTAAGAGCATTGTCCAACAAACCTAATTCAAAACCGATATCGAACTGTCCTGTTTTTTCCCATTTAAGGTTAGGATTAGGCATCGAATTCAAGTATGCGTATGAAGAACGTATACCATTTAAGAGTAATGTTCCTACCGACAAACGGGCCAAAGATCTATAAGTACCGATCTCAGAATTACCTGTAAGACCATAACTCGTATGGAATTTCAAGTTACTAAGCCAATTCACATCTTTCAAGAAATTCTCTTCAGAAGCTATCCACGCCAGACCTACCGACGGGAAAAAAGCATATTGGTTGTCTTTACCAAACTTTGAAGAGCCATCTACACGACCTGTAAGAGTAACAGAATAACGATCATTGTACGTATAAGCTAAGCGGAGGAAGTAAGAGTTCATATACCATTCATCGAAATTCGATCCGGGCGGACTCGGCACCTTACCTGCCCCCATATTATTATCTTCGAAGAAATCATCGTCAAACCCTTTGGTTTCAGCATAATTGAGGCGTGAAGTATAGCCTTGCCAAGACATACCGAACATGCCGTTCAGACGATGTAGCTTGTTTAGAGTCCTATTATAAGTAAGATAGGTCTCCTCCTGCCAGTAAAGGTTCCTATAACGATCGTTCTCGGCAATACCTTGATCCGACTGTGCAATGTTATTCAAATCACGCGAAGCATAACGCCTGAGTTCGATATTGTGCCAGTCGAGACCGAGTTGAGTTTTCAGATCAAGCCCCTGAAGCAGATGGAAAGTAAAGGCGGCATTGCCAAACATCTGCGTATTGTAGTACAAACGTTTCTGCAAATCCAGTATCATGACAGGATTCGACATTCCCTCGAAACCGAAAAGTTCCGACATCTGCGACGGCGAAGTAGACGTTGTATAGTTACCATTCGTATCGCGTACAGGCAACCAAGGAAGCATTTCTATCATTGTTCGGCGTGCCTCTTGACCTCCACTGGTTTCATCAGTATAGCGACTCCACATGTGATTTACCATTAAGTTTACGTTTGTAGTAAGCCATTTGGTAGGGTTAGCATCATAAGCCAACTTTCCACTTACACGTTTAGACCATGTGTTGAGCATTATTCCCTGATAATCGCTGTAGTTAAGGAAAGCACCTACGGATGAAGTCTTGCCTGCTTGCTGAATATTGATTTGATGGTTATGTGATACAGACGTACGGGTTGCTTCGTCCTGCCAGTCGGTATTGTACAGCGGATTACCGTTAGAATCAAAGTAACGGGTATCGCGGAACCAATATGTACGGTCGAGACTCCAGTTTTTCCCCTGATAGGTATTTTCATTTTCCAGACCTTTCATAAAGGCATCGCACCATTCCTGAGCATTCAGCACATCCATCTTACGTGCAATATGGCGTAAACTTATCGATCCTTGATAGCTCACTCTCGTGCCTTCCGAACCCTTCAAACCGCGCTTAGTTGTTACCATAATAACGCCATTAGCACCTCGAGCGCCGTAGATAGCCGTGGCTGATGCGTCTTTTAGAACCTCCATAGATTCGATGTCATTAGGGTTCACAAGTGCAAAATTATTCATCACCACACCGTCTACAACATAGAGCGGAGACGTAGAGGCATTAATAGTAGCCATACCACGTATAATAACACGCGGCGCTGAAACGCCTGGTTGATCGGAATTGGAGAACACATTAACGCCCGATGCCTTGCCGCGAAGGTTGTCAAGAGCACTGAAGTTTTGCGCTTTAAGCATATCGGAACCCTTGGCAACAGCAATTGAACCGGTGACATCCGACTTGCGCATCGTACCGTAACCTACTACTACGACCTCATCCAACATAGCCCTGTCTTCGCCAAGCGTTATAAACATCTCAGAACTATTACCCACCGTAACGGTTTGAGGGATATATCCGATATAGGAAATCTGTAGCTTATCTCCCGGATTAGCATGGATAGTACACTCTCCGTTGCTATTCGTCGTGCCACCATCTTTCGTAGATACCACCAATACACTTGCACCGACAACGGGCTCATTATTCTGATCTACGACTGTAACTGTAACATTATTTACCTGCTGCCCAACCTGAGATGTTACCAACAGATTCGATCCACTGCCCGTTGCATACGCAGGTACTGCATGAACAAAGGCACATGCGGAAAGAAACAAAAGCGAACTACGTATCGCTTTCCTAAGTTTCGTTTTTTCTTTAGTCATGGAATTTCAGTGTTAAAAATAAATATAAAGGTTTGTAAATTAAGAAATTATATATTAAAAATGAACCTACTCGCCCACAAAGATATAATTCTATTAACGATATGATTAGTAGTTAATTTATTATCTACAACGGTATTTGACGGTTAGCTATTTTTAGCATGGTATTCACACCTTGGTAATTACCAAACAATATCATATCTATTTCGCAAATATAACAAATTTTTAATTATAGAAAAAATATTATATAAGAAAAACGATTACGCAATATATATTTAACAAAAATAAACCTTTCCATGAAAGAAAGAACTATCCAAGACACACGTCATTCGGACTTCAATCTGCAATATATGCAGAGCGTATAAGATAGAAATGACACCTCGGAAGGTTCCATGACATAAATTTGCAGACATGCTTATATTTCGTGACGTGTTAAAGCAGTAATGTATCGCCGTTACAACATCTCTCTATCGGCATTATCAGGCTATTCTATCCGAGATATCAGAGCACGCTATCAGAAGCAGATACATATCCATGCTGAAACAAATGCTCACGACAGTTAAGAAAACGATAGAAATATACAACGGAACAAGGCTTCCGCACCTCAAACGAACAAGCAAAAAATTAGGAATATGTCTTATTCACATAAAACATATTCCCTCAAACCAATGTTATATAAACTAAAATTCATTCCGGTCACGACTGACCAGTGTCTAAACATTCTGCTTTACTTTGTACTAAACTGTTAAACGGTTATTCTTTCGAAACAAAGTTTACAACCTTGAAATGGTAGCTACCGGAACCGAGTTCATAAACGGCCTTACCTGCGTGGAAGCCCTTAAAAGAAACGCCTTCTGACTTTTCTGCTTCGATTTCGCCCTCATATATGGAGCTCGAAGTGCCTGCTGGAAGATACAAGGTGGCCGTACTGTTGGCAGGAACCGTAACGTTATACAGGGTAGCATCGTCAGACTCAAAAGACCACTCCGACACGATATCACCGTAATTCGATGCATACGAGGCACGAGCAGAAGTGATACGCTCCTGACCTTTTGGCAGTGCAATACGGAAATCGGGCGTGGGCTGCAGAATTATATGTTTGAAGCCGGGATGACGCTCATCAGCTTCGATTCCAACTACAAAGCGGTACAGCCACTCGCCAACGGCTCCATAGGCATAATGGTTAAAAGAGTTCATCTCAATAGGACCGAAACCTTTGTCTACAGTGTAAGAGTTCCAGCGCTCCCAAACGGTTGTAGCACCCTGATCAATGCTGTAAAGCCATGAAGGGCAACGCCGCTGCAAAAGAAGGTTGTAGGCCTTGTCGACAAGACCGCATTCGGAGAGCGTTGGACTTATTATGCCCGTACCCACGAAACCCGTACTCAAGGTTTCGTTATTATCCGTAATAAGTCTGCGCAGTCTTTCCACCACATCTTGTCGCTGGGCGGCATCTTTACAGAGGTCAAACTTCAGTGCTAGCAGATAGGCTGTTTGGCTCTGCTGGATCGGAACACCATCTCTGAAATAGCGATCTTGAAACTCTGTTTTGATTGCCTCGAAGAGGCGTTCGTACTTCTTCGCCTTCTGGGAGTATTCATCGACGGAAGAGACGCTCAGCACACGCGCCATCTTTGACATTAGGAAGGCGTCACAGGCGTAATAGGCAACGCTTATGTAGCGAGAATCGGTGGGGGCGAACGAAAGCCAGTCGCCGAATGCCGTTCCTGAGCCCTGATACTTGTATCCCTCACCACTCTGTTCAGCAAGAAAATCCATATAGCGTTCCATTGATGGGAAGTGTTCCAGCAGTACTTCCTTGTCACCGTACATCAGGTAGTGATTCCACGGAAGAACGATACCGGCATCACCCCAAGCGCCATTGCTGTTATTGAACTGCCAGTCGACGGGAGCCACGTCGGGATAACCGCCGCGATCTGTCTGACCGTCTCGCATATCCAACAGCCATTTACGGTAGAAAGTCTCAGTGTCGCCATTGTACATGCCAGTGCGAGAGAAGATATGCGTATCGGCTGTCCACCCCAGACGCTCGTCGCGCTGGGGACAATCGGTAGGCACAGAGAGAAGGTTGCTGCGCTGTCCCCACATTATGTTGCTTACAAGTTTATTCACCATACCGCTACTCGTAGCAACGGTTCCCACATCTATAGTAGACGAAGTAACAGGCTGCCCCACAACTGAAACGAGCGTAACCGGTGCTGTTGCCGTAATTTCACAATAGCGGAAACCGTAGAAAGTGGTCGAAGGAGAATAGGTCTCATAGCTCTTTTTGCCCCGAAGAGTATAATAGAGTTCAGCCCGTGCCGAACGAAGATTGGCGGTATAAAGGCTACCGCCCGGACCGTCATTGCCTCTCTTAAGGCTGCCGTCGTCGTTTGTCATCTCGCCGAAACGCAGGTGCAGCCGGGTTCCCTCAGTGCCAGAAGCCGACAACACAACCCATCCGGCAAAGTTCTGCCCGAAGTCTATCAATGCCGTCTGACCTTTTTTCAAAGATATTCCGCTCGCACCGGCCACCTTGCTTATTACGTTTATCATGCCGTGATCAGCACTTGTTTTTTTCACGCCTTGGTATATAGTGGTGGTCTTTGCCGGTAACTTCAACCGTTCGAGTGCCTGCACATATGGCCCCTTAAAGGCTTCTACGGATATCTGGGGCTCGCTCTTCGCTTCCACGGCATGCCATCCATCGGCGGTATATCTATTTGTTGTCCAAGAAGACTCCCTACGAGCATCGTACTGCTCGCCATTGTAAATGTCGGAATAGCGCAGAGCACCGTCTTTACTCCATGACCAAGATCCATCCGTGACAATGGTTTCGGTAGTTCCATCGGTATATATAACAAGCAATTTAGCCATAAATTCGGGTGCCCGATAGCCATACACGCCACGTGAAATGTAGCCCTGCCACCATCCGGAGCCTACTACAGCGCCGATAGCATTACCACCTTTGCCCAATAAATGGGTAATATCGTGCGCCGAATAGAACACCCGTTTGCGGTAGTCGGTCCATCCGGGCTTAAGTTCTTCATAAAGTACGGTACCATCAGCCTGCAGATGTCCTACTCGTTTGCCGTTCACAAACACATCATACACACCGAGCGCAGTCGTATAAAGTTTAGCCTGTCTTACTTTTTTGCCAAGCATGAAAGCCTTGCGAAACATGGGTACCCCTTGCTTAGGTTCCTGCATCATACGCTTTTCGCCCTTTCCGGAGTGCATATAGCACTTACGGTTGCCGCCTACCTCCCTAATGTCAGCAGCATAGAAATTGTCGGAAAGCCCATCGAACGTTTCGTTCAGTGTAATTGTTTGCCTGCCCTGCTTGTCGTATTCGGTAACTATAAGGTTGTCAAAATAAGCTGTTTCGTCGATAATGCCGTTGTTATCTACTCGCAGTCCTATCTCTCCTTTATTGATCCTGCCACCTTTATCGGTGTAAGAATCTACGAGTACATTATCTATATAGGTATCTACACGCGAGCCGTCAATACTTATTTTTACATGATGTTCATGATTCATTAAGTTTGCCTTGGTCAATTGTAAATAAGGACTGTTACTTATTTCGGGCTTACCATTTATATATATGTAGCGACGTATTACCGGATAATCGCCTTCAAGGTCTGTATTGACCTGCCACATACAGTAGTCGCCGCCCGAAACCGCACCGAACACGATAGCTGCATTCCCATTTAAAAGCGTCAGGTCGGCCTCTATAGTGTATTTATCAGCAGGATGTGCTCCTGCAACAGCATCGGCATGAGATGCGTCAGGTGCCTTAATCCAACGGGCACCGCTCCATCCTGAGCCCAGTAGACCGGTTTCGAAATAAGCCTTTTCTTTAGATTTGGCTTTCTTACCTTTATTGTCTGTTACGGTTACAGACCAATAATAACGCCGCGAAGGCAATAACTTAACGCCGTTAGCCGGCACTCCGACCGACTGATCCGATGCAACTGTGCCCGAATCCCATACGATACGTGTGCCTTTGACATCAGAGGTAATCACAATACGATAGGCTGTTTGCATCGTTCCACGCTCATCCGAATGCAATATCCAGCTGAATCGTGGCACGGAAACATCTATTACATCAGGGTTTTTCATAGCTTCTACGCGCATTCCTTCGACAGTTAGAGCACATAGAGGCAGGCTCCACAAGCACGAGATGAATAGAATTAGAAAGAGGTTAAATCGTTTCATAAGTTTTAGTTTCATAACTTTGCCACGTTACCAACTGTAAATAGCAAGCGGCAAAAAGGTGTATATTCACTTTAACTGATGCAAAAGTAAAGAAATATGAAACGAAATTGATGCCTTTTTTGATTTTTTTAATTAAGATTTTGACATAAGACAAGCGTTACAGATCGGGTGATAACTCCCCTTACCCCAATTAAAAGAGGAGAGATGGGGCAGGCTGGGAAAGAATTAAAGCTACCTCTTTCTATCTTTCCACAAGCAATCGAATTGATAATTCAATGGCCCGTACGTTTTATGGCAAGCAGATAAACAGCGGAAATAATGCTATTTTGCTACTCTGTTAAACATGTTATACGAAAAGTCAATCCCCTATCTATTTCCCCTTTCCAAGGATAGAAGTGCAAGCATCTATAACCTTTTTAAGCCATATTCTCTCCTTACAGAGAAAGTGTTTGAAAGAGGTCATGAACGATAGAAGGCCTACCTTTCCTCATTGACCCTTCATCTTTCACTCATAAACAGGCTATATAAGGTACTTAAACAGACTATGTAAGAGCAATAGATGCACTATGTAAGAGCCCCGCTTACCGAACCTTATAGAGACATGCCATTGAGAGAATGTAAAAAAGCGACAGACAGAGTTGTATCAAAAACACTACTCTACCCGTCGTTATTCAATTTCCCTCTTTATTAAGAATGCTTTCATGGAGAAATAAAAATGAAATCCGTCGGATTTCCGCTATTACCCTTTCTGCAACGGATCCCAACCTTGCGCCTTTAGGTCGAACTCCTGATTGTCTCGGGTTACAAGAACAGCACCGAATTCTTTACGAGTGACGTGGCCTATCATCTTCACCCCTTCAAGATTTTCTATTTTTTCGTAATCACCGATAGGTACAGTGAACAGTAGTTCATAGTCTTCTCCGCCGTTGAGGGCACATGTTGTAACATTCATATTGAACTCCTCTGCCATTACTGCTGTTTGGTAATCGATGGGAATATTCTGCTCATAAATACGACAACCACAACCGCTTTGTTTGCATATATGCAGCAACTCGCTACTGAGTCCGTCACTGATATCCATCATAGCCGTAGGATGTATGTTGGCTCGGCACAACAGTTCAATAATATCTCCACGCGCTTCAGGTTGTAATTGGCGCTGAAGTAAATACTCTCTACCAGCAAAATCGGGCTGAAAGTTTGTCAGTTCTTCGAGTGTACGCGTATCGTTTTTCTTCCGTGCCTCGTCTACTTGTTGATAATAAACTGTTTTCTCACGTTCGAGAAGCTGCAGACCCATGTAAGCTGCACCGAGGTCGCCGCTCACACAGATGAGATCGGTTTCTTTGGCACCATTGCGATATACGATATCTTCTTTGGCCGCCTCGCCGATACAAGTTATACTGACAGCCAGACCTGTGTACGAAGATGTGGTATCTCCCCCCACGATATCTACCTGCCATTTGTTACATGCAGCACGCAAACCTACATAAAACTCTTCTGTATCTTCTACCTTGAAACGCTTGCTTAAGGCCATATTCACCACAAGCTGGCGGGGTGTACCGTTCATAGCGAATACATCGCTGATGTTCACCATGGCCGACTTGTAACCCAAGTGCTGCATATCGATATAAGTAAGGTCGAAGTGTACGCCCTCCATCAGCATGTCAGAAGTAACCAACACCTCTTTGTTTGGGTAATGAAGCACGGCACAATCGTCGCCAACACCGTGAAGCGTAGAACTGTTTCTCGGCTTAATGTCTTTGGTAAGACGATCTATCAGCCCGAATTCACCTAATTTAGATATTTCCATTCATTGCTGTTTAATAATACAAGGCTAAAAAGATGTTGAGTACACTACATATCTCCGCCTCCACATAGTCTCTCTCTCATTTTGGTTATGCCAGCTTACGAACGGCTTATCATCTCGCGCATAATTGCTGTCATAAGCGGTTGAGCACGGTTGGCTGCCTGCTGTACTTCCTCGTGAGATACCTCTACCGCCGCATTTTCGATCCCTAAATCGGTAATAACACTCACACCGAACACCTTTATACCGCAGTGGCGTGCCACGATAACCTCAGGTACGGTGCTCATACCCACGGCATCTGCTCCCATCCGATGGTACATACGATATTCAGAAGGCGTTTCGAACGTGGGCCCTTGAACACCCATATACACGCCGTGCATTACGCGGATATGCTTTTCATCGGCAATTTTATCAGCCATAGACACAAGACCTTTATCGTATGCCTCGTGCATATCGGGGAAACGGGGGCCTGTAGGAAAGTTCTTACCACGCAGGGGATGCTCCGGAAAATTGTTGATATGATCAGTGATAACCATAATATCGCCGATCTTGAAATCGGGGTTCATACCTCCCGAAGCATTGCTCACGAACAGTACTTTTATACCTAATTCATACATAATACGTATAGGGAAAGTAACTTCCTTCATACTGTAGCCTTCGTAATAATGGAACCTACCTTTCATGGCCATGATGTCTTTGTCTCCCAAACGGCCGAATATGAGCTTTCCGGCATGTCCCTCAACAGTAGAAACGGGGAAGTTAGGTATATCTGAGTAAGAAAATTCGTAACTTTCAGTAATCTCTTCAGCCAATTGCCCGAGGCCTGTTCCCAATATGATTGCCGTCTTCGGGCTTGTTGTCATTCTTTGCTTTAGCCAAAATGCTGTCTCTTGAATTTTTTCGTACATAGCTTATTATTTTGGTATTAAAATCATCCGTCCGATCAAGCATAAACCTGATACCTATAGGAAGTGAATATATATTTTGCCTAACCGCATCGCTTAGTCCTTCTATGTTATATAGACGAGCAGCATCTTTCTCGGTGGTAATAATAATCTTTGGCTCTGGCATCTCGTCAAAACGACAGTTTATTCGTTCTATATCTTTCGGTGTAAACCAATGATGATCGCCGAACATCATTGTAGAAAGGTGAGCTCCAAATGGCTTTAAATCCTCTTCCAACTGTTGGGGAAAGGCTATTCCCGTAAGCAAAAGTACATGGAAATCGCGTATAACATCAAGTTGTTTTGGCTCACCGTCGAATATAGGTTGCAGATTACCATAATTAAGCGTGGTAAAGAATAATTCTTGATAAGCATAAAGGTTCATTGTCTTGGTAAGAATACGAAATTCTAACGGAGTCAAGTCTTTCGGACATTTTGTTATAATCACAATGTCGGCACGGTTTTTCCCACTCAACGGTTCGCGCAGACGACCGGCTGGAAGTAACTTATCATAGATGATAAGCCGGTGATAATCTACCAACAAGATATTTATACCGGTTCTCACATAACGATGCTGATAAGCATCATCCAGCAAAATTACATCGACGTTATTCGTTGCATCATCGGTCGTAAGACGATTGATACCACGCGCACGCATTTTATCTACTGCCACATAAATATTAGGGAACTTGTGTTTAATTTGGAACGGTTCGTCGCCTATGTCCGTGATAGACGTAGTTTCATCGGCCAGCACATAACCTTTACTTTTTCTTTTATAACCACGTGAAAGTACCGCAACCTGCACCTTATCTTTCAAAAGGTTCACCAAATATTCTACATGTGGCGTTTTTCCCGATCCGCCCACGGTAATATTTCCCACAGAGATGATGGGAAT
>CAUUQE010000005.1:0-30590 GCA_963547065.1 uncultured Prevotella sp. | reverse complement strand
GGCAGTGATGCGTTATGCCGGTTTCATACCTTTGCGTACCGAATGGTGGCATTTCAATTTCTGTACAAGAGCACAAGCCAAGCGATATTACCGCGTGATAGAATAGATATTCGATGGATGAAGAGAAATTATTGCACGTCTTGTTAGAGAATATCCCAAAGGAATGATTGCATGATAAATACTGCCACAGCGGATTTTATCAACCGTTTTACGGATGTGGATGTACGGGATTTGGCGCTTAAAGCGGCACGTTTTCCCGATGTGGACATGCCTTTTGCGCTCGAACAGATAGCAGGCAAACAGATGGCACGCACCAAATTGTCCTCATGGGCGGCTGTGAAAAGCATTGTTTATCCACCACATATCTCGATGGAACAGTGTTCCTCAGAGCAGACGGCGCGATATAAAGGAGCGGTGGCTGTGCGGTTGTGCAGTAGCAGAGAGGCCCCGAAAGGGGGAAAATATGACTTTGTAGACCTGACAGGTGGTTTTGGCGTCGATTTTTCTTTTATCGCCAAATCCTTGAAAAACAGCCATTTATTCGATGATTTTCGTGCGTGTTATGTGGAGCGTCAGCAGCATCTGTGCCAGACGGCAAGCCATAATTTCAGTCTTTTAGGATTGACTTATGTGGATGTGATGTGCAATGACGGAGTTGCGTTTTTACATGATATGTCGGCTGCCGGTATCGTTTATCTCGATCCGGCACGCCGAAATCTGCAGGGAAATAAGACGTATGCCATCGAAGACTGTACGCCGAATGTGCTGCAGGTAGCGAAAGAACTTGTGAAGAAAGCAGGGTATGTGCTTGTCAAACTGTCGCCCATGCTCGACTGGCACAAGGCTGTAACCGATCTGAAACATGTTTCAGAAGTACATATCGTGTCTGTGAATAACGAATGTAAGGAACTTTTGCTGGTGCTGCAACGTGTTGTTGCGGGCAATGTTCACGTGTTCTGCGTGAACAATAATGATGTTTTCGATTATCTGTATCATGTCAACAGTGCAGATATCGTACCCGTCTTGGCAGGCTCTTTGGCAGAGGGAATGTGGTTGTATGAGCCTAATGCTTCGATCATGAAAGCAGGCTGTTTTGCACAGTTGTGCCATATGTATGCACTGAAAGGCATTGCACGGAATTCACACCTGTTTGTATCCGTGGATAAATCGGGCTGTTTCCCCGGCAGAAGCTTTCGGATATCGTCCGTATCATCAATGAACAAGAAAGAGTTGCGGCGTGCCTTAGGCGGCATTTCACAGGCTAATATTGCGATAAGAAACTTCCCTATGTCGGTTGCAGACCTGCGGAAACGATTGAAGTTGAAAGATGGAGGCGAAATATATATCTTTGCCACTACCGATGCAGCCGGCAATCATTTGCTGTTGATAAGCCAGAAGGCAGATTGAAAAACGGCATGCAGTCGTGCTGTCATACGCTGCATGCCGTGATATACTATATTCCTAATGCCGTTAAACCTTATATGTAACCGCCATAGGTTGCATGTTTAATCTCCTTAGACCAATCTTTTAAAGTTAGAAAGGCAAAAAGGTAAAGGAGCAAAATAGATTGTTTTTCTACCATGTTTTATTTCTTCAGCACAATTTGAAGTGTGGTGTATTCATTCGAGGCATCGATTACGTTGAGTAATTTTGCCCAGTTTTCTGCCGGTTCATGCTGGTGATAGTATGTCTTTACGACGTTGATAAGCAGCTTATTACTCATGGTCGAGGCCTTTGCAACGAAAGATGCACAGTCATTACTTACGCTCTTGTTGAGCTGTTTCAGGCTTTCCGAAGAGACTTTATATCCGTTTGGCAGCATTACTTCTATGTTCCAAATGATTTGTCGTGCCGAGATCATGTCGACATCTTCATTGCGTTGGCGCGCTTCACCTTCTACTTTCATAATGTTTCCGATAAGTTTTCCGGTAGAAAGCATCAGGTTCGGGCCAGCTTTCTTTATCAGCCCGTCCATCTTGTACTTAGCTTCGTAGGCCACGGAAGGCTCCTTTTTCGATGTCCCTACCGACAAGATCTTGCAGTCTTTTATATCTTTAGGTTGCCCGTTCCAATAATCTTCCACCGTCTTTTTGATGTTTTCCTGCTGTATCTCCTTGCTCTTTTCGACTTTCTGCTGCTCTTTAACAATCTGTTTTTTACCTAATGTTTCCGTAAAGTCTTTCTTTTCGGTCATACGGTCGCCGTATGAATCGTAGATATCTTTTAGAGTTAAGATACGTAAACCGAGAAATTCTTTCATTGTACCGGTGGCTCGTTGCTCGTGGGTGATAGACATTCCGGTACCGTTTTCTATGGTTGCCTTGATCGTGTAGATATCCTGATTGTCTTCGGCTTTGCTTTCAGGGAGCACGATATCCTCGTATTCGCTTTCTCCCTTTTCGGGATGAAGTCGTTTAAGCACGGCTTTTCTGCCTTGAAGCGATATGCGCAGTTCGCCTGCAACACAGGCCGAAGGTGACCAAGCGTAAAACCTGTTACCGTCTTTTAGGTAGAGAAACGAGGTTGTACTAAGGTAAGTGGCAAGCTGATCAATAGGTTCGGAGCCTCTCATTGTAGTCATTCCCAGCTGTACGTTTTTGATCTTGGCATCGTTGAAGCGCATTTGAAGATTATTCGTAAACCGGTCTAACCATGCATTGGTTACTCTGTCGCCGGCATAAGTGAAGCGCAGAAGATCGTAAATATAGTCGGCTCGGTCTGTTATATTGGGGAACAATTCTATCGATGTCTTGCATAATTTTTTGATTTCTGTATTACCAATGTACATATAGTTGGCCCTGTTGTACGATTCCCAACCGTCTTTTTGGATGATACTTGGTGCCGGATTGGCCTGCAGACCTTTCTTTTTCGTGCTCGAGGGGATAAACTCACCTTTCAAGCGTCGCCCTGTAATACTGATAATCACCATGGGTGAATGGGCTATACTGCTGTACCAAAGATCGGGTTTAGTCTTATCAATGTCTTTTACCTCGGCATCAAGGATGATATTTTGATCCTTGTCTGTAGTATATTTGAACTCAGGAGCGCCGTTGAGTGTACGATATTGTGTGGTCAGATCGGGATCTATCTCGCAATGAACCTTCTTCCAAAGGATCGGATATGTATCTTGATAAGCGATAACAAAAGGATCTAACGTGTGTTCTTGCAGTTTATGTTCTTCGTAGGTGAATATGTCGATATTGTCGCCTATAGCCAATCCCGGCACTGCCAGCTTCTGTCTCTTGTCTTTATCTCCCTTTCCTTCGGCAGTATTTATATAATCATCCGTGCTTATCTCCTTAATACTACCGTCGGGTTTTATAATTCTTACGCCTAATACATGGCGTGTGTTTTCTTTCCATCCATTGTTTCTAGTCTTGTAGTATGTATTGAAGTCGAACTCCGAATACTCCTTTAACGAGGCCTGATCGTTAATTCTGATACAGATGCGTTCCAAGTCTTTACTGATAACATCCCTATTCACAGTGAACTGCAGACTGAGGATGGAACCTACGTCAAGCATAGATTTCTGCGTTATACTGATGTCTCGATAGGCCGCAACAATAACTGCACTTTTGTTTTTATACCTTTTCGGCACGTTCGTGTTCGTGAACTGAGGCATATTCATGCTCCATACGTGCTGCCTAACAGTATCGGCAAAGGCTTTGTATTTCTCCATTTCGTCGGCACGTGTCACAGATACGCTAAAAAAGAAGATAATACATAAGAATAGCATACATTTGGAATAATGTTTCATGATATTATGTTTTTGTTGATCATATATGTGTATTGTTATTTCAAAGTCAGTACTATTTGCTCGTTACATGCATCGTTCCATCGGCGCAGGCATTCATTCCATTGCGGAATTTGCTCCCTTGGAATGTTGCGATCCATAATGGTCAGCACTCTTCGGAATATGATTTTGTTACCTTGTTTGGCGAAATAGCACTGCATAGCGCCCTGTTTACATGCAAAAGATTGCGATTTCGGAAGCGTAGCTTTATAGTTTGGCGGTAGTTTAAGTTCTACCTGCCTGACGATGCGACACCGCAGAGGGAACACATAAGCATGCTTACGGTCGGTCGTATCTATACGCTGACTGAACATATCGTTATTGGGATTCATCTCAACATACAGTTCCCCGTCGAGCATTTGTATCTTCTTGTCGTTTTCTATATTGCCTTTAAGCACGGCCCATTGCGTTTTACGGGTATCGTTTATCCATTTTGCATCGGTTATTGTGGCGCTGTGGGTGTCGTCGTTGATGGCATTAGCTAAGAAAACAGCTTTATTTTCCTGTGTTGCATTATCATACGATTGCATAAAGAATTCTTTCATATCACCGCTCCAACTGTCGGTCACCGTGCCTGTGAGTAGTGGTTTACTGTTTTTCATGGTCAGTGTGTATATGTAAAGCAGACTGTCTGTAGAGGTATGGGCATCCATATAAGGCAGCGTCTTCAGCTCGCAATCGGCTCCATTCTCTACTATTGCCTCCCTTCCCTGTATGTTTCCGGGCACATGGGTGATGGGTATATAACGGTTGGTAGCATCGAGCCAATAAGTCTTTCCACCGTAGTTAAGTGCGCAAATCATGTGGTTTGCCGATGCTAAAGTAGGTATTTCACTAATGCGATAGGGTATGTCTTGCGTGCCAATGTCTACCAGTCGGGCATCGAATTTCTGTGCTTTGAGCAACGTACAGAGCAACATGGCCATGCCCTTGCAGTCGCCATAGCACTTACGGATGACCTCTGCGGGGCGATCAGGTTGGTGCCCTGTGATGCCTGCTTCGAAAGCTACGTATCTTATATGCCTTTGTACCCACTCATAGGTAGCACGAATGCGATCCATATCCGTTTTGTTATCATGCCCTATTTCTTGCAATATGGCCTGTAGGTTGGGGATGTTGCAGTCTATCTTGGTAAGAGAATTAGACCAGCGATATAGTTCTTTGTAATCTTTAAAGGCCCCTTTTATGAGGATATAGGGATATATACTTGCCATGGATGGCATGTTGGCTTCCGTCGTAGTGCCGTCCATATTGCTTATGGTATAGGTGTAAACGGTATAGTTGCTTTCTTTGGTTATCTTCGAGGTAACAGACGAGTTGAAATTTTTAGGTATTAATTCGAATTGCGACAGCGTTTTAGGAATGCGGAAAACCACGGTTTTGTGTACTATCTTATACTCCTCGGGCAGATAGACACGTGTAAAATAGCGTATATCTTTAAAAGTACGTTCGAATTTTGTCTTGGCTTCTCGGTGTTTGCGGTCGAGATAGATGTTGTAGAAGCACACTTTGGTGTCGTCGTAAAATACGTTTTCGGGCGTTGCATTGCGATATTGCGGGACCCCTTTTCCCGAAGAACCGTCTAAAGAGATAAAGTCTCCGTAAAGTACATAGGGCTGTATGCTGATGTTTCTTTCGGTAAGAGAGTGGTATTCCGTGCTGATAAGGTTCTTTACAGTGATGTTTCCTTGTGCGTCTGCGGTAAAAGTATAAACGTCTGAACATTCGTTTATTACTACATCTTTGTTTTCTTTGCTTGCCGAAATGGTGCCTGTGAAGAGCATCAATAGGGCCGATAAAGAAATTGTTTTCAGTGTCATGTCTTTCTGGTGCTGATATTTATTTCTGCAAACATACGTAAAAATTTTGAAAAAACAATACTCCTGCGCTCGAAAAATATTACCCATACCATTATTTTTATGCATAACCGTGTGTGGCGGCTACGGCATACAATACAGCCACAGCGTATGTCTATCGTCGATAGGAGTACTGTCTGTAGTCGTTATACAGCCTGTCTGTCGGTAATAGAAGCCCCGACTGTCTAAGCTCTGTGCAGATTGTTGCGGGAGTGCCGGTATCGGCTGTTGCCGACAGGGAGCGAGAATAAAAAATCTTTTTTTCTTTGTTATTCGCTCAATTTAGACTATCTTTGTATGCTGAATCTTTATTAAGATTGTTATATAATGTCATTAATCACCATTAAAAAGGTCGAAAACAAGAAAGATCTGAAAGCATTTATTGAGTTTCATTACGACCTTTATGAGGGCAATAAGTATGATGTGCCCACTCTTTACACCGATGATGTAAACACACTAAGCAAGGATAAGAATGCTGCTTTCAACTTTTGTGAGGCCGAATATTACTTGGCATACAAGGATGGGAAGTTGTGTGGCCGCGTTGCAGCGATCATCAATTACCGTGCCAACGAGAAATGGCAACGCAACAGTGTACGTTTTGGTTGGATAGACTTTATAGATGACCAAGAAGTATCGGCTGCACTACTCGGTGCAGTAGAGGAGTTCGGTCGCCAAAAAGGGATGGATGAAATTATCGGTCCGCTCGGATTTACTGATATGGATCCTGAAGGAATGCTTACATGGGGCTTCGATAGGCTTGGCACAATGGCTACCAGCTATAACTATCCTTACTATCCGGAGCACATGCAGATGATGGAAGGCTATGAGAAAGATAATGATTATGTGGAATTCTACCTTGAAGTACCGCAGAAAGTTCCTGAAAAATACACGAAAATAGCTTCGATGGTCGAAGACAGGTATAACCTTCATGTGAAGAAACCAACACGAAAAGAAGTGATAAAAGGCGGACTTGGCAAGAAAATATTCGATATCATCAATATTACTTTCAAAGACCTATATGGTTATTCTGAACTGTCTGACGAGCAGATACAGCAGTATGTAAAGATGTATTTCCCGCTAGCAGACCTGAATTTGGTAACACTTATCGAAGATTGGAATGCCGACAAAAAGATCGTAGGGGTGGGTATAACATTGCCATCGTTGTCGCATGCATTACAGAAATGCCATAGAGGTAGGCTTTTCCCGTTTGGTTGGTGGCATGTATTGCGTGCCATTAAGTTTCATAAAACCGAAGGGGTAGATTTGCTCTTGCTTGGTATATTGCCGGAATATCGTGCGAAGGGCGCCAATGCATTGATGTTTGCTGACCTCATACCGCGCTATCAGGCTTACGGTTTCAAGTGGGGAGAGAGCCAAGTCGAAATGGAAAGCAACGAAAATGTGCAAAGTCAATGGGGGCCGTTAGAGCCTGTAAACCATAAGCGTCGCCGTTGTTATAAGAAAAAGTTGTAGAAATATTTTATGTCGGACGAGAATATATTGAAAGAAAACCGAGAGATACAACCAGTATCTTATACGGATGATAATATTAGGCATTTGTCGGATATGGAGCATGTACGTACCCGTCCGGGTATGTATATCGGTCGTTTGGGCGACGGTTCGCTGCCCGAAGATGGTATTTATGTACTTTTGAAAGAAGTAATCGATAATTCTATCGATGAATTCAAGATGAATGCAGGCAAACGAATCGAAATAGAAATTGAGGAAAACCTGCGGGTTACCGTGCGTGATTATGGTCGCGGAATACCGCAGGGGAAGCTTGTCGAGGCGGTGAGTGTACTGAATACCGGCGGTAAATATGACTCCAAGGCGTTTAAGAAAAGCGTAGGATTGAACGGAGTGGGTGTGAAGGCCGTGAATGCATTGAGCTTTCATTTCGAAGTAAAGTCGTTCCGTGAGGGAAAGGTGCGCGATATAACTTTCGAACGCGGGGAGAAGAAAAGCGATGAACTGTCAAAATCAACCGATGAAACCGGTACTTTTATTTATTTTGAGCCCGATGATACGCTTTTTCAAAACTATCAGTTTCACGATGATATTGTGGAAACGATGCTTCGAAACTACACTTATCTGAACTCAGGGCTTGCTATTATGTACAACGGTAGGCGTATCTTGAGTCGTAACGGACTGGAAGATCTACTCAATGACAATATGACCAACGACGGTCTTTATCCCATCATTCATATCAAGGGTGAAGACATAGAAGTGGCATTCACTCATACCAATCAGTATGGAGAAGAATATCATTCGTTCGTAAACGGGCAACACACTACACAGGGCGGCACTCATCAGAGTGCATTTAAAGAACATATCGCTCGTACAATTAAGGAATTTTACAACAAGAACTACGAATATACCGATATTCGTAACGGTTTAGTGGCGGCGATTGCCATAAATGTCGAAGAACCAGTATTTGAAAGCCAGACAAAGATCAAGCTCGGATCTACGTTAATGGCACCAAACGGCGAGACAATCAATAAATATGTGGGCGATTTCTTAAAGAAAGAAGTCGATAATTTCCTACATATTCATCCCGATGTTGCCGAGATTATGGAGAATAAGATTAAGGAAAGTGAGCGCGAGCGCAAAGCTATGGCAGGTGTAACTAAGCTTGCCCGCGAGCGTGCGAAGAAAGCTAATCTGCATAATCGTAAGCTGAGAGACTGCCGAATACACTATTCCGATGCCAAAAATGATCGTAAGGAAGAGAGTTCTATCTTTATAACAGAAGGTGATTCTGCCAGTGGCAGTATTACTAAAAGCCGCGATGTAAACACACAGGCTGTGTTTTCGTTGCGTGGAAAACCGCTCAATTCGTTCGGTTTGACCAAGAAAGTGGTCTATGAAAACGAGGAGTTTAATCTCTTACAAGCAGCACTCGATATCGAAGAAGGTCTTGACACTTTAAGATATAATAAGGTGATAGTGGCGACGGATGCCGATGTAGACGGCATGCACATACGGCTTCTTATTATTACGTTCTTTCTCCAATTCTTTCCGGAGCTCATTAAAAAAGGACATGTATATGTTCTTCAGACACCACTCTTTCGTGTTCGTAACCGTAGAACTAAGATACGTGATAAACAGGTAATAGAAAAAGCTGATATGAAACTCAAAAAAGGCGAACGAAAGAGCGATTTTATCACCCGTTATTGCTATAGTGATGACGAGCGACAAAAAGCAATAAAAGATCTTGGGGCGGATCCTGAGATTACAAGATTTAAGGGGTTAGGAGAGATTTCGCCCGATGAATTCGCACATTTCATAGGTCCTGACATGCGCTTGGAGCAGGTTACGCTGCACAAGAACGACCAAGTACAAAAATTACTTGAATACTACATGGGGAAGAACACCATGGAACGTCAGAATTTTATTATAGATAATCTTGTGATAGAAGAAGACTTACCCGATGCAGATAGCGATCTCATCGATTAAACTGGTCGCATTCGTATCATTCACGCAATTATAACAATCATCCGATGAGAAGGTTTTTCATTACTTATATAACACTTGTATTGACATTGTATGCTACGGCTCAGATCCGCATAGGTAGTAAGAGAGAGACACCTTTGCAAAAACTACAGATAGCAGAGATGACCATTAGCGAGTATTATGTAGACACTGTAAACGAACAAAAGCTGGTTGAAAACGGCATACGTGGCATGCTTGAAAAGCTCGATCCGCATTCTTCTTACACTACAGCTAAGGAAACTAAAGTGATGAACGAGCCTTTACAAGGCTCGTTCGAAGGAATCGGCGTGCAATTTAATATGATACAAGATACGTTGCTCGTTATCCAACCTGTGGTGAACGGTCCTTCAGAAAAAGTAGGAATATTGGCTGGAGACCGTATTGTGACTGTCAACGATACCGCTATAGCAGGTGTAAAGATGGAACGTGAGGAAATTATGCGTCGTCTTCGTGGTAAGAAAGGCACTAAAGTGCGCCTTGAAATCGTTCGACGGGGTATAAAAGACCGGTTATACTTTACGGTTACGCGCGACAAGATACCTGTAAAGACCATTGATGCCATCTATATGATACGTCCGGAAGTAGGGTATATCCGTATCGGGAGCTTTGGAGCAACCACATATGATGAATTTATGGCCGGTGTAGACTCACTGAAACAGAATGGTATGAAAGACCTTATTCTCGATTTGCAGGAGAAT
The DNA here is from genome assembly GCA_963547065.1 of uncultured Prevotella sp. Lineage (GTDB taxonomy): Bacteria > Bacteroidota > Bacteroidia > Bacteroidales > Bacteroidaceae > Prevotella. The sequence goes on along the minus strand of CAUUQE010000005.1, from coordinate 20,751 downwards.
GGAGGCGGATTTATGGAAGCAGCTATTCGGATTGCTAATGAATTCTTGCAGCGCAATGATCTCATTGTGTATACCCAAGGACGCCGTGCCGGCAAGAAAGAATACCGTGCCAACGGTGACGGCAAATTGCTTTCGGGCAAGGTATTCGTACTCATTAACGAATATTCTGCCTCTGCTTCGGAGATCGTAACGGGTGCAATTCAAGACCAAGACCGCGGGCAGGTGGTTGGCAGACGTTCGTTTGGTAAGGGTTTAGTACAGGCCCCGATCGAATTCGGTGATGGTTCCATGATTCGTCTGACCATTGCCCATTACTATACGCCGGCGGGGAGATGTATCCAAAAACCTTATGAGAAGGGTAATCAAAAGGCTTATGCCGAAGATATAGAGAATAGATTCAAACACGGTGAGCTGTATAGTGCTGATAGTATTCACTTCTCTGATTCGCTCAAATATTATACTTTGCGCCGTCATCAGATTGTTTATGGGGGCGGAGGTATCATGCCTGACTTCTTTGTTCCTTTGGATACTACTCAATATACTCCATTCCATCGACAGTTGGCAGCTAAATCTATTATTATTAATGCGAGTTTAAAGTATATCGACAACAATCGTCGTCAGTTAAAAAAGAAGTATCCAACGTTCAAAAGTTTCGATGCTAACTTTGAGATACCGCAATCTGTCATAGACGAAATACTAAAAGAAGCCGAGAAGCAAAAGATTAAACCCCAAACACCCGATGAACTCAAACAGACTCTGCTCATGCTTCGTCAGCAGATGAAAGCCCTTGTAGCCCGAGACTTATGGGATATGAGCGAGTATTTCCAGATTATGAACCGCAGCAATCATATTGTGCAAAAGGCGGTAGAATTGATTGGTAAATAAAGCGTTTGGATTGTATGAAGCAGTAGAATGAGACGGATGACAAAGGTTTTAGTTTCGATAATTCTGATAACATCATTTTTTGTGCTGTGATAGACATTATGTTTATCTCTCTTAGACCATCCATATAAGTTCGATATATGTATGGTTTAAGGGATATATGTGTGCAGTCTATGGAATTTATATCGTTTCAGTATTTTCGGTGCATCCCAATTCTTTAATTTGTTTTTCGAACATATTGCGGTCGCCGATAGCGCTGTTTTTGATCTTGGCACGGTAGTTATAGATGGTATTTACAGAGTAGTGCAGGAATTCTGCTATCTTTGTACTGTCGTCTATGCCCAGTCTGATGAGGGCAAACACGCGCATTGGTGTGGTCAGTTTATTGGGATTGGACAAATAAACGCGGTCTTCAGGTTTAAGAAGTGAGTTGAAATCGTTTACGAAATTGGGGAACAACGTTATAAACACGGCATCGAAGTTGACATAGAGCTCGTCTATCTCTCTGTTCTTGATATCGGCTGATTTGGTGATCTGCATCACCTCTTCATATTGCCGGTTAAGCATCATTCTGTTGATTTGCCTGCGTAATTCATCCATTTTGTCAATATATAGCGAACAGATACCGAAGAAACGTCCGATATAGGCTTCTTTTACCCGATTGCTTTCATTGAGTTTATGGTTCGTATCCGATAGTTTGTGGTTGGTAGCATCCAGATTTTGGTTACTTTCCGACAGTTGGAGATTGAGGTGTTCCAAGCTACAGTTGGTTTTTTTCAGCGTGTTGCGTGCCATCATTAAGTTTTTTCGTTGCTTATTGACGTAAAATAGTAGGAATAAAAGCAATACTGACATAAGGCTTACGGTGATGGTGAAAGCAATGAGTATGCGGTTTTTGCTGCGGATTGTTTTTTGATAATCTTTGTTGATATAGTGAACTATCGGCGATATTTGCCAGTTGCGTATACGCGTACCGAAGAAGTTGGCTGCATTCCATGCGTAGTTGATGTATCGGTAAGAGCGGTCGATGTCTCCCTCTTTATCCAATTGCCGGGCTAAAGTCCATAGTGATGCTTGGTCCATAATGGCATTGCGTACATCGCAGATGGCCGACTTTGCCAGCCAGAATTTCATACTTTCTGTGTCTCCAATGCATCCATATATCAATTGTCGGTAATATGCGACGATGGCATACTCATGCGAAAGAGGTTTTACCATATCTAAAAGCTGATCGTTTATGCGTAAGGCTTCTGTATATTGATTGTTGTAAATGGATACTCTTTCTTTGACCTCGAGATAGTCTATGCTATGCCGGTTAAATTGACTGTATATGGAATCATAGTATAGGGAAGCCTGCCGATAGTATCGTTTTTGGGCTTCAGGGATATTGCTATGGTATCCGAGTTCGTTGTAAAGGTAGTTTTTGGTTTTATAATAGATGCCCAATTCTCTCTTAGAAAGTATATTTTTGTCTATTTTATCTAACAGTTCTGAAGCTTCGAAATACATGCCTCCGGCCGTGAGCTGATAGGCCATAAGTGTTGTACAATAATCTTCTCGGCGTTTGTTACCGGCAGTATGGCATATGGCGATGCATCTTTTAATGTATGCAAGGGCAGAATCGTTAATGAAAGAGCGGTATTTTTCGAACAAACGAAGATCGAGTTGATAAATGTTTTCGGTGTTTTTGGTTCCTCGCAGAGAATATTTGAGCGTAGTAATTTGCCTTTCATGGTGTTTGACAATTATGGATGAATTGGCTATAGCATCATCCAATTGTTGATATAGGCTATTTAAATCTTTGCTTTGCGCGTATAAACGCAATGACAGACAAAAAAACATGATAAAAATAAATAATGATTTCATTGCGGATGGAGATAGATTAAGTATTTCGTTTCAGTAGATATATTGTGGTAGGTTTTGTATTTTAAGATTACAAACAAGGTTCAATGCAAAGATAGTAAATGGGGCTGATATGAACAAACATTCAATCATTATTTTAAAAAAAGCCTATATTTTACTTTATGTCTATGTTTCTGTCGATTGCATACCATCTTTTTACGTACTATGTTTCGCCATTATATTCTCCATTATATATTTTAGAATGATGAATATGCTGTGCTTTCTATTAAATTATTATCATTTTGGAGAGTTAAAATGTAGTAACGTCTGAATAATATATGATATATTGTGATTGCAGTGATAGGTAACAATAATAACACAAGACATTGTTTCTTTGCTCTTTTATCTAAAATAGGTGCATAATTTTTTCCATCTGTTATCCATAATCTTCACCCGAACAGTATAATAAACGATATGAAAAAGGGAGATGAACAGGTTCTTGTCTGTTCATCTCCCTTGGTTTATAAATGCTGACAGATGTTGTTATCAGCAAATTATTCTATCTCTTTCTTCTTTGAGTATTACTCAACAGAGATTTGTCTACCTACATTTTGAACGGATTGTTCTAACTTTGGCAATTCTACAGTGAGTACTCCGTCGTTCACTTTGGCTGAGATTTTATCCTTGTTTACATCATCGGGCAGCAGTAGAGTTTGCTCATACTTAGAATAGCTGAACTCCCTACGCAGATAATGAGCCTTTTTATTCTCATCTTTGTTTTCCTGCTTCTGTTCCATCTTTATGGTAAGATTGCCTTCATCGTTGATGTTTACGGTAAAATCATCTTTCTTCAATCCGGGTGCGGCCAGCTCTACAACGTAGCTTTTCTCATGTTCTATTACATTGATAGCGGGTGCTGTAGCATTTGCGCGTGGCATAAAATCTGTGTTAAAGAAATCGTCGAATACACTTGGTAACCATGAATTTCTGTGCATAATTGGTAACATAATCATTCCTCCTGTTTTATTTAAAATCTTTTTGTTTAATATTTTTGGACTCTTTTCGAATCCACTGATCATATTACAACAAGCATGCCACAGCACGAGTGTGTCATTTTGTCATAATAAAAAAGACATTTTGTCTTGTTTGTTATCTTCGAGTGATGTTAATTTGAATCTGATGGGTATGCAATATTTTACTTTAATGAGTTTTCCATTTAATGTTCCCGGCTTCCATCGAGGCATTCTTTTTACAACCCAAAGCACTTCTTTATCTAATAAAGGATGTACAGAACGAACGACCATAGGCCTTGTTATGCATCCTTTCTCATCTATCACAAACGAAATAACCACCTTTCCCTGAATACTGTCTTCTATACATTTCTTAGGATAATCCACGTTCTCACTCAAATATTGTAGCAATGCTTGGGGCCCGCCCATGAACTCTGGCATCTGTCTAACGGGACTAAAACAAACAAACGGGTCACGCACAGACTGCCCGTCAACAACTCCCACGACTGCCATCATCAATAATACTACCCACAATCTCTTCATACTATTATTTACATTTTAAAGGAACATTCGTAAAACGAAAGTGCAATGGCATGTATTCGTACGACGAAAACGAACCGCATACGCATTGCACTTTGCAGATTTGAGTATTGGTTTCGAGAGCAAAGGTAAAGGAAAAAGGCATTCTTGTCAATACCCTATCTGAGATTGACATGGTCTATAATATATAAATAACTAATTATCAATGTGTTCACAAACATAAAGCAGAGCTCTCTGACACTGGCAGAAAATGTATACGAACCTGTATAATGGTGTTGAGAGATGATGTTTTTATATCATTTTGTATTGAATAATTCTTTTAAGACAGAGAATGATTTGAGCTCGGGGAAGTTCGGAAGATGGAGACTATAGTAAGAGAGTATGATTTCGGTACAGTGGTTTCGTTGGTCTCTCGTCATTTTGAATAAGTGCATAGATTCATAGTTCATACGCATGAGGGTATGGATATGTGTAGCTTCTTCAGCAGAGAGAAAGTCGGAGTGAAGTGGTGCTGACGATGTAAAACATGCATTTCTTAAATCAAAATAGGTATTATGTTCATGATTATCAAGATTAGGAAAGAAACCTATGAACTTAGAGAGTTTCACCATGAACACAAGATGAAAGTTGACAATGTAGCCTTGCGAGGCATCAAGCCACTTGATACTTGCTTCAATGTACTGGAATAAAGGCTCATTCTGTTGCTCACCTCTGGTACTATAATTCAGAAAATCTGCAAGAAAGAGCAATATTGTGAGTTTATAAGGATCGAATGGAATATTGGAAAATGGAGTATCTATTCTTACATGTTTAAATCGTTGAAGTTTGATGTTCTGTCTGAAATCAAATTCTATTTCGAGGATTGTCAATGGCTGGAAGAACTGTTTTTTGATTTTTGCCTTTGGGTTTTTAGCTATTTGTTGAATAAAAGATACGCGGCCACAAGCTTCTGTAAAAAGATCGATGATAAGTTGAGTATCACCGAATTTCAATGAACGAAATACTATAGCCTTGGTTTTTATCAGCATAAAAAGTGTTTTTATGGCGAAAATACAAAAAAGCTATGATATAATAAAGATTTGTTTGATAAAATTTGGCGAGTTAAGAAAAAACATCTAACTTTGCACCCGCAAATAAAATGCATGGTCCCTTCGTCTATCGGTTAGGACGAGAGATTTTCATTCTCTAAAGAGCAGTTCGACTCTGCTAGGGACTACAAAAAATATAATGAATAATTTTAAAGATGGCAAATCACAAATCATCACTTAAAAGAATCCGTCAGGACAAAGTTAAGACTTTGCACAATAAATATTATGCAAAGACGATGCGTAATGCAGTTCGTAAATTGCGTTCGATAACTAATAAGGAGGAAGCAGTAAAGCTTTATCCTGAAGTTCAGAAAATGTTGGATAAATTAGCTAAAACCAATATTATTCATAAGAATAAAGCTGCCAACTTGAAGTCGAGTTTGGCTCTCCATATTAATAAATTGGCATAATTCTGATTTGATGGAAATTGTATAAAGGCCATACCTCTGTAGAGGTATGGCCTTTTATTGTTATGATTAAGTTGGGTTATTTTGGAGTAGGATCGTGGTAATATCCACCATTTTTTGTTGTGTGGAGAAAAGGTTCGGCTGTTTCGTATTTAATTTTGAATATAGCACCATTGTGGTTTTGTGCCGGTCCGATCACAATAACCCATCCGTCTATATAGCCAACATTACCGATGACAAGTTCTTGTGCATCTTTTACTTCCATCGGAAGATTGCCTCTAAATTGCCACATCAATGATTTTATTTTATTCTCACTACAATTGAATATATCTTCGATAGATAATTTGTGTCCATCTTCTTTGCTGAAAGAAGCACAGTCTTGAGTAATCCATGTTATACTGTCTTTATCTGTTATATCAGCTTGAAAAGTAACAATTTCTTTATCTTCGTAAGCTCGGAATATCTCAACAGTACGAAATCCCGAGGCAAAGTCATTTTGATATTGATCGCAATATTTTTGTATGATACGATTGAAATCAGTGGTTTCTAGGCGATTCGGAAAATCTGTTTCTAACACATCACAGATCCATTGTTTGATATTTCTTATAACATTCAATTTTCCCTGAATAGGAAAATCTACCGAGATTGAACAACGGTCAATTTTATTTGAAAAGCTTTTTGTAGTGGTGAAATCTGCTGCCTGCAAAAGATAAGGCCTACACCATAAGAAGATGAATAAAAAGCAAAGTGCAGATATTTTTTTAAGCATGTACAAAGATAGTCAAAAGTATTGAGATTTCATTTTGTTTTACGCATTTTTAGCAACAAATTATTTTATAATGTGTTCTTTTTTCAGTATCTTTGCATAAAAATATAATGCAATTAAAAATGGCAGAAAATCAAAACAACGAGAATAATTATTCAGCCTCCAATATCCAAGTACTTGAAGGACTTGAGGCAGTGCGTAAGCGCCCTGCAATGTATATTGGCGATATCAGCGAGAAAGGTCTTCATCATTTGGTGAATGAAACCGTGGATAACTCTATAGATGAGGCCATGGCTGGATATTGTACCGATATTGAGGTAACGATTAACGAAGATGAGTCTATTACGGTTCAAGACAACGGCCGTGGTATTCCCGTTGATGAGCATAAGAAGTTGCACAAATCAGCACTTGAAGTTGTTATGACGGTTCTTCATGCTGGCGGCAAATTCGATAAAGGCTCTTACAAAGTTAGCGGTGGTCTTCATGGTGTAGGTGTGAGTTGTGTGAATGCACTTTCGTCGCATATGCTTTCGCAAGTGTTCCGCGATGGCAAGATATATCAACAGGAGTATGAGAAAGGAAAACCGCTGTATCCCGTCAAAGTAATGGGTACGACAGATGAATGTGGTACGCGTCAGCAGTTTTGGCCGGATCCTTCGATCTTTACGACCACCCATTATCAATGGGATATCATCGCACGCCGTATGCGTGAACTAGCTTATTTGAATGCTGGTATTAAGATTACATTGACCGACTTGCGTGCCAATGAAGAAGGCAAACCACGTGTGGAAGTTTTTCATGCTAAGGATGGATTGAAAGAGTTCGTGCGTTATGTAGATCGTCATCGTACTCATCTTTTTGACGATGTTATTTATTTGAAAACCGAAAAACAAGGAATTCCGATCGAAGTCGCTATTATGTATAATACGGATTATTCCGAGAATATACATTCATACGTAAATAATATAAATACCATAGAAGGAGGAACTCATCTTTCGGGTTTCCGCACAGCGCTTACCCGTGTGTTGAAAGCATATGCTGATAACGATCCCGTTATTTCAAAACAAATTGAGAAAGCTAAGATAGAGATTGCCGGTGAAGATTTTCGTGAAGGACTCACAGCTGTAATCTCCATCAAGGTTGCCGAGCCCCAGTTCGAAGGACAGACGAAGACTAAATTAGGTAATAGCGAGGTGTCTGGAGCAGTACAACAAGCGGTGGGAGAGACTCTGACCAATTATCTTGAAGAGCATCCTGCAGAAGCAAAGAAGATTTGTGAGAAGGTGATTCTTGCCGCAACAGCACGTATTGCAGCCCGCAAGGCCCGCGAAAGTGTGCAGCGTAAGAACTTTATGTCGGGGGGAGGTCTTCCGGGTAAGCTGGCTGACTGTTCCAATAAGGACCCAAAAGACTGTGAGATTTTTCTCGTTGAGGGTGACTCTGCTGGCGGTTCTGCTAAGCAAGGGCGCGACAGATATACGCAGGCAATTTTACCGTTGCGTGGAAAGATTTTGAATGTAGAGAAGGTACAGTGGCATAGAGTGTTTGAAGCAGAGTCAGTAATGAATATCATTCAGAGCATCGGCGTGCGTTTCGGCGTAGAAGGAGAGGATGATCGTGAGGCAAATATCGATAAGCTTCGCTACGATAAGATTATCATCATGACCGATGCTGACGTTGATGGTTCTCACATCGATACGTTGATCATGACATTGTTCTATCGCTTCATGCCGAAAGTTATCGAAGACGGACATCTTTATATTGCTAATCCGCCACTTTACAAGTGTTCTTATAAAAATAAAGTAAGCGAATATTGCTATACAGAACAGCAACGACAAGCATTTTTTGACAAATATGCAAATGGAGATGAAGATGCAAAAAGTATCCATACGCAGCGCTACAAAGGTCTTGGTGAAATGAATCCTGATCAGTTATGGGAAACTACAATGGATCCGAAATCACGTTTATTAAAGCAAGTAAGCATTGAAAATGCTGCTGAAGCAGATGAAATATTCTCCATGCTTATGGGCGATGATGTGGGGCCACGCCGTGAATTCATTGAACAAAATGCTACCTATGCAAATATTGATGCTTAACTTGACATCCTTATAATAAAAGGATTATTTAAAAATACCCAACCGCTTTTAAAAACATTTTACAATGAGCTTTTAAAAGCGGTTTTATTTATAGGTAATTTATAATCCCGAAAGACACAGAACATGTAACGTGGAATTCGATTACATTTTTAATTCAAAAGAGTCATAATTATTTCCTCATAACTTTCTTTCACTTTCTTATCTTCGTTCTAAACATACTGAAAAGAGCGATTGTATTAATGTAGATGAATTTATAGACTTCCTATACAATCGTCTGTGTTGCGTCATTCGCCCATGTTCCTTGATACAGCAAAAAGGGTTTATTCTCTAACATTGTTATCAATAAGTTTGCAAATAGCCAAGATATTATGATTAAGCATGGTTTTCTGTTCTGGCAGGATGGTAGACATATGTATCGGTAAACCATTGATAAAATTCTCCTAATCGATTTTACATGAATTTGTTTGCAGGTGTATACACTGCCAAAACAACTCTTTTGTTTTGTCTCTACTTTAACAACAGCTCTGTCCACCCCGCTTAATAGATAAGGTTTTTGGTTTGAGTTCTGTCTATATTTTCACACATGTAACCTTTTTGATCTTCAGAAATACCATTGAATTCTGTGATGCATTTTCTGTAGTTTCTCTTAATTTCACTTTCAGCTCTTTTTTCTTGTGTAAATTTTTATTGTTCGATAAATACTTATTCTTTATCATTCATATAAGTATTTTTTTGTCAATCATTGTTTTATAGATGAGTATGTTTTACACAGATTCTTCTTATATTTTTAAACGCCTCATAAAACAGAGGTGCAGTAACGGAATATTTTTCCCCTCTTCATAAACATTACGGCAAACATATACAAAATCAAAAATATTAGTGTGCAGCAACATAATCTGGCGTGTAAGCCCTATTAAAGGCAAGCATTCGTTTCATCAGTCGGGCAGACAACCACCCGGGTAATTGATAAGGTAAAATTTCTTTACGATATTTTTCAGATTCATACCCATTGCCTTGTGCTATTTTCATGCATTCACGAATGGCATGTATAGCTTGTTTCAGATTTTACACACAGTCTATTGATGCTGTTACAGTCTTCCGAGGAGTTGGATTGCTTGCACTTGCAATGGAAAAAATGATGACTATAACACCTACATTAATTCCTAAATGTAATCAAATCTATTCCAACATATCATGAAGGCATTCTGGTTTTATCCCCATCTGAAGGAATGAACCGGCGATGGCAGTATAGTTTGAAACGCTACAATGCTCTTTATATGGGAAAATTAAAAATACCGAATAATAAAAAAACAATATCGGCGGAAGAAAGTAAGAGAAAGTTTGAGATGCTTATAAAAAGATTATAACGTTAACCAAGATTACGGCCATAATCAATAAATGTTTTGTCTTCATCAGTAGGTGTATTAATAGAAACTAAAATGTTGAATGCTACAATAAATACCCACATAGCTATAAATTCCATCAGCATAGGTCTGATAAAGAGATCGAGGATCATAATTACGCAAGAAATGGCTATTACTAATAAAAGAATTGTTCTAAATATATTCTTTAAAACTTTCATAATTTAATATTCTTTTATGTATATAGCAAATATATAAAAATCAGAACAAGCAAGTAATTTACGCGAAAAAAATGGCAATAGACGTAAAATTTAAAATAAAACAGGCTATTGACGGCAAGGAGCATATTATTATGGCTGAAACGAAACTTGCAACCATCCTACGGCAACGTATGTCGGCAACGTACACAGAAATTGAGTCAATAAAAGAAATTCGCAAGTGCACAACAGAAATTGGGTGTCATATACAAAAACAAGTAAAATATTCTATACACAAAGATGGAGCAGTTAAAAAATAAAAATAGAATAAGTAATGGTATCCACTCGTAGGTTTTTCATACGAATAAGACAGGAATATATCGATTTTTGTAGCTATCTTTGCACGGTTTTAAAAGCATGTAGGGATGAAGAAGATTATTTGTATCTTGTTAATGCTATGTTTCTTGGGTGTGCGGGCACAAGAGTTATTGCATCCGAAGAACCAGAATATTTACAATTATTGGGTAGGTACGTGGGCTTGTGCACCGCAGCCGGTGGTAAGATCGTATATGCCTTTCAACAACGAAATGACCAATCGTTCGGTCCGACAAGTTGTTAAAGTTTCGATAGGCGGCGATGTGATGCGCTTGCATCTGTCGAATGAATATAGTACTGAGCCCGTAGAAATTCGTTCGGTATACATTTCCGTATCTACAGACTCGTTTGCTATAGAACCTAAAACTGCAGAATATTTGCGTTTCGGTGGGCATCAGCGCGTGACGATAGAACCACGGAAAACGGTCGTTTCCGATCCCTTGCGCTTTCATCTGAAGCCTTTGCAGCGCGTAGTCGTTACCATTAACTACAAAGTAGCGCCAAAAGAGCCCACTGTACATATGGGATCGCGTACCACTTCGTATATCCTAAAAGGCAATTCCGGCCCACATACCGATTTCGAAAAAGCATTCCGTGAAGACCACTGGTTCAATATTTCGGCGATAGACGTATATAACGTGGATGCCAATGCCGTAGCAATTATCGGCAATTCTATTACTGATGGTAAGAACAGCATTACGAATCGACAGAACAGATGGCCCGATGTAATGTCGGAAGAGCTATATCGTAAAGGGAACGGCAGGGGGGTATTGAACCTCGGCATAGGCGATAATCGCGTGCTGACCGTGGGAATCGGTGCTCCTGCAATGCAGCGATTCGACCGAGATATATTACAGCAATGCGGGGTAAAAGAGGTGATTGTTTTCGAAGGTATCAATGATTTGGGTACAAGCAAGGATGCTAAAACCACGGCTCGTCGGCTGATTGAACAGTATGTCATTATGATACGTAAGGCACACGAGCACCATCTGAAAATATATGGTGGTACGATTATGCCGATGAAAGGCAGTGCATATTTCACGGAAGACCATGAGGCAGGGCGGCAGATCGTAAATGAATGGATGCGCAAATCGAAGGAATTCGACGGGATACTCGACTTTGATGAGCTGATGAGAAGCACTGAAGATCGCCGTTCGATGCGCAAAGAATGGCAGAGCGATTGGCTTCATCCCAATGCAGAGGGATATGCTGTAATGGGCAGATATGCTGCAGAGTTCTTGTTGAATGTAAAATAACCGACGAAACTTCGTGTGTCTGTAAGTGCCAGTTAGCTGGTTTATTTTTCAGATTATGAAGTCTTGTATAGACAGGCTTTGCAGATAATGCGCTTAGAGAGTGCATATATTATTGTTACATGCACTCTCTAAGCGTATTATCCGTTATGTATATTTACAATGAATGATGGAAATATTTTTGCCATTCATACTATGTGGGTGTGGTAGGCATTACAGAAGATTTAAATCGAGCTTCTTTCCAAGACGGCTTTTGGTAGAACGTATAGCCTGTTCAGAGCAGCAGAACGACTGCGCTTTGTGCCGATCGTCTTTGCCGTTTCGCTCCATAATGCAGAAAAACGTTTCTTTTGGTGTGAGTGCATAGGCCGGATTGGTAATGATTTCAGCCAAACGGGTATCGATAACGCGCATGACGTTTGTGACAGCCACCTGCTCTTTCTTTCCGAACTGACTGATATTTTCATTGTGGAGTATACTGTAAAGAACATCGATGCCGAGCTTCGTTTGCGATATAGAGTCGTAATCGGTGCCCGTGGTTAGCTGTACGGGCAACCTCTTCTTTAGTTTTTCTATCTCCATGAGTTTGGCATCTACGGCTTGTTTCATCTCTTCGATGGTAGTATTTCGGGCTGTCAATTGGGCTGTCGTCTCATCCTTTACGGCAGAAATGCGGTCGTGATAACGCTTGTAGAGTTGTTGCGTACGACGAAAATACCAGTAAGTGAGCCCGAAGATGATAAGCAGAAGCCCGATAATGGCTACAGAGAACCCGAATTTCTGTTCGGCCTGTTCACGCTGCATCACCTCTTTGTCGTATTGATTTTGTATTTTCACGATGTCGAGATGCTTCTGTTCGGCGTTCAAAGAGTCGTTGAGAGCCTTGAGTTTCTTCATGTCTTCCAGCGCCAGACGGTAGTTGCCGGTGCGTTCGGCAAGCCCGCTTCGAATTAGAAGCCGGTTGTATTCGAGCGTTGCACTGCCGTTCTGGGGCATAATACTCATAAGCATTTGTGCCTTTTCATCTTTGTTTTGCCTGAGATATATTTGGCACAAGAGAGACATGGCATTGCCTATAGCGGATGAGTCTTGCGCCAATATCACAGCTCGGTAAGCATGCTGCTCGGCTTGAACGAGCGAATCGCGCAGCATGTCGTAATAGGCTATGTTTTTCTGGATAACCGACTGTTGGCTTTTGTCGGCTTGTTTATAGAACTTAGCAGCCTCGTCGTTTGCCTTCAGAGCGCTGTCCGGCAGGTTCATATCGAAGAAGGTGTTGGCCTGATTGATAAGTACATCCACCACATATTCGGGCTTTCCGTATGCTCGAGCATACTTCAGGGCCTGTCGCTGGTATTGCAGAGCCAGCTCGGCGGCACCGTTATTTTCGTTTATCCAGCCTATGTATTGGCAAATGCGGTAACATGTTTTCATATCGTTCAGTTGTGGAAGCAACTTTTCGGCCTCTTTTAACTGCAACATGGCGGGGTGATAGTCCTGACGGTCTATGTAGATAATGGCGCTGTCAAGGTATTTTCGGGCCGTTGTTTTGGTATCTTCGACCGATGGACGATTACTGAAAAGCGTACAACCGTTGCATAGTAACAGAATTAGGAAAACGAGATAAGAGTTTATTTTCATATATTTGTTTAGGTATAACCTTATATTGTGCAAAGATACAACATTCGTGGGTCGCCATCAAATGTTCGGTGTTTTATTTTTATTATTTGTATTATGCCCGCACAGGGACGCACTGTGTGTGACAAGCTATTAACCTGTAAGTTATCGAAGCTTATCAAACCGAAGCGTCTTTTTATATTTTCAGAAAATATGTAATCATAGCCTATTTTAAAGAAATACTTTTTATCCGGAGAGGAATCAGAACCATTTGTCATGGATAGGCCATATATCTAAGATTGACAGGGTACACACTTAACATCTTTAGATAAGTCGTCTGTGTGAACTTATCCGTAATATCTACTCGTGAAAAAATGTTAGCAAATTATTTATGGATATCTATCATAAGAATCTTAGAGAAGGTTACAAGGCTCCATCGGCATATAGTGAAAGACAGGATGGAATGTTATAAAAATGCATAATAATTATTATGTTTGTTTGAAAATTTACCTATTTTTTGGTATTGTCCGTTTTACAAGAAAGATAGACCTTTGCACTGTGAAAAGACTATGACGCAAGTTTTTGGCTGTTAGGAAGAGAAATGAACGTGTATCTGTTTGCTATTCATGGATATTTGGATAATTCCATACAATTTATAGTTTGTCATGAAAATCCATCTTGTCTGTTTTACGCTCAAAATTATAATTTATCTCCTGACGTTTCGTGTCTGTCAATTTCAAATTCGTTTTTAAGTAATGAATATTGTTTGTTTATTCCTGTATTTAACAGAAGTTAATTTTTATTAATTATAAGAATATAGATATATGATAATAATAGGATTTGCAATCGGGAGGTGTCTTGATGGGCAGAGCTTGCGATTGAAAATGTTTTTACTCATATTGCTATTGTTGCTTGGTTGTGTCTTTCCGATGTCTGCGATGACAGATGGTAGCAATCGTATAATATATGAAGATGATGGCATGCAAATTACTTTCGTTGTTCGCAGTGAGCGATCGCATGAGCCTGTTATTGGTGCAGTGGTTCGTTGTGAGGGAGCTATCAGTCCGGCCGTTACAAATACTGATGGGAGGTGTGTCGTTAAGTTCAAAAATGTAGTAAGTAAGTTTAAAATCGATGTTTCTTATGTGGGATATAAAAATATTTCGAAAACTCTGGCGGTTACTCCAAATGAGATTGTGACTTTAGAGATGCAGGAAGATGCTAAGATAATAGATAATGTAGAGGTAATAACACAACGGCATCATACCACCGTATTGCAGCAGAGTGCAACCATTAGCTCTGACGTTTTGGAAAAAGGAGGTGCCACATCGCTCGCCAAGATACTCGAGACCGTGCCGGGTGTAAGTTCCATCAGTACGGGCAATACTATTGCAAAGCCTGTGATACAAGGAATGCACAGCAGTCGTATTCTGCTGATGAACAACGGAGTGCGATTAGAAAGCCAGAGCTGGGGTGCCGACCATGCACCAGAGCTGGACTATACGGGATCGAGTATGGTAGAAGTGGTGAAGGGTGCTGAGTGTATCCGTTACGGCTTCGGTGCGATGGGCGGTGTTGTGTTGCTCAGCGATGCGCCACTGCCCTACGGACACAAAAAGGTACACACCAACGGAAGCGTGAACATTGGTTATGATACTAATGCGCGCGGAGGGAGCGGTTCGGGCAGCATCGAGGCTGGTTACAAGCAGTTCGGTCTGCGCCTGCACGGAATGTATACCAAGGGTGGTGATTACCGTACGGCTGAATATATACTCAACAACACGGGCTACAATACCGTCAGCCTGTCAGCAATGGCAGGTTGGCAGGGCCGAAAACTTACGGCGACACTTTTCTCGAGTATCTACTACCAACGTAGCGGTATCTATTATGCTAGCAAGATTTCCGACTTAGACCAACTCATCAAGCGCTTCGAGTACGGACGCCCCGATCCGACAACGTTCTTTCCTTTCTCTTACACCATCAAACCGCCATTCCAACAGTCACAGCATGTTACGCTAAAAGGTGAACTGAAATGGCATATCAGCGACAGCCATCAGATAGATTTCACTGCATCGTTTCAGGAGAATCTGCGACAGGAATTCGAGAATCGCAAGAAAATACAGTGGAGTTGGATTCCCGTGCAGGATCTGATATTGAAGACCTACAAGTTCGATGTGCTGTGGCATGCCAAATGGAAACTATGGAAAATGTCTACCGACGTAGGACTCTCTAATACCTACCAAACCAACTACAACTATCCTGGGACAAAGCAGCCGGCATTCGTGCCCAATTTCGCCGCGCTCTCGATGGGCGGTTATTTCCTGCACAAAGCGCAGTTCGGCAAGTTGCAATGTGCATTGGGTATGCGTTACGACTTTCGCGTGATGTCGGTCAACGGTTACACCAGTTTGAGTAACTACACCTATTACGACGACTTCAAGCTGTACAGCAACTTTACTACCAGTTTTGCCACCCACTATCAGTTCAACGAAAACTGGGATGCGCGCGCCAATATTGGCTGGTCATGGCGTCCGCCCGATATCAACGAGTTGTATGCCATCGGCTTACAAGACGGCTCTTATTGGGTAGTGGGTAATCGCCATCTGGCAAGCGAACGCGGCTACAAGTCAGTTGTTGGCGCACGATACCGTAACGCGTGGCTCTCGGTCGAACCCAGTGCATTCTTCCAACGTATCAACAGTTATATCTATGATCACATCGGTATGGGTAAAGACCGTTTCCATAACCATCCCAGTGGTAAGTATCCCAAGTTTATCTACGACCAAGACGATGTGAAACTCTACGGTGGAGACATAGAAGCTACGGTTACACCACTCAAAGGGCTCACTTTCGTGGGTAAGGGAGAATGGATGTTTGCACGTAACATTACGCGAAGCGATTGGTTGCCCTTTATGCCGTCCGATCGCTATGGCCTTTCGGGTACCTATGCCCGTTCGTTCGGATACAACGATAAGTACAGCGCCTCACTGTCACTCTCAGGTATCTACGTCACCAAGCAGACGCGTTTCGACCCCGACAAAGACCTCGTGTCCGACTCGCCTTCTGCCTACTTTCTGCTTAACAGCACAGCAGAGCTCTCCTTTTACCTACCTCATCGTCGGCAAGTGAAACTGATGCTTGTGGGTGAGAATGTGCTCAATGCTCTCTATAAGGAATACACAGACAGGTTCAGATACTATGCCCACGAGCGTGGTGTAAACTTCTCGGTAAGAACATTATTCAAATTCTAACTTATAAATAAATGAAACTTACATACACTCAATTGTTATTTGTAGTTTTTTTCACCATACTGATGCTAATGGGCTGCACCAACGAACAGGTAGACGACTTTTTCAAGAAGTTCATCAAAGCTCCCGAGTCGTCCATCGAGCGCGACGTGAAAGGACACGAGCAAATCTATGCCGTGCACGTAATCCTGCGGATGGGGTACAAGAGCGGATACATTGGTGTAGGCCCGAACGGGACAGACTCTGTAACGGCATATAACACCTATCACGTAGCAGGCGATACCACTACCATACCTATTATGCAGGAGATAGATATTGCCAAGGACGATGACGGACAGATGACCATCACCACCGAGTGCGACCATTTCGATGTAATAGCATCTGACAACATCTACTACGGGCTCGAATTGAAATACTACGATCAAAACGGAATGCTCATCAACCACCAGTTTTCAGGCTATCCTTTCAAAAAGGATAAAGACGGAACGAGTATACCAGATGAAGATAATGCCACATTACTTGTTCACCAGCATTTCTTTGGCGTAGGTAACTCATCGCTCAACAAAATGACAAGTTCGGGCGATGAGCAGAAAGGCGTACAGCTGGCTTATCCGCGTTCACTCAACGAGCAACCTACCTATTACGACCGTTACACTTTCAAGGATAAAGGCGGACAGGCAGAATTAGCAACTCAGTTCTCCACGTCAAACATCTATGCGCCCGATGGTTTCACGCTGGGACAGAATATGGTACCTTACCGTTCGGAATTAGCGTGGAGAGCTATCGAAGTGTCGGGTAAGCCCGAAGCAACAAAACTCTATACGGCGCAAGACGGTAAGACTTATCGTCTTTATAAAGTGATTGATATGCTGAAGCTCAACGAGGTTACACCTGAGTTGTTTACCTACGAATACCGCGATACTGATCCGGTAGAAGAAGAACTGGGTAAACTCTTTGTAGATTCTTACAATGACGACTTCATTGATCCTGACACTGAAGCCCCACGCCAACGTTATGGCGAAACTGTAGGACTGCTTCGTCAGAGTCGAAGCCTTGACAGTGGTGCACCATTAGATCGCCTCGGTTTTAAAGGGCTGCTGCAATTTCATAAAGGCGATGTCGCCTTTCAATTGCAAGTGAAGATTTGTCATATTCTGAACAAAGGGCAACAGCATGTAGGCGAACCAGAAAAGCCTGCTAAATATTGCAACAGTAACAACAGTGCGAATGGCTATCTATGGGACTTCAACCAGATACAACCCGGCTGGGATAGTTTTGACATTGACTATCCTATCCCCGTATGTGTGATTGCCGACGTTCGCGATGGAGAAGAGAAATGCTTCCGCGACATACATCGCTTTTACCCCAATGTGGATAAGGCGCGCCTCTGGCAGATGCTTACCGCTCCTGCCGACTTCTTTTACCAGTACCGCCAAAATATCGTGCTGATGTAACGACTACGGGATAAAAGAATTCCTATTAGAGAATATACAAGACTTTAAACAAGAGTTCAATAGGAATGTTATTTTCTTCCTCATAGAAAGGCTGAAAGCTTCTGCTGGAATAATATAAATAGAAATAATAACGAGCATATTATAGTATGAAAAAGATAATCAGAAACACATTAGCACTCGCTACCGTGGCAGTGTTATTCATCTCGTGCGACGACTTTCTCTTCGGCAATGTGCATGTAGACTATAACGACAATCCGCTCACATCGAAGTCGGTGCCCCATAGCGGTGCCGACCGCTATGTGGATAGCTTGAAGAAAGTAACAGTGAATGGGATGCTTGCCAATCCCGATGCCGACGGAGCATTCAACAATTGGGCAACCTGCTTGGCGATGTTCAAGGAAGGTCACTCGCACGGTGATGGCAAGATGCATGGTAACTTCGTCTACAAGAATGCACCGTGGAAACAGGAAGAGTTTGTCATTATTCGCAATGATGCAGGTAAATGGCCCGTCGTAGAAGTGCAGAGGCAGAGCACCGTGACGCAGCTCGAACAGAACGAAGGCAAACAAGGCCCTGATTACATCCGTATTATCGGTGGTAAACTGAAACGCTGGGGGCTGTGCCTATATTTCTTCGATAAGAATGGTAAACTACTTAATGACGACATCCTTGAGCATTCCGACCAGTATCAAATATTCTTTACTGTGAGTGAGGTCGACGATAAAGGTAATCCCTACGAGGTAATGGACTGCCGTGGTACGTGGTATCCCAAACGGGACGAATATGGCGAATGGCAGCCGGGCGGCAGTGTTGACATTACGCCCATCCCCTCGCCGTTCTTTACAGGAAAGAAAACGTGGAAAGAAAGGGCAGACGCAACACCACAAATATTCGAATATACTTACCGTGACACATGGGTACAAGACGCAATGGGCGATGGCGCACGTGAACTCTTTAACCAGAAATTGCTGCCACCGCTTACACGTAGTGATGCAGACTGGGCGGTTGCTCCCTACGATCAAGACCGTTTGGGACTGAAAGGGCACTTCAATTTCGATATCGAAGCTGATGAGAGCGATGGACCTCATCAGGATTGGCCTTTCGAGATAAAGCGGCGCACTGACCCAGCGACAGGGAAAGGAGGCAAATACACACGCCCCACTTACCTGCTACCTAAGTTTTACCTGTCTGTCCGTGTGATGAAGTGCCCTAAAGGTAAGAAAGCTCTTATCCCTCGCAATGAGTATCTACACCGTCACTCTACGTTCGAGTTTCTCAGCCCGTTTATTTGCTCAGAGGCCTATAATCCCGATGAACCAAAAGAATATGGGGCCGACTCTGAATGGCAGGAAATTATTCGCTTCAACATTCCTATCAAAGTATTTTGTAGTAGTTTTGACACTGATCCTACTACTGTCGATCCTAACGATCCGCTTTACTTCTATTTGGGGAAGGAAATTGGGCTGTCTTCCGAAGACGCCTTGGAGGCAGCGCAGAATTTACAAGTACACGGTATCGGCGGCGGGTCCGGCTTTGGCAATTGGTTTTTGTAAAGTAATCGGGAAAGATCGTGTATCAAAATGCTTCGACTCAGAAACTTAAAATTAAAAAGCAAATTATGATAAAAATAAAAAACATTAGGTTGTTCGCAGCTCTCATAGTATTTGCTGTATTGACGAGCTGCACTCGCAACGAAATGCCTGTCAAGCAGTCTACATCGACAACCAAGGTTAATCACCTGATAATAAAAGAAGTTTTTTATATCGGACATTACTGGATAAGAGATCTCAGCCAATGGCATATGAAAAGCAGCTATCAGATGTACAATAACGACCAGTATATCATTATTTACAACCCTACGGACGAAGTGAAGTATCTCGACGGACTAGCATTGTGTGCCAACGCCATCGATCCCACCACCATCATCAAATTCGCTCCGAAAGATGATTTTGTGAATAAGTACTACGGTGTTAATTCCATCTCTTATTTCCAAGGAGGTGGAACCGACTATCCCGTGCAGCCAGGGCAGAGTGTCGTTATCGCCAAATACGCTATCGATCATAAAAAGCAGTTTGAGAAAGAATTGGAGGGTGAGGACTTGTCACTTTATAAAGGTCTCAATGCCTTTCTCGATCTGAGCAACGCCAACTTTGAATGGACTAACGCCAATTATGACCATTCAGGCAAAAATAATCCCAATGTACCTGATCTGCAGGCGATTATGACACATAAGGACGACAGTGGCATCATCACTCCCTCTTATGACTTTCATGACGTTAGCGAGCATAGCGGTATCGCACTGGTGAAACTGCCGTGGACGCCTGAGGAATTTCAAAAGAACTACGAAGATACGAAAGCGCGCAAGGGTTATCTGCACTACATTACAGTTACCAGTAGCGACTTTGCAGACTTCTATGCCATAGAAATTCCTTTCGAGTTCGTCATCGACTGTATGACCATCTGTCCTAGAATCCGCTTCCAGATGAGACCCAGCAAGTTGGATAAAGGCTACAACTCCGTAACCGAGACAATGGCATCATCTCTAAAACAGAGTGATTTTCCTATCGTCTCCGGCTTGGCCTTAACGCGAAAAGGGGCCGGCCGTTAGTTGGTGG
>CAUUQE010000004.1:0-32875 GCA_963547065.1 uncultured Prevotella sp. | reverse complement strand
TGCGACAATGCCAATAAATTGGGGCGAGAATATTGTATTCAGGTTCGTGGAACTGTGAGTGAACGGCAGAGTAAGAATGCTAAAATGGAGACGGGCGACGTAGAAATACTCGTTACAGAATTTGTTGTGTTGAGCGAGAGTGCCACTCCACCGTTTAAAATAGAAGATGATACTGATGGCGGCGATGATCTCCGTATGAAATACCGCTACTTGGATTTGCGCCGTTCTGTCGTTCGTAAAAATCTCGAACTGCGCCACCGTATGACGATATTGATACGTAATTTTCTTGATTCTCATCAGTTTATTGAGATTGAAACGCCGATCTTGATTGGTAGTACGCCTGAAGGAGCGCGTGACTTTGTGGTACCTTCACGCATGAATCCTGGTCAATTTTATGCTTTACCGCAGAGTCCTCAGACGTTGAAACAGCTGTTGATGGTTGCCGGATTTGATCGTTATTTCCAGATAGCTAAGTGTTTTCGCGATGAAGACCTGCGTGCCGACCGTCAGCCTGAGTTCACACAAATAGACTGTGAGATGAGTTTTATAGACCAAGAAGATGTGATCAGTTTATTTGAAGATATGGTTCGTCACCTCTTTAAGGCGATACGTGGCGTGAATTTGCCCGATAAATTGCAGCAAATGACATGGCATGATGCCATGAAACGTTTCGGAAGCGATAAACCAGACATACGTTTTGGGATGGAACTTGTCGAAATAATGGATATATTTAAAGGTTCTGGCGAGTTTAGCGTATTCAATAATGCTGAATACATCGGAGGTATTTGTGTTCCCGGGTGTGCTGATTACAGCCGTAAACAGCTTAACGAACTGACTGATTTTGTAAAACGTCCGCAGATAGGTGCTCAAGGATTGGCGTTTGTTAAGTATAATACTGACGGTACGGCGAAAGGAAGTATCGATAAGTTTTATACTCCGGAGGTGCTGGAAAGCTTAAAAGAGAAAACAGATGCCAAGGATGGCGACCTTGTGCTGATACTCTGTGGTGACAATGCCAATAAAGTACGTACACAACTTTGCGCTTTACGCTTGGAAATGGGTGAACGTCTTGGGCTTAGAGATAAGAATAAATTTGACTGCTTGTGGATCATAGACTTTCCGCTCTTCGAATGGAGTGATGAAGAACAGCGCTTGATGGCTACTCATCACCCTTTTACGATGCCTAATCCTGACGATATACCGTTGTTGGAAGAATATCCCGAGAGGGTTAGAGCTAAGGCTTACGACTTTGTTTGTAACGGAATAGAAGTGGGAGGAGGTAGTTTGCGTATCCACGATGGTAAACTTCAGGAAAAAATGTTTAAGATATTAGGTTTCACGCCTGAACGAGCAATGGCACAGTTCGGCTTCCTTATTAACGCTTTCAAGTATGGTGCACCACCTCATGCAGGACTTGCGTTTGGGTTGGATCGCTTTGTAGCGATTATGGCTGGAATTGATAGCATTCGCGATAGTATTGCTTTTCCAAAGAATAACAGCGGACGCGATGTGATGCTCGATGCACCTTCTGAAATTGATGATAAGCAGCTTAACGAATTGCAGATAAAGATTGACCTACATCAAGAAAAGGCTTAAAATCTTTTTTCTTACTTCTGTATTGATTACATTTTAGGATAAATATTAGATTATTAAGAAAAAATATATTATCTTTGCCATATCTTTATAAAGAGAATAAAACCACTTAGATTAAAAGAAGATTATTTTATCAAGTTATGGCAGAAAAGAAAGCAACAGAGAAGAAAGCTTCCACTACGGTAAAGAAAGTGGCTACTTCTAAAAAAGTAAGTACTGCAGTGAAGAAAGTAGCAACAACGGAAGCAAAAGTAGTTGTAAATGCAGAGAATGTAGGTTTCCGTGCAGGTGATGTTTATCAGACTTTAGCTGCGGCAGGTAAGGCTCTAAGCATTGCTGAGATTGCTAAATTGGCGAAGATAAGTACCGAAGAGGCTTATCTGGGTATTGGCTGGCTCTTCAAAGAAGGTAAGGTCAAAGGCGAGAACAAGCTCATCGTATTGGCTTGACAAAGATTGCTAAGAATATTCGAAAGAGAGCTGCAGAATAAGTCTACAGCTCTCTTTTTATTTATAATGAATTACGACAGGGAGATAATCAGAGTGCTCAGTGAGGCCAACAGTGAAGGACTGTCGGTGCAAAAGATTGCACGTCATGTGTTCAATGCGTGCAATTCACTGTTTTATATACTGGATTTCGAGGAAGTGCGTGCTTATGTCATGCAGTATCTTTTGCGTAACTCCAAGAATCAAAATTCGATCATAGAGCGTGCGGAAAGGCGAGGTATGTACCGTTTGAACTACAATTCGCGTGAGACCATGCAACTAATGTTGCAGTTTAATGATCATACTATTATTGATGTAAAGAAATCTTCTCATGAGCAGAAAAACAATTTGTTATCGTTTTTTGATGACTTTTCAGGTAATAAATAGCAAGTAAACAACTGTATTTCTTATTTTTTTCATAACTTTGTCAGCATACTGTATGAAAAATGAAATTTATTTATGGTGCAAAACAGTAATCATTTAGTTATTATGGCTGGTGGTGTGGGTAGCCGTTTTTGGCCGATGAGCACTGCCGAACGGCCCAAGCAATTTATCGATGTACTGGGTGTAGGGCGCTCACTGCTACAACTTACACTCGATCGCTTTAAAGGAATTTGCGATTCGAACAATGTTTGGGTACTCACCAATCGGCGTTATGCCGATTTGGTAAAGCAGCAACTGCCCGAAATACCCAAAGATCATATTCTTTTGGAACCGTGCCGAAGAAATACGGCACCATGTATTGCCTATGCCAGCTGGCGCATCAAAAAGGCAGACTCACATGCTAATATCGTGGTAACTCCGAGCGATCATATCGTTACGAGTCCCAACGAATTTCAACGAGTGGTGGTTTCGTGTCTGAAATTTACAAGTGAAACTGACGCTATAGTGACTTTGGGCATGCGTCCGACACGCCCCGAAACGGGATATGGGTATATTCAAGCCGATTTGAGTATCAGTTCTCCGCGTAATAGAGAAATTTTCCGTGTGGATTCTTTCCGCGAGAAACCCGATGTATCTACGGCACAGAGCTATATCAGACAGAACAACTATTTCTGGAATGCAGGAATTTTTATCTGGAGTGTGAGTACGATTGTCAACGCGTTTCGTATTTATTATCCGTCCATAGCCAAGATCTTCGAAGGCTTGAAAGAGGTTTACGGCACCAATAGGGAGCAGGAAATGATTGATCAGCGCTATCCTGAGTGCGAAAATATATCGGTAGATTACGCGATAATGGAAAAGGCAGAGGAGATATTCGTATGTCCTGCCGACTTCGGGTGGAGCGATCTGGGCACATGGGGATCACTGCTTGCGCAAACTCAGCACGACATATATGGCAATAGTTGCATAGGGCAAAACATTCAACTGTTCGATTCTCACAACTGTATTGTACATACAACACAGGAAAAGAAAGTGGTAATACAGGGATTGGATAATTATATTATTGCCGAGAAAGATGATTCTTTGCTTATCTGCAAGCTGAGCGAAGAACAAAAAATTAAACAATACAGCGGAGAAGAATAAACAGAAAATATGGAAAGAAAAGTAGCTTTAATAACGGGAATTACCGGACAAGACGGCAGTTATCTGGCCGAATTTCTCGGAGAGAAAGGGTATGAAGTGCATGGATTGCTGCGTCGTAGTTCGTCTTTCAATACTGGTCGTATCGAACATTTGTACCTTGATGAATGGGTACGCGACATGAAGAAGCAGCGATTGATCAATCTGCATTGGGCCGACATGACCGATTCGTCGTCACTAATTCGCATTATAGGCGAAGTAAAGCCTACAGAAATTTATAACTTAGCAGCACAAAGTCATGTGAAAGTGAGTTTCGATGTGCCGGAATACACTGCAGATACCGATGCCGTGGGTGTACTCCGGTTGCTTGAGGCAGTACGGATATGTGGTTTAGACAAGGCATGTAGAATTTATCAAGCGTCTACTTCCGAGCTTTTTGGTAAGGTACAAGAGGTTCCGCAGCGTGAAACAACACCTTTCTATCCCCGTTCTCCCTACGCTGTGGCCAAACTTTATGGTTTCTGGATTATAAAGAATTACCGCGAATCTTACGGAATGTATTGCTGTAATGGCATTCTTTTTAACCATGAAAGTGAGCGTCGCGGCGAGAATTTCGTTACAAGAAAAATCACATTGGCAGCCTGCAGAATAGCACAAGGTTATCAGGATAAATTGTATCTGGGCAATATGGATGCCCGTCGAGACTGGGGGTACGCCAAGGATTATGTAGAGTGTATGTGGCTTATCTTGCAACAAAAGCAGCCCGAAGACTTCGTTATAGCCACGGGAGAGATGCATACGGTGCGTGAATTTTGTACGTTAGCCTTCAAAGAGGCGGGTATCGAATTGCAGTGGGAAGGAAAGGGAATAGACGAAAAAGGCGTTGACATGAAAACGGGAAAAGTGCTTGTCGAAGTCGATCCTAAATATTTCCGTCCTGCAGAGGTAGAACAATTGCTCGGAGATCCCGCGAAAGCCAAGGAGACACTGGGCTGGAATCCGCGCAAAACGTCGTTTGAAGATTTAGTAAAACTGATGGTCGCTCACGATATGAAGTTCGTTAGGAAGTTATATCTTAAAGCTCAATTACCGGAATAAATGTTAAATAAAAACGATAAAATATATATTGCAGGGCATCGCGGGTTAGTGGGCTCTGCAATATGGAATAATCTTGAGCAGCGCGGATACTGCAATCTCGTGGGCAGAACGCACCGTGAGCTCGATCTTACTGACCAAGTTGCCGTTACCAAGTTCTTCGATGAAGAGCGTCCCGATGCCGTTGTATTGGCCGCAGCTTTTGTGGGTGGCATCATGGCAAACTCGCTTTATCGAGCTGATTTCATCATGCAAAACATGAAAATGCAATGCAATGTTATCAGCAATGCCTTTTCTCATCGCGTGAAGAAGTTGCTTTTTCTCGGTTCAACCTGTATTTATCCCAAAAACGCACCGCAGCCCATGAAGGAAGATGCGCTGCTTACGTCGCCGCTGGAATATACCAACGAAGAGTATGCCATTGCGAAAATCGCGGGACTGAAGATGTGCGAAAGCTACAATCTTCAGTATGGTACCAACTATATAGCTGTGATGCCGACCAATCTCTATGGCCCTAACGATAACTTCCATTTAGAGAACTCGCACGTTATGCCTGCGATGATGCGCAAGATTTACCTTGCGAAACTCATTCATGACGGCGATTGGAATGCCGTTAAAGCAGATATGAATAAGCGGCCGATAGAGGGTGTAACAGGTGCAAACAGCCAAAGAGAGATGCTGGATGTGCTGGCCAAGTACGGTATAGAGAATAACAAGGTGACGCTTTGGGGCACGGGAACGCCGTTGCGCGAGTTTCTTTGGAGCGAAGATATGGCCGATGCGAGCGTACATGTGTTGCTGAATGTAGACTTTAAAGACGTGATCGGCATCGATAAATACAGCTCTGTGTTCTACGGAACGGACATAGATGGAGCAGTAGACCGCGACAACAGTGAGAGTAGAGGCGGTGCCATTCCGTCGCTGGGCGAGATAAGAAACTGCCATATCAACGTGGGTACGGGCAAGGAACTCACTATTCGTGCGCTTTCGGAACTCGTTGTAAAGACTGTAGGCTTTGGAGGTGAAGTTGTTTTCGACGCTTCGAAACCCGACGGAACACCGCGTAAACTGATCGATGTAAGTAAACTTCACGACCTCGGATGGAAGCATCGTGTGGAAATAGAGGAAGGAGTGAAGAAGTTATTCCTATGGTATAAAGACGGTATAAGGTAGGTTTGTTGCCGACAGATTATAGATATAGCCGCCATATATATGGGATTTATTTGTGATATGGCGGCTTCTTCATATTTATGGCTGTTTGATATTCCGCCTGCGTTTGATAAGCATTCTTATCATAAAATATACCAATGCCATAGCCACCAGCGCCATGATCGCCACTTTAATATACTCCCCATATTCGGCAATCTTATCGTTCAACTGCTCTTCGGGCACGATGGTATGCAGATACCAGCCTAATATAGCGAGGATACAATTCCATACGCCGGCGCCAAGTGTGGTATATAACAGAAATTTCCAGTAGTTCATCTTGGCAAGTCCTGCCGGTATGGAAATCAAATGTCGTATGCCCGGCAGCAGTCTTCCGGTAATCGTGGCCACCATTCCGTGGTTATCGAAGTATCTTTCGCTCCTC
Source organism: uncultured Prevotella sp. (assembly GCA_963547065.1). Classification (GTDB taxonomy): domain Bacteria; phylum Bacteroidota; class Bacteroidia; order Bacteroidales; family Bacteroidaceae; genus Prevotella. The sequence goes on along the minus strand of CAUUQE010000004.1, from coordinate 26,587 downwards.
TCTACTTTCTCTTGATTGAGCATACAGAAACGCCCCCACTTGCTGTTTGCAAACCTATAGATAATAGGTCGGCCGAGATAGTAACCCGCCAAGTAATTAATAGTGGCACCGCAGTCGGCCCCGAGCGTGGCAAAAAGAACAACGAGGAATATATTCAAGTTGCCTGCTGCGGCATGATAGGCAGCGGGAGATACTACAAATTCTGATGGTACAGGTATTACCGTGCTCTCAAGAAGCATCAGAAAAAAGATTGTACCATAGTTTAAGTTACCTAATAAAGTAGATAGCCAATTCATGAAAATTTTGTTTGTTATTCGTAATTAATTATGAAATTGTAGTAGTCTTTGGGCTCTATATCTTGCGGAAACAGCTCACCGAGCACGGCTTTTGCTTCCTCTGGATTACATCTGCACGCTTGCTTTACGGAAGAAAGAAATTCTTCTGTTTTTCCTAAATGTTTGCAACAAAGTGCCAAATAGGAATATCCTATATTCCAATCATCATCAGTCATATTATCAAGGAGATTGTGCAACATCTTATAAGCCAGTTGAATAAATCCGCAATCATATGTCGATACGGCTATTGTGAATACTGTATTACTTGGTGTTTTGGTATTGAGCATGGCGTATTTAAAGCATTCTTCTGCTTCTTTAGTGTGCTCGTTTTCTAAATAGAGGTGGCCTCTGAGCGTCATAATGCCTACCTTGTCTTCTTTATCCAGTGCTTCTATCTTATTTGTATAGTGCAGAGCTTCGTTTAATTTCCCCAAACGAGAGAGTGTAAACGCCAGTTCTTTGTATATTTCTTTTAGATTGGGCGACTGTTCTGAGCTTAATTTTTCGGCCTTTTTTAAATGTTCTACTGCTTCTTCCAAACGGTTCAGATTTACGAGAGCGATACCTTGAAATATCTCTCCTGTTTCTTCTTCTGGGCATAGTTGCGAGAAATGCCGGTAATATTCTAACGCCTCTTCGTAGTTGCCGAGGCTGAACAGTCCGTTCGCCTTGTTGAGTATGGCTTCTTCATCGTTGGGATTAATGGCGATAGAAAACTCGCTGCTTGTGATAGATTCGTTGATATGATTACGTAGAAATTGCGAAGAAGCCAAGTTATTCCAATAAGGACCGGAGAAAGGATCACCGTCTATCAGTTCATTGAATATGTTCTCGCTTTCTTCGTAGTCGCCTTTGCCCAAGGCAATTCGCCCTTTGAGTTCCTTATAGTAGGCGGATGTTCGATCTGTAGCCATAGAGAGCCATTTCTGAGCTTTATCGAAAATGTCATAATCGGCAAAGAGTGTAGCCACATCAGTGATAAAATCCTCACGCTCTTCATCGTCTATATTGTTCATACGTTCTTCGAGAAACGTATCTGCCTGTTGTGCTTGATCTTTGACAAGCATAATTTCAGCCTTGATATAGAAATAATCTAAGTCGGTTTTGTCATCGATTTGTTCGGCAAAACTGTCGGCTTTATCAGGGTCGTTTTCGCGAAATAAGGCCAATCGGGCTCTGAAGACCAGAGGCAAAGTGGCTCCTTCAAACATGTTGATGGCATAGTTTACAGCGTTCAAAGACTTATCGTAGTCGTTTCGGCTGTGATAAAATTCGGCAATATCGACCAAGTCTTCGGGCTCCATATATACCGAATTGCTCTGTTGCACAGCTTCTTCGTATATTTTGAACTTGTCTTTGAATTCCGGTGTATCGAAATAATTATCTCTGTATGCCATGTTTGGTTGAATGAAGGAAAGATGATAGAAAGTAAATGGGGATTGCCCCAATTTTCGTCATCTCTTGTTTTTTCTTTACTTATTTTGCTTGGCCCACGTATCTTTAAGCCCCACGGTTTTATTGAAAACGGGGTGTTCGGCAGTAGAATCCAAGTCGGCCATGAAGTATCCTATACGTTGGAATTGCAAGTATTCACCCGCTTTTTTATCGGCAGCATAATTTTCTACGTAGCATTCGTGATTTATATGGAGCGAGTCGGGGTTCAATAAATCGTGGAAATCGCGCTCGTCTGCTGATGGATTTTCTACAGAGAACAATCGGTCATACTCACGTATCTCTGCTTTTTTGCAATGGTCTGCAGACACCCAATGCAGCGTTCCTTTCACCTTACGGTTAGCTCCGTCCATACCGCTTTTACTGTTCGGATCATATTCAGCCCGTATCTCAATGATATTTCCTGCTACATCTTTGGTACAACCTGTACATTTTACGATGTATGCGTTCTTTAAGCGTACCTCCTTTCCAGGTGTCATGCGGAAGAATTTCTTGGGTGCATCTTCCATGAAGTCGTCGCGTTCTATCCACAGATGTTTGGAGAATGTAATATTATGAGTGCCATCGGTCTCGTTCTCAGGATTATTTACAGCTTCCATTTCTTCAGTTAATCCCTCCGGATAGTTGGTGATGACCAGCTTTACGGGGTTCAAAACGGTGGAAACTCGGCAAGCTATCTTGTTTAAATCGTCGCGTACTGCTGCTTCAAGTAATGCCACGTCGTTCAAGGCATCAAATTTGGTATAGCCGATCGAGTCGATGAAGCGGCGTATGCTGTTAGGGGAATAGCCTCTGCGGCGCATTCCACAAAGAGTAGGCATCCGTGGATCGTCCCAACCGCTTACCAATTGCTCGTCTACAAGTGTGTGTAATTTGCGCTTGCTCATTACTGTATAAGTGAGATTAAGTCGGTTGAATTCTATTTGTCGTGGACGGTTGTCGTTCAAGTTGTCGGCTGTGCCGTCCATTTCTTTAAGAAAATCGATGAATTTATCGTAAAGTGGGCGGTGTGGAACGAATTCCAATGTACAGATGGAGTGGGTTACACCTTCGAAATAATCACTCTGTCCATGTGCGAAGTCGTACATCGGGTAACAATTCCACTTGGTTCCGGTTCGGTGATGTGGTGTATGTATGATGCGATACATGATAGGATCGCGGAAATGCATGTTGGGGTTGGCCATATCAAGTTTGGCTCTTAATACCATACTTCCCTCTACTGCGTCAGCAGTATTCATCTTGTTGAAAAGTGTCAGACTCTCTTCCACGGGACGATCGCGATAGGGTGAAGGTATACCGGGCGTAGTGGGCGTACCTTTTTGTTCGGCTATCTGTTCGGCCGTCTGTTCGTCTACGTAAGCGTTGCCCTGTCTGATCATCCACACTGCAAACTGCCATAATTTCTCAAAATAGTCTGAAGCGTAGTATATATTTCCCCATTTAAAGCCGAGCCACGATATATCATTTAGGATATTTTCCACATACTCGTTGTTCTCTTTGGAGGGGTTAGTGTCGTCGAACCGTAGGTTACACACTCCTTTGTATTTCTCTGCGATGCCGAAGTCCATACAAATAGCTTTGGCATGGCCTATATGTAGGTAACCATTGGGTTCCGGTGGAAAGCGTGTTTGTATATGTTTTCCATTTTTACCTTCGGCAATATCTTCTTCTACAATTTGTTCTACGAAATTAAGACTCTTTTTTTCTTCGCTGTTGTTCTCTACTGTTGCTGCCATAATTGTCTGATGATATGAGTGTCGGTACGGCCTTTTTGCCACCTATTTTATGCAAAGATACTAAAAAGTTGAGAGTTATAATAAGGTGTCCATATTTTTTTGAACAAAATATGAAGACATGTTATATTATATAGATTTATATTTATTGGTGATGTTTAAACTTTTTATCTTTGGTATTTTTGTTTTGAATACAATCTTTTTCCGTTCAAAAATAAACAGATATTTTCAGTATGTTTGCCATGGATTGTCATATTATTTTATTGTTTTGCCGTTTCTTTTGCTCTCGTATTTCGGCCGTATTTTTTGCGTATTTATTGCTTATGGTTATTGCTACTTATCTGCAATGTGTATAGACCATACACCTATCCCTCTTATATATACCAAACGTCGACCTTAGAGGTATGGTCTATGGCCGACGTTTGGTATGTCTATTTCGTGTAGGGGCTTTATTTAATTCCTCTATGGTTGAGGGCTTCCGAATATTTGGCTGCATTTTTCATATGCTCCTCGTAGGTACGGGCGAAATTATGTGTACCACTGAAATCTTCTTTGGCGCACATATACAGATTGTCGTGGTGCACCATATTGAGTACGGCATCTATGCCTGACACCGATGGAATGCGTATCGGGCCGGGGGGTAAGCCCGGATTTTTGTACGTATTGTATGGACTTTTAATGGCCAGCAAGTTGTTGTAGATACGTCGTAGGTCGAATTTTTTCCATGCAAATTTGATAGTAGGATCGGCTTGCAAGGGCATGCCGTGGGGATATTCGGCATTACGAATCATCAGACGGTTGTAATACATGCCAGCTATCATGGGTTTCTCGGCATCATTGGCAGTCTCTTCATCAACGATACTTGCAAGGGTTATTACCTGTACGGGCGATAGATTGAGCTCCTTGGCCTTGGCTGTACGGTCATCGTTCCAAAAGTCTTCGCTTTCTTTTTGCATACGGTCAAGTAATCCTGTCACAGAAATATTCCAATAAATGTCATAAGTATTCGGAATAAACATGCAGGCGATGGTTGACGTGTCGTAACCGTACTTTTTGCAGGTAGTTTGGTTGGTTAGCTGGCGCAGTATCTCCGTGCTGTCTGCCATAAGTTTTTTTGAAAGTTCGGCAGCCAGTCTGTCGAGTGTGCGCACTGAGGGTACAATCACCTCTACAGGGGCCTGCTGGCCGTTTTTCAACTGTCTGAACACTTTAAATGCTCCTTCGCCGGGCATAATCGCATAGCGTCCTGTACGTATGTGTGAGGCATATTTGCTATGTCGCGTGAGGGTGGAGAAAGCACACATGCCATGTTTGGTTGCTACAGGTTCGAGCTTGGCGTACACAGAGTCTATTGTATCATCGTCGTCCAAGACAACATAAGCTGTTTCTTGCTTATTCGAAAAAGACGAGAAAAGGTAGTAATATACTACGCCTGCAATGATTATCAGACATACGGCTGCCGATATCAGATACTTCTTTCGTGATGTTGTTTTCATTTCTTTACTTTAAAAACGCTGCAAAGATACTAAAAAGTTGAGAGTAATGGCATAGATAGTACATTTAATTTTGTATTTTTGCAGTATGAAACTAAAGTTCAGCATGCATTATCGCACTGAGTGGGGACAGTCGTTACACGTTGATTTGACCTATATAAGTTCGGATGGTAGGTATACACGTTACAACTTGCCCATGCAGACACAAGACGGAGAGCTGTGGCAGGTGGAGACGGCTGTGGTGGAATCGCGCCAACATCCGGTTACAGCGCTTGTCTATGCTTATCAGGTAGAAGACGGTGCAGGCAAAGTGCTGCGCCGCGAGTGGAGTATCGTGCCCCGCAAGTATGCTTTCGATAGTACGATGGACTATGTGTTTCCTGACTCTTGGCGCGATATTCCTGTGCAAGATCATTTCTATACGGCTGTTTACGCCCGTTCGGTGGGTATGACGTTCAAAACGGAAGTTGATCCGCTGCGTGTACCTCTGTATCGTAGAACTATCCTGTTGCGCGTTTCGGCACCGCAACTGCAGCCGGGTGAGGTGCTTGCCGTGTGTGGTAATCATCCTGCTATGGGTAGTTGGAATACTTCGCGTTATGTCCGAATGATGCCTATCGGTGGGCACGACTGGCTTTTATCAATAAATGCCGACATGATGCGATTGCCTTTAGAATATAAATATGTGGTGGTTGATGAGCAAAGTAATGCCATCAGTCGGTGGGAGAACGGAGAAAATCGTACCACGGGTGATGTGTTCTTGGGCGACGGACAGGTGCTGGTGCTCTATGGAGAGGCACTCCGAGTGGAGGAGAGAGAATGGCGTATTGCCGCTGTTGCCGTTTTAGAACCGACTAAAGTGCTTGTTGATTGGGCGCAACAGGTGGGAATGAAGCTGATAGATATACAGCCTGCGGCTCGTAGAGGCATGAAGATAAGACTCTCTTCTGTTCGTAAATTGCAGCAGATCAGTGCTTATGCCCACGATAGAGGTGTGTCGCTCATGGGACATATAGAGATAGATTTGAATCGGGAAATGACTCTAAGGCATATACACAGTCGCATCGCCTTACTCGAAACCTGTTTTGATGCGCTTTCTCTGCACCTCCTTATGCCTGCAGATGCCGCGCTTCATGCCGATTATTGGGCTTATCTCGCTGCTGAAAGGGCGGAACAAATTATTTGCAATACACGTATGCTTGTGGTAATAGAGGCGGGTAAAGATGCCGGGATGCTGAAATCGGCGCTGAAAAGATTGCGGCCGGTGTATGTGGAATTGCAGTCTGAGCCCGAAAAGACGGCATTCGAATTTTCGCATATAGATGAATATCCGTACCGAAGTGTGGCAGTTGTTGCCGGCGGGGCTGCTGTTTCGCTTGCACGATGGTGGGAGGAAGATACTGAACGTGCACAGCGCTATTTTGTTACTATTCTGCATCGCAAGGGTAGGACACCCCGTGTGCTAACGCCTGATATTGCCGAAGAGGTGGTCGCCCGTCATCTTTTTTCTCCTTCTATGGTGAGTGTGGTGGCGGTAAACGACCTTGGTGCTATGGACGAAAGTTTGATAAAACAACGACTTTCTGCTGGTATGTTGCTGAAAGCTGACAAACTTAACGATAAAATACAATTAATGATTAAACGCAGTAGGCGTTGAATGTATGGAATATAAAACGTATATATTTGATCTTGACGGCACTTTGCTTGATACGCTTCATGATCTTTGGGTGAGTTGCAACTATGCCTTGCGTGAGAATGGTATGCCGGAGAGAACGCTCGATGAGGTAAGGAGATTTGTCGGAAATGGGGTGAAAAAGCTGATGGAACGCGCCATACCGCAGGGATTGGATAATCCTAAGTTCGATGTAACGTACGAAACGTTTCGCAAACACTATCTGGTGCATAGCTTAGATACTACGAAACCTTATCCCGGAATACCCGAATTGCTGGCCAATTTGAAACTTCACGACAAACATATGGCTGTAGTAAGCAATAAATTCTATGCGGCTACACAGGAACTTTGCCGCCATTTCTTCGGCGATTATATAGATGTTGCGATAGGAGAGCGCGAGAATATTCGCAAAAAACCGGCTCCCGATACGGTCAATGAGGCTATTCGTCAGCTCGGAGTGGGCCGTGAAAACGCAGTATACATAGGTGATAGCGATGTTGATGTGATGACAGCACGTAACAGTAATATGCCTTGTATCAGCGTGCTCTGGGGATTTCGCGATCGTGACTTCCTGATACAACACGGAGCAACTACCTTTGTAGCTGCCCCGAAAGAACTAATGTTGCTCGCCGATTAGCCCTTTTGAGGTTAATCCAAATTGCCGTTTTTGTAGAATTTCAGCATGTTTATGTTGAGGATTGCAAGGTACTTGCTCTGCAATTCGTTCTGTTTGGCGGTGAGCAATTGGTCTTTACCTTTCATAAGTTCTACGATATTCTTCAATCCGAGACGGAACTGTTCGTTCAAAAGGTCATAACTGGTTTGTGCACTTTCCGTGCTTACCCTCGCTGTCCGGAACTGACTCTGGTTGTTGTTAGCCTGTAACCAGTAGTTTTCGATAGTGGAATAAAGGGTGGTTTGCTTGTCTTTTAAGTCAAGGATATACGTTTGTTTCTGTATGATGGCTTTATTGACCGACGTCTTGGCCTGTCTTTGGTCGAAAAGCGGTATGCTTACCGTTACTCCTCCCGATATGTCGAAGTTATTTTTCAGCTGTGTACCCCACTTTAAGTCGTTCATAGAGGTGGTACTTGTGCCGACTCCCGCACTTAGACCAATGGTGGGTATGCGCAGGGCTTTGGCTATTTTGATGTTGATATCACTGCTTTGGATGCCCAGTTTGGCATTCTGTATCTCCGGACGTGAAGATAGAGCGGCATCGTACACCGTTCCTACTGACGGTATATCCTGTAAAGCCATGTCGTCGGTGATGCTTTTGTCCATGATAACTTCAAATTCATCATCGTCAGTTATCTGGAGCAATTGCTTCAGCTGGCGCTTGTAATTCTTCAAGTTGCTTTCTGCTTGCACGATGTTGTACTCGTCTTGTGCACGTTGAGCGGTAAGCTGTGCCAAATCGGCTTTACTCATTTTACCGACATTCAGCATAGATTGTCCGCGTTCCTCGTTCTTTTTGCTCGTTTCGAGATTTGCTTTATTTACGGCGATGGCCTCGTTCGAATAGAGTATTTGGACATATAACTGCGCTATTTGTTCTATCAATTGTTTTGAAGCAGTGGCTGAATCCATGGCAGCCTGATGTTCAGTGAGCTTATTCAGCTTAATCGTGTTGGTATTTCTGCCCCCATTCCATATTGTCCAGTTAGCGTTAATGCCGTAAGAACCGTTGTAATAAACCTTATCAACACTCGACTGTACGTAACCCTGACTGCTTATACCGGTCTGAGGCCATGGGCGATACGTTACATTCTGGCTTGTAGAAAAACTCAAGGAGGGCAACAGAGCAGCCTGACTTTGCCTGATGTCTTCTACTACAGATTGTTTCTGCAGTCTTGTTTTTTGCAATGAAATATTGTTAGACAGTGCATAGTCTATACAATTCTTCAGTGTCCATTGCTTTGCCGAGGAAGGTTCAACGGCGATAAAAAGCAATATGCCGATGATATAAGTTGTCAACAATTTATTCATACCTTATATTATATTGTTACATAATTATAATATTCCGGTGCTTAGAGAACATATTATGCCGGACGAATGTTGTTTATTCCTTAGATATGATAAAGGAGTAAAAAGTTTACTTGCACAGGCAAATATTAACAAATGTTTGGAAAATAGCCGCCGTTTGCAGACTTCAAATCTTATTTTAATGCTTGCAAACGGGCGATATACTTGCCTAAAATGTCGAATTCCAAATTAACTACGGAGCCTACTTCGATGTCGTGAAAGTTTGTGTGTTCGCGTGTATAAGGGATAATGGCCACTTTAAAGCTGTTTCGAGTGGGCTCACATACCGTCAATGATACGCCGTTGACGGTGACAGAGCCTTTATCTACGGTAAAATAACCGCGTTTTGCCGCCTCCTTATCGAACGGATATTCGAATGTGAAGTATGTCGAACCGTCGGCATCTTCTATATTTACACATGTTGCTGTGCAGTCTACATGTCCTTGAACGATATGCCCGTCAAGTCTACCATTCATGATCATGGAGCGTTCCACGTTTACCTGATCATTCACTTTGAGTCCTCCGAGGTTGGAACGTTCAAGGGTTTCGCGCATTGCCGTTACCGTATAAGTGTCTTTCTCTATTGCAACAACAGTGAGACATACGCCGTTGTGAGCGATACTTTGATCGATCTTCAGTTCTTCAGCGAATGAACATCGCAGACAGAAGTCGATGTTGCCTTCTACTTTGGTAGTTGCTACTACGGTAGCCATTTCTTCTACTATTCCGCTAAACATAATTTTGCTTGTTTTTACGCGCTAACTATTTTTACCATGCCGTATAAAAAATATGGCAAGATCTTTTATTTAAAAAGGCAGGACACAATATCCTGCCTTTATAAAATGTAAAAAGGGGCTGCCCGACGATGTGATGAAAACTCCTAATCATGTATGATTTGAGAGCCCTCCGCCTTTGTAATCCACCGGCATTTCTGCTTAGTTCCATAGGAATTTATGTGGCCCGCCATTAACAAAAGGAGACATCTCGGTTTTCAGAATTATTTGATGAGTATCCCGATCGAATCGAAACAACCCCCCATGTCTTATCCCTTCAGTTGCAAAGTTAGTGCAATATATTCGAATGAGCAAATAAATCGGTGTGCTTTTTATAACTTTTCTTCCTTACACAGTTTATCTATTTCGCCAATAAGATGTTGCAACGGAATACCTGAACGGTCGCTTATCATCTGAATGTCTGCCCTTGCAGCCATGATTTTTCCCAATGGCGAGTTAAGCATCTTGAACTCCGGAGCGATTTCTGGCAGGCGTTTTTTGAGGTTAGGATATTGTCTGAGCAGGTCTTTCAGCCGTGTTTTCGGCGTTATTTCGCTTACTGTTTCGCCGTCGTCTTCGGTCTGTTCTTCTGCTGTGAAGGGCTCTTCAGGCTGTTGGCCGGCCCATGTGAGTAGGGTTTGCGAGCCTTCGAGCGAGCGAATATGCGTGCAATCCTGCATCATTTCAAGTACTCCGTGAAACTTACCTTGCTTATCTCTCACGGCTACATACACAATATAGATGAACAAATCGGGTTTGTTGATCCAGAATTCGGCACGTTCTTGCTCGCCATTTCGCAGTTTATCAATGACTTCTCGTACAACATGTGCGCTTTTACGAGGATGACAGTTCATTACTTCGCGCCCGATAACGTTCTTACTGCGAGGAAATATGCGATGATCTGTATCGGAATAGAAGCACACAAGTTCATTTTCGTCGACGAAAGAAATATCGATGGGTAGATGTTGATAGATAAGATTGATCTGTTCGAGCGTAAGTTTACCTGTGGTAACATTCAGTTTATCGTTGCTGCCAGCACTGTATCTGTATTTCGAAAGCAGACTCTGAAGATCGGAAGCAAAACTGCTGTCGGCCGTAGATGCCGGCTGCGACTTGGCTGCAGGGGCAGTGTGCTCCACATCAAAGAAGGCAAAACCGATCTCCTGATCGCCTTGTTTCATGTCTTCAAACTCTTCCTTGGATATTAAAGCCAGCGATGTGGGATAGAGAATAGCCTCTTCTTTCTCCATTAGATCGCGGGCGTAGTCGATCACGCTTTGCTGTTTAGCGATAAACTCTTCCTCCTTATCCTCGGCAAGCAGACGTTCCGCTGCCCGTATTTCGTCGCGCACGATGTCATCGAAGTTCCACATTGTGGTGGTAGGCCGTGTAAATCCTTTGTGTTCGAGCATGGGGTAGAGCTGATTTTGCTTGCGTTTGTAGTGGATGGGGTAACGACTTATCTTGTCGTAAAGTTCGAGCCATTGGTTCTTGATCATGGGATATTGCATTAAATCTTTTACGGCTAACAACAATTTACGCATCTCGTCGTTCTCGCGATAGTAGTGCATGATGGGATGATCTGCGGGCAAGTTCGGGCGCGAATAGTCCATAATGCCGTCGAGAAGCTGTAATGTTTTACGCATATCTACACGCACACACTCGTCATCATCGGCTTCCATCATGTTCTGTTCTATATAGGCGATATGGTAAGGGCGTATGCTTCCCACTTTTTCAGCAAGCTCTTTTCGGGCTTCTTCGAGCGAAAGTTTGCCGGTTTCGTATTCTTCTTCTATTCGTAGAAGCTGCTCCATCTTGTCGAGTTCTATCTTCGGAAGATAGTTCTTCATTTTATTTTCCATCGTTACGTTGCTTTTATGTTTTTATTGCAAAGATAGTTTTGTGTTGCAAAAACGGCGGTAACAAATGTTACTTCGAGTAGTTAAATTATCAAAAAGGTTTAATCTGAAGCGGAGATAGTTAAGGGATAAGGTTTGAAAAGGAGATGGATGTTTATACTCTTCCTTTTAGGAAGGAGAGATAGAGGGAATATTGATTTTCCGAATAAGGTGTTTAGCAGAATAATAGAGTATCATTATTTCCGCTGTTCACCTTCTTTCCGTAAAGTAATTTTCTCCCTTATACGAGGTGGAGCTAAGTTGTTTTTATTCTTTCACTATTCCTCTTACCAAGAGGAGGAGTATATTGTAAGAATATAGTTTGTGATTTATTAGTTATGAATATATTACGAATATCTTTTTTAAAGCATTTGTTTAATGAGTTTAGATTATCTCTCTAATAGACATAGATGGTATATCTATCCGGCATAGACAATATATCTATAACTTCTTTTCTTTCTTCTAAATAGAGATATGCATAATGATAAAGTGGTATTGATAAGCCCGGCAATGTATTCTCGTTGCATAAGTATAAGGAGTTTCCGGCAGCAGTCATCCATCTTTCATTCCCTTCTTTCATCCGAATAATAACCGCATGTTTACTATACTCCTTTCTCCTGTCGGTATAATCTATCGAAGGCAGCTCGTAGTTTCTTATCATCTGCGATGGTTTCACGTAGTTGTTTTAATTTCTTTTCGTTGGGTGAATTGGGCAGCCACAGACGTATATAGCCATTTACGGAATACTTCTCGTACATGTGTTTGCGGAACCTTTTCCATTGTTCTTCTACCGTTTTTTCGGAATATTGCTCTAATCCGTAGTCGATGGCACGGCGGAATATCTCTTCTTGATCAAGATCTCGGTCGGCTTCGGCTACTATTTTACCATAGATGTTGCGTGGTTGATGGCTCGCAGAGGCACGGTGATCTTCCACCGCCTCGCGCATTGTTTTGATCTGTTCGGCTGTGAACCATCGTTTCAGTCGTGCATCTTGCGCTAATATCTTGCCCCCCGTAATGTGGTGTATGGCTCGCGGTCCGCTCATACCGATATCATGATAAGCGGCTACGGTGTATGCCATATTGGCGTCGACACCTGTTATACGCACAAGTTCAAGGCTGTTCGCAATCACTCTCATTACATGCTTGAGCCCATGAGAGGTTCCGAATTCGGTGTATTTTGGCAGAATATTCTGCTCTATAAATTCCATTAAATCGAGGCTTACTTGGGGAGTAGACATAAAAAAGAAGTTTCTTATTTCTTGCAAATATAATCTTTTCTGTTTATTTTTGCAAAAAATAGATATCATCTACACCGTAATTTTTAAGAGATTCTTGTATATTTTGCCGTATGCGAAACGATTGTTGCGGTAGGGAAAATTGCGTGTTTGAGTTAATGGAGTGGCATTATAGAGAAGTAAGTTGGTGAGTGTTGCAGTGTTGGTGTGCGGTTTAGCAGGTTGGAGAATAAGAGAATAAGATTATGAAACAGAATGTTGTAGAGCAAAATTCGCTGAAAGCATGGGTATTAGCCGCACGCCCCAAAACGCTTACAGGCGCGGCCGTTCCCTTAATAATCGGTACGGCACTGGCGCTAAAAGATGCCGATTGGGCTATCAGACCGGTGCCGGTGGTACTCTGTTTTCTGTTTGCATTCATTATGCAAATAGATGCAAACTTTATTAACGACTATTTTGATTATCTTAAAGGTGCCGACGATGAGATGCGTTTAGGTCCCCGAAGGGCGTGTGCTCAAGGATGGATTACGGTCGGAAGCATGAAACGGGGTATCGGTGTTACTACTCTGTTGGCTTGTGTCGTAGGGCTTCCGCTTATTTTATATGGTGGATTGGAGATGTTGCTTGTAGGTTTGTTGTGTGTACTTTTCTGCTTTCTCTATACTACATGGTTCAGCTATCTTAGTATGGGCGATGTGCTGGTGGTGATATTCTTCGGTATAGTGCCCGTAACAATTACTTATTATCTCGAAATGCCCGGTATACAAACTGTAATAACGTCCGAAGTAATTGTTGCGTCAGTGGCCTGTGGATTGGTTGTTGACACACTGTTGCTGGTAAACAACTATCGCGATATTGATGCAGACCGTCGTGCCGGTAAGCGTACCATTGTGGTACGAATGGGCTCAAGCATGGCTCGGATAGCTTATCTCTGTACGGGGTGGCTCGCTGTGTTAATGGGAAGTGTGTTTTTGTTCTATGGCGATTGGGCAGCATTCGTGTTGCCTATGGGCTATCTGTGGCTGCACACGAATACTTACCGGCACATGGTAAAGATCAATAAAGGCAAGGCTCTCAATCTTATACTTGGCGAAACAGCCCGTAATATGTTTGTATATGGGCTGTTGGTAGCCGCAGGTATCTTGTTTTAATGTTCATGATTTTGTTTTTGAGAACCGTACTTATTTGTTTTACGTAAACTGATAACCGATGATATATATATTGAAACATTGTTTTCTACGCTGCTGTTTATGGATTGTGACAGTAAAACGAAAGCACTGTTGGGCTCCGCTAAGATATATGAGGTATCTGTTGGTATCGGTTTGATAGATATTAATGTGCACGCAGGAATGACATTAGAACTGTATGCTAATGCTGTAGATAATATTCCGACTAAGAAAATAAAGTTTAAACGCACTGCAAATGGTACGTATGAGTTTACGACATTAGTCGATTTGAAGCCTTATAAATGGTTTGAAGGTGATTCTTATGTTGAGGGTGAAACCCATGAACGAAGTGGTCTGGTCACTTTTCTGCCAGAGTTGAAGTTGAGGGTTATAGACTCTGTAAAGGTTGCCTTTCGGGTTCTTATGAACGAGAAAACCGGTGAGGCCTATTGGGTGAAACGAGATAAAGACTGCATCTGTGAATACAAGGATAGTATGAAAGGGTATCCGGAAATGGAAATGTGTCAGCATATTTTCAGGACTTGGGCTTATTATATAAAACATGCTGTTTTTATAGATAGACGAAATATAGTTCTTTATGATAAGCCTTGTGGCAAGAAAGGGGATGAAGATAAAGATAGAAATTGTCCGGTTCTTACGGCTATAGGGGTAAAAGACGATTGGATAAAGGTGGCTCCACCTTTACTTCATTCCTTTAGTGAAACTGATAGGAAGTGTTATACCGGCTGGATGCCATGGAGAGTAGGCGATAAAATTGTAATCGACATTGTGGAGAAGGCTTATAAGTAAGCACTCTTTTTGATAGCTATAGGATATAAGGAAGTTAAAAGTGTTTAGCCAATAGCTTTGTATGTAGCGATTAACAGGTGCGGTTTATAAAGCTATTGTTTTTTAGTTTCTGTTCAAAGAGGCGATGTTATAGCTCTTTTACCTCTTTGGGCTTCTGTTAAAACTTCTGAATATTAGTTGAAGAAGTTCCAACTTACGCCGAAACGGAGTATGCGTCCGTTGAGCGGATAATGTGGAGTAAGGAAATATTCTTTGTTTCCACTTCCGGCATTTACGTGACTGTACATCACGAAAAAGCGTGTATGTTTAAGATGGAAGTTGGCATAAACGTTGATAAGAGGATAATTCCCTGTTTTCACTCGGCTGTCGGTACCGTTAGTGTTGGTATTTGTTTGTACAGTATATTGCCCTAATGCCGGACTGTAGTCGGGTGCATAATATTGAGTGAAATAGCGTGCATCGACGCCGAAGTCGCACTTCAACACGCGTGCAATCTTGAAACGCAGATAAAGATTGGTATAAATGTTGAGATCGGGCACGGGTAAAACATTCTGATTAGATGATTTCTGGTAGGTGATAACATTTTCCCAATTAAAAGGCCCGAGCGTGAAATCTTGTGTCAGTTGTGCCGTAAATAGCGTGATGGGGTCGCTTGTTTGTGCTACACTCACGGTGTTGTTCAGTCGATTATAGCTGCTGTTGATGGTATATCCTTGTTCGAAATATGCGTAATTTTTCAGTTCATCCACAGCTATACGTAGCTTTGTGCGCGTTTTGGTATAGCTGAAAGTGCCCTGAATGCGTGAGTGTATGGTCTTGTTCAGGTCGTCCTTGTCCCACCAGAAGTGGCGTGCATGGTAATGACGATAGTAAAATGGCGGCGTTATATTATGGAAAAAGCCACTTGCAGCTAACTGTACAGTGTCGCCAAATAGCGGAAAATTGAGGTCGATATTACCGTCTATACGAATATTTCCGGCATCCTTACCCGTTACTCCGAACTCTCCAATTACGTTATAGTGTAGGGTGTGACCTTGTGTTTTGCTGAGTTGGCCGCCTACGTATACGGCGTGCTCGTTGTAGGTGGCCGTACCGGTATGATCAGGCAGGACGAAGTGGCGCAACTCATGGCTTGCATAGGCTTTCAATCCGGCCTTTGCCCATTTGTTGAACCCTTCGAGCAACGATAGTGCAAAGATATTTTTCAAGCGGAAATGGCGCGTTTTATCGTAGATAGAGTCGCCACCGAGCGGTTCGTCTACCACGTATGTATTGGCATAAAAGTCGGTCGGCGTGACATAGGCCTGATAAATACGGCGGTAATTGTCGAGTGACATCGTATGTATGAAACTCGTTATAGGTACATACTCGTTTTTCAGCCATGCCGTATCTTTGGCAGTTACTGCTGTTTGAGTGTTCAGACTATCGGCCTGACTTTTGCCGTTGACAACGATACGTCCTCCTGTTTTCTCCGTTATGGCAGCCGGTTCGATGCCGGCTATCTTAGCATTATCCGGACGACCTGATTGGGCTGTTAGTATTTTCTGTTCCTCTTTTTCATCGATTGTACGTCTTTCTTCGCGAGCGATCTTGCGTTTTTCTTCTATAGATTTACGTGCATCGTTCTCTTTTTTCGATTCGATAGCGAACTTGCGTGCCTTGATTTCTTCCTCTGTCATGGGCACCTTACGATTAAATCCCAAACTGTAACGATGGGTAAAAAATATGTGTTGATTGTCGTTACGGTTCCAGTTCTTCGATAATACGGTGGGTATTTCGCTGGTAGCATAGTTGTCATCGAAGCTTTCCGGATGCGTAATATAGTTGTCGTTGGTTATTCCGCCATTCTCGGTAACCTTTTGATGATTGGTCGAAAGCAACAGATGGGCTTGATAGCGATCACCGATATACGAGCCGTACATGGTATAATTGAAGTGTGCAGTGCTCTGATTAGAGTAATAGCCGCGCCCGTAAAGATAATCGAAGTTGAAACCTACACCTATTTTTTTGCCTGCATTCACACCGAACTTGGCTGTAAAGTGGTCTTCACCATTAGTACGATTGCCCGCATTATTATAAGAAAGATTGGTGAAAGGCGACAGAGTATTGGTGAAATGAAATTTGTCTACGGGTTTTAGAAAGAAATCGTATGGGGCGGTAAAGATGAATTCTTGCGGTTCTGGACGGTCGGCATATATGCGGTTGATACGCGGTGCGCTCAAATTACCTGTAGTATTGAACTCTCCTCGTATGCCCGTTGTGAATATAGAGTTCATATACATGTAGGGAACGGTATCGGGGATTGCCGGTGTAATGTCGCCGAAATAGCGGTCGACAGTCCACACTTTAAGTCCTGTCGGTATTTCCTTATCCGTTCCTAAAGAATCGGTATTGTTTAATTTCTTTGAACCTGTGGTGATGTTTCCGTTAACGTCTATCTGGTTGAATTGATCGGTTTGTGCAAATACGGAAGTACAGGTAGCGATAAGGAAAAATAGCGTTATCAGAAATCTGTTCATCTAACGAAAAAAGCGTAGACAGCTTTCAACGATCTTAAAGACCATAGCTGCGAGTATGACAATAGTGCCCGATGTATGGTCGGTGGTGAAATAAAGCACCAATCCTATGAGAGCTCCGATAATGAATATGATATTCAGTATGTTTCGAATACGAAAAAAACGATCTTCTTTAGTTTCTTTACCGCGGTGGTGACGCGGTGTAAATCTTTCTTCATTCATAGTTTTTATGGAAATAATGGATGGATATTGCAGAGCTGGGCAACTGATGTACCACTGTTGTTAGCTTTTACTGTAAGGCTCGGGTGATATTCTCAAATATCTGATTCTTGCGATCTATGGTTTTTCTACGGAATTTTGCAGGACCGTTGATCATGCTTGTTCTGTTTTTGTTGAGCGCATATTGGTCTGTAATATAGTTTTCCGCTTTACTTTTGAGCTCACCTTGATGCCCTTTCTCATAGTTGTATGATATGCGTTCGAGAGTAAGTTGCAAGTGGTTATCGGAACATCTACTTATGATAGTATAGCTGAACAATGTACGATCAAGGGCGATGAATGACTCTGAAAAGGTGAGCCATTCTGTATATTTGGCTACAATAGCTTTTTCATTTTGATTGACAAGCACAATACGGCTGCCTTGTTGTCCGTCTTCTTGTGCCATATTATTGAGATAAGCGTAAACCCTATCGTAGATCTGTTGTGCATTTTTGTCTGGTACATCTATGTCGAGAGTGAACACGACTTTACCTTCAGCATTCAGAGGCACGGCGCCTGTGAGATATTTCGGATCGTGCTTCCAATTCAGTTTTGTGGTTGTAGAA
This sequence comes from uncultured Prevotella sp., assembly GCA_963547065.1. Classification (GTDB taxonomy): domain Bacteria; phylum Bacteroidota; class Bacteroidia; order Bacteroidales; family Bacteroidaceae; genus Prevotella. Next base: position 8,652 of record CAUUQE010000004.1, on the reverse strand, counting down.
CTATCTTTCGTGCGCTTTGAGTTTGTTATATCTTTGTTAAGGGTTGGCGGTACAGTCCATCCAGCATTGTCGTTTGTATTTTTTGTCGTCTGGACGGTATCTATCTTTGTCTTTTTTGTCTCTTTAATGAGAAAATCGTCTTCCGTTTCTTTCCTTTTTTGTTTAGTCTGTTTAGTAGCCAATTTAGCCTGCCTTTTGGCTTCTTTTACAGCTTGTTTGGCCACTTCAGCCTCCTTTTTCGCCTTTTCGAATTGTTCCTGCGGCGTCAATGTAGACTGTGCATTACCACAAAATGGAATTATTAGCATTGCCGTTAAGATGAGTTTCTTCATATTTTATAGGGCTTTAAACGGTGTTGACGGCAAAAGTAATAAAAATATGTGGGATAGTCTGGAGATTAAGCAATATTTAACATCGCTCGTTGCTATTTGCTTTCGAGCTGATTTTGTAGGCGGATGATTTCATCGCGATATTGCGCTGCTTGGATAAAATCGAGGTCTTTGGCGGCCTGTTTCATTAGTGCAGTGGTGTTGGCGATACTCTTTTCGAGTTGTTCACGTGTCATTCGTTGTATGATGGGATCAGCTGCGAAAGCACCATTGTCTGGTTCTAAATAAGCATATTTTGTAGAGATGTCAGATTGAGCGGCAGCTGTAGCTCCGTCATTACTTGTAGGCAGCACGCTTTTGATATCCTTTTTTATCTGCTGAGGTGTAATGTGGTGTTCATCATTGTATTTGAGTTGAAGGGTTCGGCGTCGTGTTGTTTCATCGATGGTACGGCGCATGCTCTCAGTTATAGTATCGGCATACATGATGACTTTGCCATTCATGTTTCGGGCGGCACGACCAGCTGTCTGCGTCAGACTACGATGACTGCGCAGAAATCCCTCTTTATCAGCATCGAGAATAGCCACAAGCGACACTTCTGGAAGGTCGAGTCCCTCGCGCAAGAGGTTCACCCCGACGAGTACATCGAAAGATCCTGCTCTCAGATCGTTCATGATCTTTACGCGGTCGAGTGTGGCTATATCACTGTGGATATAGTTGGCTTTGATACCGTGATCAAGTAAGAATTCGGTTAATTCCTCGGCCATACGTTTGGTAAGAGTAGTAACAAGTACGCGTTCACTGCGGTTGATGCGGGTGAGTATTTCGGCCATGAGGTCATCGATTTGGTTCTCACTCGGTCGTACTTCAATCTCCGGATCGAGCAATCCAGTAGGTCTGATGATCTGTTCCACCACAACTCCCTCGGCTTCATTCAATTCGTAATCGGCAGGAGTGGCTGAAACGTAGATGACCTGATGTATCATTTCGTGGAATTCCTCGAACTTCAATGGGCGGTTGTCGAACGCTGCAGGCAAACGAAATCCATATTCTACGAGGTTTTGCTTACGTGCACGGTCGCCTCCGTACATAGCACTGATTTGCGGAACTGATACATGACTTTCATCTATCACCATCAGATAGTCTTTGGGAAAGAAGTCTAAAAGGCAATAAGGTTTCTGTCCCGGTTCGCGTCCGTCGAAGTATCGTGAGTAATTTTCGATACCGCTACAATGACCAAGTTCCTTAATCATCTCCATATCATATTCCACACGTTCCTTGATACGCTGGGCCTTAATACTATCGCCGAGGTCGGTGAAGAAGTCTACTTGTTTCACCAAATCGTCTTGTATCATGCGGATAGCTTGTTCAGTTTGTTCTTTCGATGTTACGAAAAGATTAGCCGGATATATCTGATATTCTTCGAACAATGCCATTCGATGATAGGTTTGACTATCCACTTCTTCGATGCTGTCTATTTCATCATCCCACCATATCACTCGTAGAACGTTATCGCTATAAGCCATAGCAATATCTACTGTATCGCCTTTTACGCGGAAGAAGCCGCATTGAAGGTCTATATCGTTGCGTACATAGAGTGCATTGACGAGTCTACGCAGGAATTCATTACGATCCAGCACCTGTCCCTTTTTGATAGAGATAATACTCTTGGTTATGGCAACAGGCCCTCCCATACCGTATATGCACGATACAGAAGATACGACCACCACATCTTTGCGTCCTGAAAGCAGTGCGCTCACGGCAGAGAGACGCAGCTTATCGATATCGTTGTTGATAGCGAGATCTTTCTCAATATAGGTATCTGTGGTTGGCAGATAGGCCTCCGGCTGATAATAATCGTAATAAGAAACGTAATATTCCACGGCATTTTCGGGGAAAAAGCCTTTCATTTCTTCGTAGAGTTGTGCCGCAAGAGTCTTGTTATGGCTAAGAATAAGCGTGGGTTTATTTACATTGGCAATCACATTGGCCACGGTAAAAGTTTTGCCCGAGCCCGTAACTCCGAGCAATACCTGCGCCTTGTCGCCCCGTTCCACGCCTTGAGTAAGTTCTTTAATGGCTTCGGGCTGGTCGCCCGTAGGGGCATATTTCGATGTCAGTTTAAAGTCCATAATGAAGAAAATGATGTAATCTGATTGTTATCAACGACAAATCTTAATTTCGCAAATTTACTAAAAAAATCTTTTGTAATACGGTAATAAGCGTAATTTTTTGCTAAAAATCCTTTTCAATGCTTTGTATATATAGGAAATATATGTACTTTTGCACGTCAAAGTTCCGATTATGAAGAAATCGCTTATCGTCTCTATATGTGCAGTGTTTCTGCTGGGCAGTTGTGCTCACGAGTTCAATCAGGTTTATAAAACCAATGATTATGCTTATAAATATGAATATGCCAAGGAGTGTTTTGTCAAAGGCAAATTCGTGAGGGCCACCACTTTACTTACCGATTTGATTACATTAATGAAAGGTACAGACAATGGTGAAGAAAGTTTGTACATGCTTGCAATGTCACAATATTGCAGTAAAGACTATGAAGGAGCTGCAATGACTTTTACCAAATATTACCAAAGCTATCCCAAAGGGAAGTATGCAGAGATGGCAGAATATTATGTTGGGCAGAGTTTATATATGAGTACGCCCGAACCGCGTCTTGATCAAACACAGACAATTTCGGCTATTGCTGCCTTTCAAGAATACCTTGATCTCTATCCCGATGCCAAGATGAAACAGATAGCTCAACAGCGTTTGTTTGATCTTCAGGACAAATTGGTGAAGAAAGAACTTTATTCGGCGCAATTATACTATGATTTGGGCTCTTATTTTGGTAACTGTGCCAAAGGTGAAAACAACTATGATGCCTGCATAATTACGGCACAGAATGCTCTTAAAGATTATCCTTTTACCAAATTGCGCGAAGATTTCTCTGTGCTGATCATGAAGAGTAAGTACGAATTAGCCGCGCAGAGTGTAGATGAAAAGAAGTTTGAGCGTTATCAAGATGCCGAGGATGAATGTTACGGATTTATCAACGAGTATCCTGATTCAAAGTATAAAGCAACGGCAGAACGGTATATTGCCAAGTGCAAGACGATAACTAAGGATTAATGCTTTGCAATTCTATCGAATTTATAAATTATCATTGTTTAAATTATGGATTATAAGAAGTCAAAGGCGCCTGTTAACACAGTAACTCGAAACATTATGGATTTGTGCGCTGAAACGGGCAATATCTATGAAAGTGTTGTTATTATTTCGAAACGGGCAAATCAAATTTCTGCAGAAATCAAACAAGATTTGAATAAGAAACTGACAGAGTTTGCCTCTTACAACGATTCTCTGGAAGAAGTTTTTGAGAACCGTGAACAAATAGAGATATCACGCTATTACGAGAAATTGCCGAAATCTACATTGCTTGCTACGCAGGATTTCGTAGACGGGAATGTGTATTGGCGTGATCCTTCCAAGGATAATGAAAACTTTACGTAATGATACAGCGTAAACAAACCTTGTTTCTGCTTGCGGCATTTGTCATAACTGTGTTATGTCTGTGCCTACCCATAGGGAAGTTTGAGCCGACAGGTATGGGGGGAAATACAGGGCTTTATAACCTTGGTGTGAGGGATGCAAACGGCATACTCAATTTCAGTAATGTAGCTCTTTTTATTTTCTTGTCGCTTGCATGCATTATCGTATTAGTCACGATTTTCTTGTATAATAATCGTAGGTTACAGGCTAAGTTTTGTTATTGGGTGTGTGTATTCGAGATGGCATGGTATGTTTACCTTGCTTTCTGTATTTTTAACCAGTATGCAACACAGGGAGTGTTCCATCCGGAATGGGGGATATGTCTGCCTTTAATAGCACTTGTCTTCTGTTTGATGGCACACCGTGGCATTATGGCTGATGAAAGATTGGTGAAAGCTGCCGACAGAATACGATAAAAACGTGTATGATATCAGTAACGAAAAGTCGCATCACCCAATAGTGATGCGACCGTTTGCTGTGTTTTTATATAGAATCAATTAAAGAGCAGATTTCTTTTTTACCTTGTCGGAAATCTCGCTTTCTTTCTTATTAACCTCGTTTGTCGTTTTATTTATTTGGTTTTTAATTGCTTCTTTCGTTTTGTCAGCATTCTTTTCTGCCTCATCTTTAGCACTTTGTTTTGCCTTTTCCATAAGGTTTTCGGCATCCTCTTTCACAGTAGAGGCTGCATTTGTAGATGTCATTTCTATATTTGTTGGCAAAGTTTTGATGCCTTCGAACAATGTGTTGAGAGTGCTATTGTTGGTAACAACAGATTTTATTTGATCTGCATGCTCGTTCAAGAATGTCTGAACTTGGCTTGCATAAGCCTTGGCAGTCTCAATATCACCACTACTGAGTAATTTACTATATTTCTCAATCACAGATCGTACAGTCGCCTGTAGCCCTTTGGTGTCCTTGACATTTAGTTGAGTTGACATAACCGATATGATTGAATCGGTTATGTTTTGAATATTCTCGGCTGTTATTACTGTAGTATCTACTACCGAGGTATCTATTCCGTTAGCGTTTGATGTGGTCTTCCCTCCACAACTTGCTAACGTAAATGCAGCAATTGCGACTGTCGTCAAAAATACTTTTTTCATAATCAATAAATATTTAATGAATATTCTGTTCGATTTGGATACAAAAATAATATATTTATGGAGGGATTATTATTTTTGTTTAGATGATTTAACTTTTATGGAAAGGGGTAAAAGTGCTCTTATTCAAATTCATTGACAAAGACATAGTGTATATGAGTAGTATGAATTCTGTTGTATGTTGATTATGGTTGTATTACAAGTATTCCATTTAGGTGGGTATCCTACTGGCCTTAGACAATATATCTAAAGCGATTAGGTAGGATATCTAAAAACATTAAAGGGTGTATTTATCGGCTATGAATATAAAAGTTTGATAGTTAATAGGGGAGCATCATGTTCGTGAATAGTTTTACTTTCTTTCTTTGGGAGGTTAATGGAAAGAAAGTATACAAAAAAGAAGTCTGCAGATAATCTGCAGACTTCTTCGTTATAATATGTGTTTATTATCGATCTTATGCCTCTCCGGGTAGACTCCAATCTTCTTTCGATTTGCGAATGTAACTCTGATAGCGGAGCTTGGCCATCTCTTCTGCTGCGTTGAACAGTTCTGCTGCCTCGTTCGGGTAGGCTTTCTTTACCGAGAGATAACGCACTTCACCAAGCAAAAAGTCTTGGAATTTGCTCCAGTCAGGTGCCTTAGAGTCAAGCGAGAACGGATTCTTACCTTCATCAGCCAGTTGCGGATTGTATCTCCAAAGGTGCCAATAGCCGCTCTCAACGGCACGTGCTTCTTCGGCTTGGCTCTTTCCCATGCCGCCTTTAGCCTTCAGTCCGTGGTTGATACAAGGCGAGTAAGCGATGATTAGCGATGGGCCGGGATAAGCTTCAGCTTCGCGAATGGCTTTCAAGGTTTGTGCCTGATCGGCACCCATAGCAATCTGTGCCACATATACATAGCCATACGTCGTCGCCATTAGGCCGAGATCTTTCTTACGGATACGCTTTCCTTGTGCAGCAAACTGCGCAATGGCACCGAGAGGAGTGGCTTTTGAACTCTGCCCGCCGGTGTTGGAATAAACCTCGGTGTCAAGAACAAGAATGTTGACATCTTCGCCTGATGCAATTACATGGTCGAGACCGCCGTAACCGATATCATAAGAAGCGCCGTCACCGCCGATGATCCACTGTGACCGCTTTACCAAATAGTGGTCGAGTGTTTTTAGTTCAGCACATATGGGGCAACCCCGTTCTGCTCCTGCAGCAATCAGTGGCTTCAGCTTTGCGCTCGATTCTTTCGAAGCATCTGCATCGTTCTTTGTATCTATCCATGCCTGTGCAGCCTCTTTGAAGTCGGCGGATGCCTTGTCGTTGGCCAAGATATCAGAAAGCAGCATCGTAATACGCTCGCGCATCTTCTTGTTTCCAAGAGACATACCCAATCCGAACTCACAGAAATCTTCGAATAAGGAGTTGTCGAATGCAGGGCCTTGCCCGGCTTCGTTCGTAGTATATGGGGTGGCAGGAATGGATGCGGAATAGATGGAAGAACAACCTGTAGCATTGGAAATCATCTCGCGATCGCCGTATAACTGCGAGATCAACTTCACGTAAGGAGTCTCTCCGCAACCGGAACATGCACCGGAGAATTCGAACAATGGTTGTGCGAATTGTGAATTCTTTACATTGCTTTTGATGTCGACAAGATACTGTTTGCTTTTTACATTTTTTGAAAGATAATCCCAATTGCTTATCTGACGCTCGTCATGCGTAAACGGTACCATTGCAAGAGCTTTGCCGTTTTTGTTGCCCGGACATACATCAGCACAGTTACCGCAACCCACACAGTCGAGTACACTTACCTGAATGCGGAAGTGCATGCCTGCCATAGTCTTGGGAACTTTCATCTCTAATGTCTTGTCTTCGAATGTCTTCACCTCTTCTTCATCGAGTACAAACGGACGAATACATGCGTGAGGACAAACATAGGCGCATTTGTTACACTGGATACAGTTCTCTGCTGTCCATTCCGGATTGAATGCCTCTACGCCACGCTTTTCGTATGCAGCGGTGCCGTTATGCCAAGTTCCGTCTACTAAGTCGTATTTCACGAAGTCTGAAACCTTCAATAAATCGCCGACTTGTCCGTTGATCGGACGCACAATCTCCTTGATGAATGCCGGTACATCATCACCTGTGCTGTCGTTGTCAGGCAGATTTGACCATGATGGATCAACGGTCAACTGCTTGTACTCACCACCCCTATCTACGGCAGCGTAGTTTTTATCAATAACATCCTGTCCTTTATTTCCGTATGACTTGACGATGAATTTTTTCATCTGCTCTACTGCGAGATTGACAGGAATTACTTTTGTGATGCGGAAGAATGCGCTCTGAAGAATGGTGTTTGTACGGTTGCCAAGTCCGATCTCCTGTGCTATCTTTGTTGCATTGATGTAGTAAACGGTGATGTTGTTCTTTGCAAAGTAGCGTTTTATTCTGTTTGGAATAAAATTAACGAGCTCTTCACCCTCGAAGATAGTGTTCAAAAGGAAAGTACCGTTTTTCTGTAAGCCTCGTATAACGTCGTACATGTTCAAATAAGCCTGAACATGACAAGCTACGAAGTTCGGTGTATTTACCTGATATGTAGAATGTATAGGACTGTCACCGAAACGTAAGTGAGAACAAGTGAAGCCTCCGGATTTCTTAGAGTCATAGGAGAAATAGGCCTGACAGTGCTTGTCGGTGTTATCTCCGATAATCTTAACCGAGTTTTTATTGGCTCCTACGGTACCATCAGCACCCAAACCGTAGAATTTGGCTTCGAACATACCTTCGCCACCCATAGGGATTTCCTCTACTGCAGGCAGTGAAGTGAATGTAACATCGTCTACGATACCGACTGTAAAGTGGTCTTTCGGCTCTGCAAGTTCGAGGTTATTGAATACGGAGATAATATGTGTAGGGGTGGTATCTGATGATCCTAAACCGTATCGACCGCCGACTATCAAGGGCTGATTTTCTCTATTGCAGTTATAGAAAGCACTCTTAACATCTAGATATAAAGGCTCTCCTTCTGCTCCGGGCTCTTTCGTGCGGTCGAGAACGGCAATTCTTTTTACCGTCTTCGGTACTGCTGCAAGCAAATGTTTAACAGAGAAAGGACGATAGAGATGGACGGAAATCATACCGACTTTCTTGCCTTGCTTCATTTGATAGTCTATAGCTTCGCGTGCGGCCTCGGTTGCAGAACCCATAAGGATAATGATATTCTCTGCATCTTTGGCACCATAATATGAGAAGAGATGATATTCACGGCCGGTAATAGCAGTTATTTTTCCGAGATAATCTTCGACTATCTCGGGTATATTCTCGTAATATTGGTTACAAGCCTCGCGATGAGTGAAGAAAGTTTCGGGGTTTTCCGCTGTTCCACGCGTTACTGGGCGTTCTGGAGAAAGTGCTCTGTCGCGGAAACGTTTGATATCTTTGGGATCTACGAGTTTGGCAATCTCGTCTTGATCGATAAGTTCGATCTTATGATATTCGTGAGATGTGCGGAATCCGTCGAAGAAATTCACGAAAGGAATGCTCGTTTTAAGCGTTGCGAGATGTGGAACAGCAGTAAGATCCATTACCTCTTGTACCGAACCGGAGCAGAACATAGCAAAACCAGTTTGGCGACATGCCATTACATCAGAGTGGTCTCCGAAGATACAGAGCGAATG
>CAUUQE010000003.1:0-34779 GCA_963547065.1 uncultured Prevotella sp. | reverse complement strand
GTAGGTTGCTGGTGGATTGTCGGAAATATCAATGTTGGTGGAATAATCCAAATATGTATAGTTGGCTATTTGGTTTCTGTTGCGGTCGTCTTTTATGCCAATGGTGGCCAGATAGTGTTTGGGGAATATGTGATGAATCTCTATTGATGATTTGGTTCCGTTTGCTCCGGTGATGAAATATTTGGAAGTAGGAGTGGTGCTGAATAGCATAGGGTAATTCAGTATGTTGAGCGATGCTACGTATCCACGCCAGATGGGGGAGGTTATGGAAGAGGTTTCTAAATCGTTGAGAAGGTTGTACTTGAAATAATCATCAGTGAAATTGTTACTGATTTCGTTTTCAAGGAAATTAACGAATTCATTTGCCGTCGTTATCGATCGAAGGTCTGCGAATTGACGTTCTACCATCGATTCAGGAGAGTCGGTATAATAACCACGGATTGTTACCATGAACACCCATTTTCGCATGAGCTTATTAAGGCGGGTACTTTCTACTTTATACTCTTGTTTTCCAATGAGATAAAGCATATAGGAGAAGATGATCGCATTGTCTGATGAGATCAGCGAACTATTTAAATATCCTGCATCGGCCACTATATTCATAAAGGCGTGCCACAAATTGAGATTTGTAACGAGTGGTAGCGAATTACGGAATTTATCGAGGTTTTCCATTTGTGTTTCTTCAGAAGACTTGCCTGTTTTCAAGTCTTTGCCGCGTAGAAGCATGTAGGCGTATCTTAGGCGGGCACGCTTGAATGCCAAGCCGACTGTGGCACGAATGATATGGACAGGATCTACTTCTATGATATGATTGTACGAGGTCTTCTCTTTTGCGATGCGCGAGTCTCTGCAGAAATTGTTGATTTGCTTGTACAGTTGATTGTCATACACGGAAAGAAGTGTCTCGATAAAATTCTTTTCCGTCAATTTCTGTCCTCCAGAGTTTACTCTCACAAAGATGTCGGCAACATCTTCTTCGCTTGCCGTCGCTTTGATTTCCAAGGTAGGCAGTGTATAATCCGCAAGATTGAGCAAGTTGTTAATACTGTCTTCTATTTGTATTTCCTCATCTTCCGTCAGTTCCGCCAGCCCATCCCTCATACGTCGCTCATTGAGTTGTTTTATATACGCTCTGCGAACTTTGGTTATCGTGTTGTTATCTTTGGCTGTAAATACATCGCTAATGATGCTTATCCATTCAGGAGAACGTTCGTAAGCCTGCGACCATACGGCGAACTCGCGTTTCAGAGGGTGATAAGAAATCTTAATGTTTCGTTCCTTGTAGTTTACGTCTTTAATTTTTACGCCTTTGATGGCCGCCAACAATGCTGTCAAGCGTTGTTGGCCATCTATTATCAAGTCTTTCGGTACAGAGAAAGTCTTGTCATTACTACCAATTTGCCTTTTATTCTCAAATTCCGCCGGCGATTCCCATAGCATAATAAATCCGATAGGAAAGCCTTTTAGCATTGAATCAAGTAATTCGCGAACCTTATTGTCTTTCCAAACGAACGGACGTTGTAAATCAGGCAGTCCGATGCGTCCCATTTGTATATCAGTCAATAAGTCACCAATTCTTCTATTGATAGGATTAAATAATTCTTTAGCCATACTCTCTGTATTTTATTTCAACGATAAAAAGTAGATAAATAAATGCAAAGTTAGGAATAATTTTGTAGAACTTTAGTTATTTCTATAAAAAAATGTTCGTACTTTTACGCTATTGTCGATCATAAAAGCAGAAACTATGATCAAATGTGTTATCTAAGAAGACGCTATACAAATAAAGATCGAACAGAGGTATTGCTTACATATAACGTGAACTGTACCGATGATATTTGCGTGGATCGTAGAATGTATGAAAAAGCGTTCCATGGTTTCGAGACTATTGCGGGGATATTTGTTTTTTGCAAGTATATAAAATATGCATGCCAATCTTTCTAAGAAAGATTGGCATGTCGTTGTTTGTTTGAAATAAGATAATTGATATTATATCTATGCTTCAGTTTTTTGTTTTTTAGCATGATATGCTTCTTCGGACAGTACGGAAACTGTACTCTTGTCTCTAAGGCCTTTATGGAAATATACAATTCCGTCTGTTAAAGCATACAAAGTATCATCTTTACCGATAGCAACGTTTTCTCCGGGGTAATGCCTCGTACCACGTTGACGAACAATAATATTACCTGCGATAATCTTTTGACCTCCCCAAATTTTTACACCTAATCTTTGTGAAGCTGATTCACGGCCATTCTTAGAACTTCCTACACCTTTTTTATGTGCCATTTCTGAATTCCTTCCTTTACTTTAAGCAATTACTTGTTTAACTTCTACTTCGGTGAACTGTGCACGATGACCATTTTTTTTACGATAGTCTTTTCTGCGCTTCATCTTGAAAACAATGACTTTATCACCTTTTACAAGCGGGTTTACAACTTCTACCACTATCTTTGCACCCTCTACTGTTGGTGCACCGACTGTTACTTTTCCTTCTTTGTCTACGAGTAACACTTTGTCGAACTCAACAGTTTTACCGATTTCAACATCTTTGATGTGATGAACAAAGAGCTTCTTGCCTTGTTCAACTTTAAACTGTTGACCATTAATTTCTACAATTGCGTACATTTATTTTTCGTAAAAACGTTTTTTCGCGAGGCGTCTGATATTTATCAGAGCTTATTCAAGCCTCTACGAACTATATTTGGATGCAAAATTAATAAGAAATATTGATAGATACCACATCTTTCAATATGACTTTTTCTTATTTTAAGAGATATTAACAAATTGATGCGTTGATATTCGGAGAGTGATATATAAAAGAAGCAGATTGGATTTATTCGAATAAATCCGACCTGCTTCTTTTATGTACCACAACAGAATAATACTATAAGCTGTGCAATAAATATTCTTAAGAACATACTCAAAGGGTAAACGGTAGAATAGCCCACTGCTGGAGCTTCTTTTGAACATACCTGACTTGCGTAAGCCAGTGCTGGAGGATCAGTACATGTTCCGGCAACCATGCCCATTATCGTGTAATAATTGAGCTTATAGCTTAGGCGAGCAATAGTTCCCACAATAAGAATTGGAATTACTGTAATAAGAAAACCAGTATATACATATTTCAATCCATCACCTTGTACGACTGTTTCCCAAAAGCCAGAACCAGCCTTGATACCTACGCTTGCCAAAAAAAGTACAAGACCAATCTCACGGAGCATCATATTAGCTGAAGTCGTAGTATAAGTAACCAATCGGAGCCTGTCACCGTATCTTCCGATGAGGATTGCTATAATCAGAGGGCCTCCGGCAATACCGAGTTTCAATGGTACTGGCATTCCCGGAATGGCCAAAGGAATACTTCCAAAAATGATACCTACAATAATTCCTATGAAAATGGTTGCAATATTCGGAGTGTTAAGATGTTTGTTAGAATTGCCCATCAGTTCGGCAACACGATTTACATTATCTTCCGGTCCGACTACCATCAGACGGTCGCCGACGTGGAAATGATGGTCTCGGCTTGCAAACAAGTCTATACCCTGTCGGGTTATTCTCGTTACGTTCACACCATAAACGCTGGAGAAATGCATTTTTCCGAGAACTTTACCGCTCATGGATGAGCGTGTAACAATAATACGCTTGGATACCAACGGCTGTGTTTTGTCTTCATAGTCCCAAGAATTACTTATTAGTGGGCCGATAAATGCTTGTATGGCATCGGCATCGGCTTCTGCACAGACGATAAGAATCTCGTCTTCAAGATTAAAAACTGTATCTCTCTTGGGGATTGTCACCTTGCCATCGTGTAGGATACGGGTGCATACAATGTCACGATTGAGGAACTCAGAAATCTGTGCCAATGTACGCCCGGCTATAAATGAATTCTGCACTTTAAGGTGAATTTGGTGTGGTTTGGCATGTGGATTATCCTCTTCGGCCACGTTCAAATCCTCCTCTTCTTTTTCCAAGCTGATGTGACAGATATATCTGATTGTTATTGTGGCGCCGATGATACCTAAAACTCCAAGAGGATAAGCACAGGCATATCCGCTAGCAATTTGTGGAATGGATCCTTTCTGAAATACAGAGGTCAACGCCTCATTGGCCGCGCCGAGTCCAGGGGTGTTGGTTACAGCACCATAAAGTGTGCCGACCATCATCGGGAGGTTACTTACATCCGTTGTGTCGAAAAAGATGAAATAGCAAGCAAACATTACTCCGACATTGAGAATGATCAATACCGTGGAAAGTAAATTCAGGGTGATACCCCCTTTACGAAAACTCTCGAAAAAGCCTGGACCGACCTGTAGGCCAATACAAAACACAAAGAGAATCAGGCCGAAATCCTGTATAAAAGTAAGAATGTTAGTCGGTGCGGTAAAACCGATATGCCCTGCAAGGATGCCGGTAAACAGTACAAAAGTGACTCCTAACGAGATACCTCCGATTTTTATCTTACCCAATAATACACCAATAGAGATAACTATGGCATATAGCAAAGCAATATGCGCAACAGAATCTGTCGATGTAAAAAGATTTATTAACCAATTCATATTTCAAAAATATTTAGTAGCTGCGTGCAATAATAACTCTGTGTTTCGATGGTTTCCCCGAAACCATGTCTATACCTTCGGTCTGTTCATAGGCAAAAGGCACGCAGCGAATGGTTGCCTGCGTATCTTCTTTTATCTTAGCCTCCGTCTCTTCCGTTCCATCCCAGTGGCACAAGAAGAAGCCTCCATTCTTTATTCTTTCTTTAAATTCATTGTAATCATCGCATTCATAAACCCTTTCGTCGCGGTATTTACGCGCTTTTTCAAAAATATTCTTTTGCATATCGCCAAGTAGGCATCTCACGTATTCTACAATACCGTCCAAAGAAATTGTTTCTTTTTCCAAAGTATCTCGGCGCATTACTTCGATCGTGTTATTTTCAAGATCGCGCCCTCCCATTACAAGGCGTACGGGAACTCCCTTTAGCTCATAATCTGCGAACTTAAATCCAGGGCGTTTGTTGTCAGCATCGTCGTATTTAACATTGAATCCCAAGTCTCGAAGAGAGGTTATAATGGGAGAAAGCTTGGCAGAAATTGCCTGTAATTGTTCCGCACCTTTCGTGATTGGAATGATCACCACCTGAATGGGAGCGAGCTTCGGAGGTAGCACAAGGCCATTGTCATCGCTGTGAGTCATAATTAAGGCTCCGATCAAACGGGTTGAAACTCCCCATGATGTGGCCCATACATATTCCGGTTTGTTCTCTTTATTTAAATAGGTAACGTCGAAACTCTTAGCAAAATTCTGTCCCAAGAAGTGGCTTGTGCCACTCTGCAAGGCCTTACCGTCTTGCATCATTGCCTCAATTGTATACGTATTGAGTGCTCCTGCGAAACGTTCTGTTTCGCTCTTCACGCCCTGCAATACAGGGACAGCCATCCATTGTTCTGCAAATTCCGCATATACACGAAGCATTCGTTGAGCTTCTTCTTCGGCCTCTTCACGGGTAGCATGTGCGGTATGTCCCTCTTGCCAGAGAAATTCAGAGGTACGAAGGAACGGGCGAGTACGCATTTCCCATCTCATGACGTTGCACCATTGGTTGCACATCAACGGCAAGTCACGCCATGAATGTATCCAATTTTTATAAGTGTTCCAGATAATTGTTTCAGAAGTCGGACGGATGATTAATTCTTCATCGAGTCGTGCTAATGGATCTACTTCAACAGAGTGTCCATCTTCCGAAGATTTAAGTCTATAATGCGTAACGACAGCACACTCTTTGGCAAATCCTTTCACATGTTCAGCCTCTTTGCTCAAGAACGATTTTGGAATGAGCAGTGGAAAATATGCATTCTGTGCGCCTGTTTCCTTAAACATTTTGTCCAGTTGTTGTTGCATTTTTTCCCAAATTGCATATCCGTAGGGTTTGATGACCATGCAGCCTCGCACTGCAGATTGTTCAGCCAAATCGGCTTTCGTCACCAAATCATTGTACCATTGACTATAATTATCGGCCCGCTTGGTTAATTCTTTCAATTCTTTTGCCATGTATATGAATAGTTACTTTTTTATTTGTCCGCAAAATTACAAAAAAAATGTTGTAATGATGACATTATCATGAAAAAACAATTACCTTTGCAGACAGTTTATTTAAGTAAAAAGATTAGAGATTATGAAGAAAATGAAGATTGCAACACTTTTCATGTGTTTTACATTAATTTTTAACGGTTGCGCTACCAAAAAAGAATCAGGAGCTTTATGGGGTGCAGGTGGCGGTGCTGCTTTAGGAGGTATTATCGGTGCAATTGCTGGACATGGTAAAGGTGCGGTTGTCGGAGCTGCAATCGGTGGAGTTGTTGGAGCTGGTACCGGTGCCATTATCGGTAAGCACATGGATAAAGTAGCTGCTGAAACTGCTGCACAGGTAAAGAATGCCAAAGTAGAGCAGGTGACTGATGCAAATGGGTTGAAAGCTGTGAAAGTTACATTCGATAGTGGAATCTTGTTCGCTACAAATAAAGCTGAATTAAATCAATCATCGAAGAATGAATTGTCAAAATTTTCCAATGTCTTGAAAAAGAATTCAGACTGCTATGTAGACATCTATGGTCATACCGATGCTACCGGTAGCGATGCTATTAATGTGCCTTTGAGTAATCAGCGCGCACATAGTGTAGTTTCTTATTTAAGAAGCTGTGGTGTCAGTTCTTCACAATTAAAGAATGTGGTAGGCAAGGGGAGCTCAGATCCAGTAGCGAGCAATAATACTAAGACTGGGCGTCAACTAAACCGAAGGGTAGAAGTGTATTTATATGCTTCGCAGGCTATGGTTAATGCAGCCAAAGCGGGAACTCTTAAATAATATTACTATATCAATTGATGAGCGCATGGCATACGTGTGCTCATTTTTGTCTGTATGCACTTAGTTAAGAAAATATTACGATGGGCACTGGCTGTTTTTTTTGGCTCTACCATTTTGGCCGTTGTTGTTTACCGTTTTGTGCCTGTGTATCTCACTCCCTTAATGTTTATCCGTACTTTCGAGCAGGTTCTCGATGGTGAAAGTATAGAGTGGCATCATCATTGGGTGCCTATGGAGAATATCTCTCCCCACATGCCTGTGGCTGTGATGGCGAGTGAAGACCAACGTTTTTTGCTTCATCATGGTTTCGACTATGCTGCGATAGAGAATGCCGCTAAACGTAATCTAAGAGGGAACCGGCGGAAATTGGGTGCAAGCACAATTTCGCAGCAGACAGCGAAAAATGTATTCTTGTGGCCCGGCCGCTCTTGGATTAGGAAAGGATTCGAAGTCTACTTCACGGCACTTATTGAATTGATGTGGAGCAAGCAACGTATTATGGAGGTATATCTGAATTCTATTGAAATGGGAGATGGCATATATGGTGTAGATGCTGTTGCAGAGTATCATTTCGGTAAAAATGCTGAGAACCTCAGCCGTGCTGATTGTGCTTTGGTTGCTGCTACGTTGCCTAATCCCCGTAAATTTAGTAGTAAAGCGCCGAGTAGATATATTCGTTTGCGCCAAAGACAAATAGAGAAAGAAATGAAATATATTCCAACTTTCCCTAAAGATGGAGAAGATTTTAATCCGAATACGGCTTCGGGAGGAGTATACCATCGTAAAAGAAAATGAATAGTATATTGGACCAATTGAATGATGGTCAGCGTAAGGCTGTAGAATATACTGGCGGTCCGCAACTTGTTATCGCCGGTGCAGGATCTGGTAAGACGAGAGTGTTGACTTATAAGATTGCCTATTTGCTGCACAGTGGAATGAATCCTTGGAACATCTTGGCGCTGACATTCACTAATAAGGCTGCAAACGAGATGAAGAGTCGTATAGGCAATCTTATCGGGCATGATGCGGCACGTCAGTTACAAATGGGTACTTTTCATTCTATCTTCTCACGTATCTTGCGTGTAGAAGCTGAATTGATCGGCTATAGTTCCAATTTTACTATTTATGATGAAACCGATTCTCGCTCTTTGATAAAAAGTATTATTAAGGAGATGGGAATAGATGATAAATTATATAAGCCGGCAGGTGTGCACAACAAGATAAGCATGGCTAAGAATCGGTTGATAACAGATGGGCTGTATAATTCGGATAAAGATATTGTCTGTCGCGATCAGGAAGCACATGTACCAATGATAGGCGCAATATATACTGCTTACGCTCAGCGATGCAGGCAATCCAACGCAATGGACTTCGATGATTTACTGTTGCTTACATATAAACTGTTCGATGAATACGATGACGTAAGGAAGAAGTATATAGCCCGTTTTCGGTATGTACTCGTGGATGAGTATCAGGATACGAACTATGCGCAGCAGTGTATTGTCTTGCAATTAACCAAGGAACACCGAAAGGTTTGTGTGGTTGGAGATGATGCACAAAGCATTTATGGTTTTCGTGGAGCCAACATTGATAATATCCTGGGGTTTCAACAAGTATACAAAGATGCCCGTTTGTTCAAATTAGAACAGAATTATCGCTCTACTCAACGTATTGTTCGGGCGGCCAATAGCTTGATTAAGCATAACGAACGCCAGATACCGAAAGAGGTTTTCAGCAAGAATGATGAAGGTGAAAATTTGGTCTATAAGCCCGCTTATTCAGATAAGGAGGAAGCAATGATCGTATGTAAAGATATCAAGCGTATCAAGCGGCAAGACGATTGTGAATACAACGATTTCGCAATACTGTATCGTGCCAATTCTCAAAGTCGTAGTTTCGAAGAGGAAATGCGTCGACAACATATACCATATCGTATATATGGTGGATTGAGTTTCTACCAGCGTAAGGAAATAAAGGATATCATTGCCTACTTTCGCATAGTGGTGAACCCTTTTGACAGCGAAGCCTTGAAAAGGATTATCAATTATCCAACGCGTGGAATCGGCAATACAACGGTAGCGAAGATTACGGATGTGGCGAATAAACATAACATGAGTCTTTGGAATGTGATCTTGGAACCGCAACAATATGGTTTGGAGATCAATAATACTACATTGCAGAAACTAATCGGATTTAGAAATCTGATTACGGATTTTATCGAACGAATGCCCACAACCGATGCTTACACGTTGGGAAGAGAAATGATTAAAGCGAGCGGTATCTCAACAGAAATTTATTCCGGAACAGATCCTGAAGACCTTTCACGACAGGGAAATCTTGAAGAATTCCTTGCTGGAATGCAAGATTTTGTAGAAGAAAGAAGAGAAGAGGGACTGGAGAATGAGATCTATCTAACCGATTTCTTGCAGGAAATATCATTATTAACAGATATAGATAGCGAAGATGATACGGACAGCAAGGTTTCGCTGATGACTATTCATGCTGCCAAAGGTCTTGAATTCCCTACAGTGTTTGTCGTAGGTCTTGAAGAGAATATATTTCCCAGCCCGCTCTCGTGCAATTCCATGCGCGAACTTGAGGAAGAACGCCGTTTATTATATGTTGCCATTACGCGGGCCAAGAAGCATTGTATCTTGACCAACGCCAAAAATCGCTATCGTTTTGGTAAAATGGAATTTGATACTCCAAGCCGTTTCTTGAAAGATTTAGATGCTAAATATCTGAAGATAGAGAGCAAATTAGACGGAGAAGATGTGGCGGATGAATATAATATGAGACCAAGGGAACGATGGAGAAAAAAACTGGGGTACGAGTATCCTGCCAATCGTCCTTATATAGAGTGTCGTTCGCAGGATGACGGCGACTATTGGGGTAATGGGCATATGCAGAACAGCAGGCCTGTGGCAGGCCAGTTCCGTGCCGATGGTAAACCCAAGATAACAAGGCATTATACTCCTGAAAAAACAGTAGACCCGTTTTCTGATAGATTTAAGCGACGTATTTCATCGGTGGGAGGTAGAATGGCGTGTATTGATGAAGCTATGACTGAAAGTGGATGTACAGCAGGGGGAGCGACGAATAAGCCTATCTCATTGGCTGAAGGAGATACTATTGAGCATCAGCGATTCGGAGTCGGCACTGTGATTAAAGTAGAAGGAAAAGGAGAGAACGCCAAGGCCACGGTGGAATTTAACAATACAGGGACAAAACAATTGCTTCTTAAATTTGCTAAATATAAAATTTTCAAATAAAGCGTGCTATATTCATATACACATAATATCATTGTATACCTAATTTATCTTCTTTGCTATATTTATGGATTGCACATGTGTATTAGCATATTACAGTTTTAAGCAGGTGAAAAAATATTTTTTGAAGCGGTCAACAAGTGAGGTGTTTGGAGCATTTTTGAAGATTGCATAGATAGCACTCCCACTTCCAGTCATAGAAGCATAGACGGCACCTTGATTGTATAGTTCTTCTTTAGTATTTTTCAAAATTGGATATTTGGTGAAAAGGGGTATTTCAAAGTCGTTTTTAAGTTCATCTTTCCATGTGTCTATTGGCTGTTGTATGATGTCGCGACAGCAATTCGAGGTCTTTTGTGGAACAATATCGGCGTAAGCGTCTTTGGTGGAGATGGCTATATTGGGTTTTACGATGCAGAGATAATATCCGCGAAGATTACTTTTAGGAATGTTGATAGGCAAAAGCTCATTGCCTATACCTGTGGCAAAAGATGGCTCGGAAGTAATGAAAAATGCACAATCAGCGCCTAATTTTGCAGCATATTCTTCCATCTCGGCATTTCCGAGGTTGAGTCTAAAACGCTCATCGAGCAATCTGATCATATAGGCTGCGTCGCTTGATCCTCCTCCAAGGCCCGCTTGCGATGGTATGCGTTTATAGAGATGGGCATACACGCGAGGAATTTCGAAATCTTTAGCCAGTAGTTGGTAGGCTTTCACGACCAGATTATCAGCTTCAGTGCATCCTATGATATTTCCGCTTAGTTTTATGTCGCACGGCAGTTCTGACGGGAAATGTTCATCCATGCGTTTAATTTCAAGAATATCGTATAGTGGGATGGGATAGAAAACCGTTTCTAAATTATGGTAGCCGTCAGTCCTTTTTTCGATGACATTAAGGCCTAAATTGATTTTAGCGCAGGGAAATGTAATCATGTTGCAGGAAATGAAAATAATCGGGGTATTATCCATGCGAGATAATACCCCAATCTGTGGTTTACGATTTATTTATTCTCTTTAATCTTTTCTACATAGGCATCAATAACAGCAACGGCCGTGATATTAACGATATCGCGAACTGAACTCTCGAAGTCTGTAAAGTGTATCGGCTTGTTGAGTCCCATTTGTATCGGACCAATGATCTCTGCCTCGGGTGCAAGAGATTGCAATAGTTTGTAACTACTGTTTGCACTACTCATATTCGGAAATATAAGTGTGTTTACATCCTTTCCCTTTAGCCGGGAAAATGGATATTTATTGTCACGAAGTTCCTTATTCAACGCAAAATTCACCTGCATTTCACCGTCTACAGCCAAGTCTGGATATTCTTGTTGCAGCCGTTCAACAGCGGCATGCACTTTCATTGGACTACCAATTTCGTCTGTTCCAAAATTAGAATAACTGATCATAGCTATCACAGGATTATCGTTGAAGAACTTTACGGAGTGTTTACATAATTTGGCCACATCGTACAAAATATTTTCATCAGGGTGGCGGTTAATCAATGTGTCGGCAATGTAATACGTTCCTTTCTTTGTGTTAAGAATATGCATAGCAGCAAATGTCTTATATTCAGGACGGATACCGACGACCTCTTTAGCTACTTTAATTGTGTTAGAATATTTGGTATATAGTCCAGTAATGAATGCATCTGCATCACCATGTTCTACCATTGACATACCGAAATAGTTGCGTTCGTACATTTTATCGTAGGCTTCATCGAACGTATAACCTTTTCTGGCGAGCTTTTCAGCCATGTGTTTAGCAAATGTGGCACGGCGTCCTTGTTCTTGATCGGCACGCATATCGATAAGCTCTATACCAGACAGGTCAAGTTTCAGGCGCTGTGCCAATCGCTTGAGCCTATCCACGTTACCGAGAAGAATAGGATTGCAGATGCCTTCGAGTTTAGCCTGAACGGCGGCTTTCATCATTGTGGGATGGCCACCCTCGGCAAATACTACACGCTGGGGGTGTAGACGAGCCGTGTCGTGTAGTTTACGAGTGAGCTTAGTCTCTTGGCCTAACAGCTGCATAAGCTCTTTTTTATAGGCTTCCCAATCTGTTATAGTCTTGCGGGCTACACCGCTTTTTATAGCAGCCTTGGCAACTGCGGCACTTACTTCGGTGATTAGTCTTGGATCCACAGGCTTAGGAATGAAATATTTCGGTCCGAAAGTAAGGTCGTTTACGTGATAAACATCATTAACTACATCGGGTACAGGCTGCTTGGCAAGATCGGCAATGGCAATCACTGCAGCCAGTTTCATCTCTTCATTGATAGCTTTAGCGTGTACATCGAGGGCTCCGCGGAAAATATATGGAAATCCTATGACGTTATTGATCTGATTTGGATAATCTGATCGACCTGTAGACATCAGCACATCGGGGCGACTTGCCATTGCATCCTCGTATGAAATCTCAGGTACAGGATTAGCAAGAGCGA
Organism: uncultured Prevotella sp.; assembly: GCA_963547065.1. Lineage (GTDB taxonomy): Bacteria > Bacteroidota > Bacteroidia > Bacteroidales > Bacteroidaceae > Prevotella. Next base: position 22,199 of record CAUUQE010000003.1, on the reverse strand, counting down.
ACACTATGGGCGTCTTGGCCATGGAACGAATCATGTTTTGAGTAAGAATATTGCCTTTTGATAACCCTACAAACACGTCAGCACCATTGATGGCTTCTTCCAAATTATGCACATCTTTGCGTCTTGTTGCAAAAAGTTTTTTCTGTAAAGTCAGGTCTTTTCTGTCTATGGTGATAACCCCCTTAGAATCAAGCATGACAATATTTTCTACCTTTGCTCCGAGAGCCACATACAGTTTTGTGCAACTGATGGCTGCCGCACCGGCTCCGTTGATGACCAACTTTACTTTCGAGATATCTTTACCCGCAACTTCTAAGGCATTTTTTAATCCTGCAGCCGATATAATAGCCGTTCCGTGTTGGTCATCGTGCATGACGGGAATATCAAGCGTCTTCTTCAGGCGTTCTTCTATATAGAAGCATTCAGGAGCTTTGATATCTTCCAAGTTAATGCCACCGAAAGTCGGGGATATCTTTTCTACGACTTCGCAGAATTTTTCAGGATCTTTTTCTGCGATTTCTATATCGAATACATCAATACCGCCGTAAATTTTGAAGAGTAACCCTTTTCCTTCCATGACAGGCTTTCCACTCATTGCGCCAATATCCCCGAGCCCTAGAACGGCAGTTCCATTCGAAATAACCGCTACAAGATTTCCCTTATCCGTATACTTATAAATATCATTAGGTTCTTTCTGAATTTCTAGACAAGGGTATGCCACACCGGGCGAGTAGGCTAAGCTAAGATCAGTCTGTGTTCTGTAAGGCTTGGTGGGCTTTACTTCTATCTTGCCCGGTCGCCCGTTTTGATGATATGCCAAAGCCTCTTCTTTCGTAATTTTTACCATATCAATAATGTTTGTTTCGTCATTGAATTAGTGCAAAGTTAGTGAAAAACCATTAAAACAAAGTGTTTTTTTTTGTTTTTTTGTACCTTTGCAATGTTATTATCAGGCTTATGAAAAAAGTATGCCCTCAGACTCTTTATCGTAAAAAACTTAAAAGTAAAATCTTGCAGGCTGCTATGCAGGAATTTACCCGCAAAGGTGTTCGGGCCGTAAAGATGGATGATATAGCAACCAAACTGTCTATATCCAAACGTACATTATATGAAACTTTTTCAAATAAGGAAGAGTTGCTTTTGGAAGGTGTGCGTTTACATCACGAAGAATTCTCTGCCCATATGATGTCTTTTGCCAATCGTTCTAAACACACGGTGATGGATATAATTGTAGAATTCTATCAACTACAGATGAAAGATTTGGCCAGAGTTAATCCTGTGTTTTATTCAGACATGCATAAGTATAAAAGTGTTACGAAGTTTTTAGAGAAAGAACATAATAAGAAAGAACATGAAGCGTGTTATTTTTTCGAACGTGGAATAAACGAAGGCTTTTTTAGAGCAGATTTCGATTATGGCATTATCTCCAGAGTAGGTAACGCAGCCTTACATTACGTCATGGAAACAAAGATGTATCGGAAGTATGACATGCAATATATATTTCGTAATGTTGTGTTTACATTGATCAGAGGCTTTTGTACCCAAAAGGGTATCGAGATCATTGACAAGCGATTGAAAGTGTGAAAGCCGCTTTTGGTATTTTTTTTCATATTTTTATTTGCCAATGAATTATTCTTTTAGTTTCTTATATCACCAAATCTCTTCTTTTTCAACGGATAAGTGGCTAAGGAAAGTAGTACTTCTATGCGTGATAGATGGAGTGTCTATGTCTTATAGAGCAATGACTTATTTTAAATAGATATTGTGCCTGTTTGAGGAGTCTCATTCCCCGTATGGTTAGATATCATATATAATATTATATTTGTCGGGCAGCCCGTTAAATTTCTTCTTTTAGAGAAATAGAGATGATTTTTAGGCAAAAGATTGCTTGTTCTCGAAAGAAAGCATTACTTTTGTGCCCAATAAAAGATTAAATACTAATTTGTTATGGTAAAAATCACATTTCCGGATGGCTCTGTACGTGAGTACGAACAGGGCGTGACGGGGTTACAAATCGCCGAGAGTATATCACCTGCTCTCGCTCGCAACGTTGTATCTTGCGGTGTTAATGGTGAGACAGTAGAGCTGAACCGTCCGATCAACGAAGACGCAACCATTGCTCTTTATAAATTTGAGGACGAAGAAGGCAAGCATACCTTTTGGCATACTTCTGCCCACTTATTGGCCGAGGCGCTACAAGAACTATATCCATGCATACAATTTGGCTTTGGACCGGCCATAGAGAACGGGTTCTTCTATGATGTTATGCCCAAGAAGGGCGATGTGATATCAGAGAGCGATTTTCCAAAGATAGAGGCTAAGATGATGGAACTTGCTAAAAAAGACGAGCAAGTGGTGCGTAAATCTTTATCTAAAGCGGATGCTTTGAAAGAATTTAAGGCCGACGGGCAGGAATATAAGTGCGAACATATTGAGCAAGACCTTGAAGACGGTACGATTACAACATATACACAGGGGGCATTTACAGACCTTTGTCGCGGTCCGCATCTGATGTCTACCGGCCTTATCAAAGCCGTTAAGATAACCAGTGTGGCTGGTGCGTTCTGGCGAGGCGATGCAAAGCGTGATCAATTGACACGTATCTATGGCATCACCTTCCCCAAGAAAAAGATGCTCGACGAATATCTCGTGATGCTCGAAGAGGCCAAGAAGCGCGATCATCGCAAGATAGGAAAGGAGATGGAATTGTTTACTTTCTCCGAAAGAGTGGGTAAAGGATTGCCTATCTGGCTGCCGAAAGGAACAGAATTGCGCCTGCGATTACAGGATATGTTGCGCAAGATACAGAAACGTTTCGGCTATCAAGAGGTGATAACTCCGCATATCGGTTCCAAGAATTTGTATGTAACATCGGGCCATTATGCCCATTACGGCAAGGATAGTTTTCAGCCCATCCATACACCGGAAGAGGATGAAGAGTATATGCTCAAGCCGATGAACTGCCCTCACCATTGCGAAGTGTTTGCGTGGAAGCCGCGTTCGTATAAAGATCTGCCGTTGCGTATTGCCGAATTCGGTACAGTGTATCGCTACGAAAAGAGCGGAGAGTTGCATGGACTCACTCGTGTACGTTCGTTCACCCAAGACGATGCGCATATTTTCTGTCGTCCCGATCAGGTGAAAAGCGAGTTCTTGCGCGTGATGGATATCATCCATACCGTATTCAAGATATTCAATTTCGACAATTTCGAAGCACAAATATCGCTCCGCGATCCTAAGGATCGTGAGAAATATATCGGCGCCGATGAGGTTTGGGAAGAAAGCGAACAGGCAATAAAAGAGGCATGTGCCGAGAAAGGACTCGATGCAAAGATAGCTTATGGAGAGGCTGCATTCTATGGACCGAAGCTCGATTTCATGGTAAAAGATGCCATTGGGCGTCGTTGGCAATTGGGAACAATTCAGGTAGATTATAACCTTCCGCAGCGTTTCAAGTTGGAATATACCGATGAAGATAACGTGAAGAAAACACCTGTAATGATACATCGTGCACCATTCGGTAGTCTTGAACGTTTCACAGCTGTGCTTATCGAGCACACCGCAGGTCATTTCCCGTTGTGGCTCACGCCCGATCAAGTGGCCATATTGCCCATCTCTGAAAAATATAACGACTATGCTAAGAAGGTATCCAAATACTTTGATGCACAGGGTGTACGTGCGACAATCGATGATAGAAATGAAAAAATTGGTCGTAAAATCCGCGATAATGAATTGATGCGTGTGCCCTATATGGTGATCGTAGGCGAAAAAGAAGCTGCCGACGGTCTCGTTTCGATGCGGAAACAAGGAGGAGGTGAACAGGCTACCATGACTATGAAAGACTTTGCCGATCGCATTAATGGCGAGGTTGCCGAGATGCTTAAAGCAACCGACATACATCCGAATGATTGATACTTCTTGTATATTGCAGGGGCAGAGGGGCAAAACATCCGTTCTTCCCCTGTTTTGTTTAAGAGCATGGCTCCAATGTTTTTATGTATTCCATGTCATTATAGAGAAGTAAAGATATGGTCTATGACAGATAGATGGCATTCCTGACGAAGGTAGATGATAGGTCTTGACACCATAGATGACATATTTATAAAGAGCCTTTGAAGAAGTAAAAATGATATGAGACCGATGTGGTGCCGGAAAGTATTGGGTACCATCCATTCACATGGTTTGCAATCTTACAAAAGTTTAATAAAATAACGCTAAAAATTTTTGCTAATTAGTGGAAAAAACGTATCTTTGCAGCCGTTTAGCAGAATAAACACAATTTAAATAGTTGAATGAAGAATGACAAGATGAACAATCAATACCGCGTGAATGAGCAAATTCGCGTAAGGGAAGTACGTATTGTAGGTGACGATGGATCTACTGTGATTCCTACCAGACAGGCCTTGGATATGGCACGTCAACAGGGGGTAGACCTTGTAGAAATTTCGCCCAATGCCCAACCACCTGTTTGTCGTCTTATTGACTATTCCAAATTTCTTTACCAACAGAAGAAGCGGCAAAAGGAAATGAAAGCTAAACAAGTAAGGGTTGAAGTGAAAGAAATACGCTTCGGACCTCAAACTGATGAGCATGACTACCAATTTAAATTGAAGCATGCGCAGGGGTTTCTCAACGAAGGTAATAAGGTCAGGGCTTATGTGTTTTTCAGGGGTCGTTCCATTTTGTTCAAGGAACAGGGGGAAGTGCTTCTGCTTCGTTTTGCTAACGATCTTGAAGAGTACGGAAAAGTGGAGCAAATGCCAAGGCTCGAAGGCAAGAAAATGTTCATTTTTCTTGCACCTAAAAAAGTTGGTGTAGTAAAGAAAAGTCAGCAAAAAATAGATCGCGAAAAGCGTGAAGCCGAATTTAGGGAACAAAAAGTAGTCAAGACAGAACATGAAGCAGTGGGGGGAAATCCCAATACTGGTCTGTTTGCTAATGCCAAGAATGGGGAAGATGCTCTTAAGAAACTCAATAAAGACTAAATGAAAAGAGTGAATGTGCGTAACGTCTTGGTATATACGTTGCCACAGAAGTAAATAAATAACAATTTAAAATTAACAAAAATGCCAAAAGTAAAGACGAATTCCGGTGCAAAGAAGAGATTCCGTTTTACCGGTACTGGTAAGATTAAGCGCTATCATGCTTACCATAGTCATATTCTGACTAAGAAGACAAAAAAACGGAAGAGAAACTTAGTTCATCAAACTCTTGTTGATCGAAGTAATCTAAAACAGGTACGCGATCTGCTTTGCCTGCGTTAATTTATTTTTAGTCGAACAATAAAGAAAAAGAAACTATGCCAAGATCAGTAAATCATGTTGCTTCAAAAGCAAAAAGAAAAAGAATTCTGAAACTTACCAAGGGATACTATGGAGCAAGAAAGAATGTTTGGACTGTAGCAAAGAATACTTGGGAGAAAGGGCTAACTTATGCTTATCGTGATCGTCGTAATAAGAAGCGTACTTTCCGTGCATTGTGGATTTTGCGCATTAATGCTGCAGCTCGTCTTCAAAATATGAGTTATTCACAATTGATGGGTGCCCTTCATAAAGCTGGTATTGAAATTAATCGTAAGGTCCTTGCAGATTTAGCCGTGAACAACCCCGAGGTTTTTAAGGCTATTGTTGACAAAGTGAAGTAAATTTTATTGAAAATAAGTATTATAAACGGTGCATCAGACTTTACGGGTTTGATGCACCGTTTATGATAAAGTTACTTTATGATTATCCGAAAATTTGGAACGATAATAAAACCTATTAAGGTAACCTATAGAAAATGACTGTTCCTTTTCTATAATCTTCTATAATCGCTACCCTTGACACAAAAAGATTTATTGAAAAAAGCAATTTTTTTGATTATATATTAGATCTTTATCATTTGATCCCTTTTTATGCAAGATGGATAATAAAGTGTGTTGCAACAAATATTAAACTTATTTACAAACTCTAAATTGAAGAAACGAGATTGTTTGATCGTTAATTTGTAATTTTCAGCAGTTTTACGTTATATTGATTTTGAGGAAGAATATTTTTTAGGAATAAGATGAAATTTTTATGGGATGTCAATACTATTTATTTATCTTTGGAATAGATAAGAAAGATATTATAGCGCTATGAATTTTCGTTTTCAGGCCTATTTATATTCACAGAAAAGAAAGAATAGCGCTTTTGTTTTCGCAACCATTCTTTCTTTTTTACTTCGTAATCTCTGTATTTACGTTCAAGGTAGTTATCCGCCATAGAATATTGTTTATTTGAATTTACTATAGATAACGCTAATTTTAATCTTATTGTTGGGGGGGGCATTTCCACCTACAAGACGTGTACTTGTCATTGACATATCGTGTACAACCTTAGTGAGGACTTGTGTCTGTCCATCCGATGTCGTATTATAAGTTGTTGTCACGGGTATAAGAACTACCTTTCCCCAATATTTCGGATATGTTTCTTTATTTGAATACATATCTTTGATAAGTGAGCCTATATTGTTAAATACATACGTATTCGTCCTTTTATTGAATGTGGCAAGAAATGTGGTTTTATAATCGGCGATCTCGTTTTTCTCGAAAAATGTATTTATCCAATCTTTTGGCACCATAAGTAAAGTTTGAGGAGTTCTCAATGTATAATCACTTATGGAGTTATTATTGATACGCTCTAAAGTTATTTTAGCTGTATTGATTGTGTTGTCGGCATGCCCGTTCATGATCTTGTTCACAGGGAGTGTCATTTCTGTAAATATACCAGCAGGAGTTTTCAAATATGTACAGGTGTTATCACCTGTCAGGCGATTAATTGTATTTGCATCATTTGTGATATTTGATGTTTGTAAAACTTCTTCTGTTCCCGCAAATGATGCGGTCCCAACCCTTGCTGTATCTTTACGCAAATAGCGAAAATAAATATTCAGTTGAGTAAGATAGATATATGCCATAGCTCCTAATCCACTTGTCGATTTGATATAGAACCCTGGAGCAACATTATGGATAAACTGATATGAGTTTTTAAAATATTCAGGATGTTGGTAGTATTTCCGCATAATGTATGTCCCGTAGTTGTTATATGTAGTTCCTTTATTATCCGTATAAGGCTTATCAAGCCTTATACGGATATTACTCACATAGCCGGAAGTTTTCTTAGTCTGAGGACTGATATTTAAATCAGCCAATGTATAGATTTTATCAACTTTAAAGCTTCCTGAAGAAATGTAACCTTCATTCATTGGGTCAAAATTTGAGTAATATAACCGACCTTCTTCCATAGGCTTATTCATTTCGTAAGCTGTTAGTTTCATTGCAGTGAGAGAGTCTCCATAAAAGTTTGTATAGTAGAGTCTTATCTCACAAGAATCAGCGATAATATTGCGACCTTCTTTACTATATATGCTGTCTTTTGGTGGAAACTCATAATTGTCTAATATATGGAATTGTGTCATATAGTTGCTTGTAATATAGGCATTGGTTTCCGGATCACGGATATGACCTAAATACCCTATGGTATTGCGTGACAAGATTGAGTCTGCTATAATTGAACGTGTAGTTACTTCAAATGTATCTGTTGATATGTTCAGATGATCCATTCTATTTGTTAGCGACATGCCCAACTCATTTGTTGTGTCATCACATGCAGTCAAGGTAAGCGAGGCAATAAGTATCATGCCTATAAAGATTTTTATTTTCATAAATATAAAGTATGCTTAAATCTTAGATTTTATATTAGTCTCACTTAATTATGGTTATTTTGGACAAATTGTTTCGTATAAATCTTGATATGCAGCTACGTAGTCTTCTCCTGTATATCTTAATGTTGGTAACTTCTTTTTTTCTGCATAATGCAAGAGTTCTGCATTTACATTGTCACTTGCTTCAATAACACCATCACTATAGTCAATGGCTAACTTACCAAGTTCAAAGAAATCAAACTTCTCATTATAGTGTTTTAATAGATCTGCTTTGACATCACGATATTCGAGGCAATGCTTGAAATTCTTGCCGAGGTCTGTCTTTATTTGCTTTTGAAACAATGATGTTATTACTCTTGTATTTGTAAAGGCCGGTTCATCATGGTAAGCTGTTTTAACATACAGTGGAACGACAGCTCCCATCCAGCCTTGACAGTGAATAATATCTGGTGACCAACGTAATTTTTTGACTGTCTCAAGCACGCCACGTGCAAAGAAAATAGCTCGTTCTCCGTTATCCGGATATTCGTCTCCTTGTTTATTTTCCGTCATCTGACGCTTGGTAAAGTAGTCATCATTGTCGATGAAGTATACTTGAAGGCGTATCTGTGGGATCGATGCCACCTTTATAAGCAGCGGATGGTCTGTATCGTCAATAATAAGATTCATTCCCGACAGGCGAATTACCTCATGCAATTGCCCTCTGCGTTCGTTAATGTTTCCCCATTTGGGCATGAATGTACGGATCTCACAGCCATTTTCCTGCATCTTTTGCGGTAGGTCGCGTCCTATCTTAGACATTTCTGTTTCCGGTACGTAAGGAGTCATTTCTTGGTTAATGAATAATATTTTCTTAGTCATGTTCAATAATTTTTCTTTAATGAAAGGTTGCATAGAACGTCGTTTTCTGTATTTTATTTCATCACGTTCGTATACACAAGTTTATTTGCAAAAATACTAAAAATATTTCATATAAGGTCATTGTTAGTTTTAAAATAGAAATTATAGGTGTCTGTTTTTGGGATTTTTTAAAGATAGTTCTTGCTTTTTAGTGAAACAAAGCTTTTTGTTCCCAATTTATTTATAGCATTAATTGCCAATAACCTTAAACTTAATGCACTTTATCTCGGGTGTTCAGCAGTCGAATTGATAGCTAGAATACCCCACACAACGCACAAAACCGGTGACCGAAGCTTTGGAGGAAAGGAGCAATACCATAGTTTTTTCCTCATAATCTTCCGATAAATCGAGCACGAAGTCGGGCTTCTTGTCGCCGTCCATATCGCCTATCCAAACGATATATGGCAGGGTGTCGTGAAACGAAGGTATCGCTGAAAGCAGTTGTTTGTAAGGGCTGCCCGCCTTAGTTAGGTAAAGTTTGTAGTTCTGAACATAGTCGAAATTGTTGATAAAATAGCCTGTACAGTCGCCGCTTGCACTAAGTTCGTAGGCTTCTCCACCGAAATTAAACACTCGTACATCGCCCGGATAAACCAGAGCTGGGAAGTTTTTCAGCGTAAAGAGCTGCTGCTGTCGTGGTTTTATACCGTGGATAAGGAAGATAGACTTACGTTTCGACGTTATCTGGGCACCACTCACGCCGGCACATTCATCGTATCCCTTGCTAATTTTTACATGGGCTTTGCTCAATAGAAATTGCTTCTTGCGGTTTTGATAGAAGTCATACCATGTTTCGTTCTTCATGTGTAGGTACTTCGAAACGGGTTCATTGCGGTATAAGGCGGGCAGTATAATCGTGATGTCTCGCTCTCTGTCTGTGGGAATTCGTACTTCGTCGGTCTTCACTGCGGCAGAATAAGTTACGTTTACAAGCGACCTGTCTTTCACATGTATGCGTTTGAACAAGAGCGGATAGCTGTAACGGTGGAACAGGCACACGCATTTGTCGGTTCCGATGAGCATGCCTTTATATGTAAAGTTGTCGAGTTTGAAACCACGATCGGTGTATTTTTCGAACTCGAAACAGGGAACACTGCGCGATATGTCTATTTTTTCGGCCTTGAAAATGTCGATCAGTGTCCGTCGTAACGTAGTGTCGTTATAGAAAAATGTATTGGTGGACTGCTTTTTCCGTGTGAAAGGGAATCTGTATTTGCCGTTTAGAACGAGTACATTTTGTTTGATATCCACGGTTAGTTTTGGGGAGTGAATAGCCTCGTAATCCTCTTCATCGGGGGTATAGGGAACGCTTGACAGTTCATACAGCCACACATCACCTTCTTGGTGTGCCAGTAGGGCGGATTTGGTCGTATCGATTGTGCCTGCTACAGGGGTGATAGAAGCGTTTTTCTTCTGTCCAGTGCAACCGGTAAGTAGGGCGAATGCGAGTGCGAACAATGCTACCATCGGCCTTGAAATTCGCTTTTTATTCATGAAATAATCATTTATTATGGCTCAAAGATAGGTATTTTTTTACAGAAACCTACGTTTTACAATCGATAATCTATGGTGGCGTTTCAAATATATTTTGTAGGCGTATCAGGCGGAAGTATGCTGCTTACAGGCAAAACAAGTTGTCCCAGATCGATCATGGCATTGAAAAGGGCGATGGAACTGTAGCGGTGTAAGTCTGCCAGACGGACATCTTGCTCCGTCAGAAGGCCTTTGTCAAGCAGACAGGTAAGCATGGTACCGCGCAGCAATGGCGTTTTAGGAGTGATCCATCGGCTGCCATCCCAAAATGCTACGTTGGTGTATGAGGTGTCGGTGATACATCCGTCTTTAATAATCAGAATTTCATCGGCGTCGCCCTGTCGTTCTTTCAATCGTAGGAGCTGTGTGCGGTCGACGCTTTTGTAGGTGTAATCTACGGTATCGTCGCACACTGTCTGCAATGTTCGTAGGGTGCGTATGCAGTAGGGTGCGAAAGAGCTTTCATAGATGCCATGCCTATCGTAGATAAATCGCCATTTAACGAGCTTAGGCGTACTGCCTATGCCCGATAGACAGGTACTCAACCGGAGCAAGGGCACAGCGCCGTGGAAATGACGTAGTGTGGCATTCATTCTTGCCTCGTGGTAGAAGCAGTTGCAAACCTTGCCTTCGACTATCCTGACGGTTTCAATAAATCGGCACATATACCTTTTCTATCACCTCTTGATACTCGTCTTCGTTGCGACTCATGGCCGTGATACCGCCGCCGGCTTTATAATATAACCGGTTGTTTTCGCAGTCGATAAAGCGGATCATCACGGCGCTATCGAGCGTTCCATGGGCATAATATCCCATGATACCCGTATAGAAACCGCGGTCGTAGCGTTCGGCTTCGGCAATAATCTGTACGGTCTTGGCCTTTGGGGCACCTGTTATGCTGCCTGCAGGCAGCAGGGTGTAGAGCAGTTCTCCTATGTGCTGCCGGTAATATTCCGACAGTGTGCCACTGATTTCTGAACTTGTTTGTAGAATTTCTCCTTTATTGGTAATGATATGGTCGATATATCTGTATCTATTAACCCGCACATGTTCCGCCACCATACTGAGATCGTTACGTATCAGGTCTACGATGGTAGCGTGCTCGGCAGCTTCTTTAGCATCGTTCAGCAGCACATCTTCTGCATTCGGAAGGGCAGCGTCGAGTGTTCCTTTCATAGGATTACTGCTGATGATGCCGTTGTTTATGCGCACGAAAGTTTCGGGTGAGAAGCATACGAAGCCATTTTTCAGCCAACAGCGATAGGGTGCACGTGAGCGAAAGAATATGTCTTGCATGCTCAGATTGGTTTCTACGGGCATTCTGCACGTAAGATTGGCCAGATAGGTATTGCCTATGTGTAGATTATGTTTCACTATACCAATGCTATGCTCATAATCTGTCCGCGATGGAGGTGTGAAATGCCATGCCACGGGCGACATGTTACAGTTGTTGGCCATGGCAGGTATATTGTGCATGGGGGGAAAAGAAAACATACATTCGCGATTGTCAACACGATCAATCTCTTCGACATAAGCCCGTTGCATGTCGTAACTGATGATAAAGACGAACGCTTTATCGGTGCGGGCCAGTGCGTCTATGCGCTTCACAGCTTCGTTTCGGTTGAATAGTTCCATCTGATATTTGCTGCAAGAAATATTGCAGACCGAGTACAAAGGTAACTATTTTTAGGCTGAAACATCGCCTTTCGGTTTGTTATTTATATCGGATATCGCAAATATCTTATAGAACTAAGACAGATAGGCGTATACTCTAAGCAGTTTATTCCGTTAGTGTAAAGTCTTTGCTTTGTAAATCGCGACTGTTAGGTCCTACCATTATCTTAAACATTCCGGGTTCGCAAACGTAATCGAGCGTGCTGTTGTAGAATTTAAGTTTATCGGCATCGATCACGAAACTAACCGTTTTCGTTTCTCCTTTCTTCAATGAAATTCGGCAAAAGTCTTTCAATTCCTTTACCGGACGGCTTACCGAGCCCATCACATCGCGTATGTAAAGCTGCACAATCTCCTCTCCGTCGAAGTTTCCCGTGTTGGTTACGGTTACTGTTGCGCGGATGCTGTCGGCGTGTGTCATAGAAGTTTTGTTTAAAGACAGCTTTCCATACTTGAACGTAGTGTACGAAAGTCCGTAGCCAAAGGGATAAAGAGGTTCGTTATCTATATCGAGATAGTTGCTTTGAAACTTGGTGAACCACTTTCCTTCTGCCAACGGACGGCCCGTAGACAGATGGTTATAGTAGATTGGAATTTGCCCCACGCTCTTGGGCATGGTTACTGTAAGTTTGCCACTTGGCGATTTATCGCCGAAAAGTACATCGCATATCGCGTCTCCGGCTTCTGAACCGCCGAACCAAACATTAAGAATGGCATCGAGATTGCTATCTTCCCAATTCATTACAGTGGCCCTGCCCGAGAAGTTGAGCAATACTATAGGCTTGCCGGTTTGCTTGAGTGCCGTTAACAGAGTTTGCTGGGCATCGGGAATGGTGAGTGATGAACGGCTGCTGCTTTCGCCACTCATCTCGGATGTTTCGCCCATGGCAGTCACAATAACGTCGGCTTTAGCGGCTATGTTCAGTGCTTCTTGAAGCATTTCATCGGCCGGCCGGCTGTCGCGTATCTCGCGTCCGAACATCGAACCGTTAGCCTCTATCTGCGCATCGTTCACAATATTGCTGCCTTTGGCATACAGAATTTGCGCTTTATTGTCCACGGCATCGGTCATCGCCTCGCGTAAAGATTTGTATTTGTTGAACGCTGCAGCTACGCTCCACGTGCCTGGCATGTTGGCTTTTGTATCGGCCAGTGGACCGATAAGGGCTATCTTACCGGTCTTGCGAAGCGGCAATAGCCTGCCTTGATTCTTGAGCAACACGAACGTTTCGGCTGCTAAAGCGCGGGCATCTGCACGGTGTTGCAGCGTGTAAATAAACTTCTTGGTGCGCTTGATGTCGATATATCGGTACGGATTGGTAAAAAGTCCCAGCTTATATTTTGCCTCTAATATGCGTCGGCACGCTTGGTCGATGGTTTGAAGCGTTACTTTTCCCTCAGTAAGCGATTGTTCTAAGGTGCTTATATAACCGTTGGAAACCATGTCCATATCTGTTCCGGCGTTCAAAGCCAGTGCAGATACCTGCTGCAAGTCGCCCATACCGTGGACCATCATCTCGGATATGGCTGTATAATCGGTTACTACAAAGCCATTGAACCCCCACTTCTTGCGTAGCACATCGGTAAGCAACCATTTGTTACCCGTGGCAGGTATGCCGTCTACAACGTTGAAAGAGGTCATAAAACTGCCTGCTCCGGCATCGGCAGCTGCCTTGTATGGCGGAAGATAATCATTGAACATGCGCCAATGACTCATGTCTACGGTGTTGTAATCTCTACCCGCTTCGGCCGCGCCATAGAGTGCGAAATGCTTCACACAGGCCATTATGGTGTTGGAAGCTGCAAGGTCTTCGCCCTGATAACCCTTCACCATGGCACGGGCAATGGCTGATCCGAGGTAGACATCTTCGCCGCTTCCTTCGGACATACGCCCCCAACGACCGTCTCGACAGATATCTACCATCGGACTGAAAGTCCAGCTGATGCCGTCGGCAGAGGCTTCTATGGCTGCAATGCGTGCCGAATGTTCAATGCCTTTCATATCCCAACTGCACGATAATGCCAAAGGTATGGGGAATACAGTTTCGTAACCGTGGATCACATCCATACCGAAAAGCAGCGGAATGTGTAACCTTGATTGCTCTACAGCTATCTTCTGTACTTCGCGTATTTTATCTACACCTTTCAAATTGAATATACCTCCCACTTCTCCGTGGCGTATCTTGTCAGCTATGTTGCTGCTTCTAGCCTGTCCGGTTACGATGTCTCCCGTTACGGGAAGGTTGAGCTGTCCGATTTTTTCCTTCAGTGTCATCTTACTCATCAGATTGTCTATAAAGGTATTCATACGCGTGTTATCGCCTGAGGCATTTGCCGTAAGGCAAGAACTTGTTGCCATCAGAACGGCTATAAGTATGTTTCTTGTTCTCATATTATGTAATATAATAAGGTGAAAAGATTATGGCATCGCTGTTGTTTTTATATCCAATGCGGCGAGTCCCTGCTGTATTTCGGGGCAACTCATGAAGAGTTTCCACAGTAAACCGCTTCGATAGTTCTCGATCATGGGCGCAATAGTGCACTGATCGATGGCTAAATAGCGGGGTACTGTCCATTCTCTAGCTTCGGAAAAGGCATCGTAAAAGCCATATTTTCCCCATATCCAGTTGCCTTTGGCATAAAATCCTTTCAAGGCATTCATCGATTCTTGAGGTGTATAAGGGAAGGATGACAGGGCTGCAGTGGGCGTTATCACGCCCAAGTCGTTATTGGGAGCATGAGCAGCATATCCGTTTATCGAGTAACTTGCAGTGAGTCCCCAGCAATCTTTGCCATATCCTTTGAAACTTTTTGGGTTTGCAACGCAGTAAGCATAGTTGCTTAATGCATGATTACGTACCACATTCCAGTAATTGGCATATCTGTCGGTGAGGTTACGCGGATCGAGTCCGATCCACGAATAGTGCGCCCAAAAGAGCGGACCGCCCGTTGCTTCGGCTCCATTGTGCTTCAATTCCAGCGGATATCCATAGGGAGCAGCGGTCGATTTTATACCTCCGTTGCGTGCCCACCCCTTATGATAACAGGCTGATGGTATACTATGAGTGGGCGAAGATGCAGCAAGTATGTAGGCTATGAGACACTCGTTGTAGCCTTCCAAGGGGAAATTCATCTCCCAACCATAGTCGGGCGACCAGTGCCAATACAGCACATCGCTGCCGTTGCGACGGTACCAATCGAACTCCATGCTGTGCCATAGCTCGTTTATCTTGCCGACAAGCTGCTGTTCTTTGGTGTTCCCGTCTTTGAAATATTGGCGTACACAGAGCAGACTTGCCATTAGGAAACAGCTTTCCACAAGGTCTCCGCCATTATCTTTTTGCCCGAAAGGCTTCACTTTACCTGTGGGACCGTTGATCCAATGCGGCCACATGCCATGAAAACGGGCGGCATGCGACAGATAATTCACTATCTTATGAAGACGTGCTACGCCTTGTGTTCTGTCGATAAAGCTACGGTCGATACCTACAAGCAGACCTGCAATGCCGAAGCCGCTGCCTCCTGTAGTTATCACATCTTTATCGTTGTTAGGATATATGCCGTCTAAATGAATGCGTTCGGGGGCAAGTCCGGAGGTAGGTTCTGCACCGTCCCACATGTAATTAAGGCTCACTTTTTGAATGTAATCTAACATTTCGTCGTCGTTGGTAAAGGTTGCCGGCCGCGATATATCGCTATTGTTGTTATTCTTACCGTTGATTTTATTTTCTTCGGAAGTCTTACATGCTCCTACACATAGTATAAATACAAGGAGTGTTGTTATCGTTATCAATCGTTTCATCTTGAAAGTACTTTTATTCGTTTAGCTATTCCCGTTTTCCCTAATGCCTTTATATGAAGTAAGTTTGGCATAGCGACAGATTTTATACTGCAGTAAACGATGGCTTGTGCTGCCGTTATAAAAGTGAATAACAGTCTATTCATTCTTCGGATCTGCTTTAAGATCGGGCACATCACTTATCTGTCGGAAGGGAAGGGGATAGTATGTTTTTTCAACTGTCCATCCGTTTGTGCCGACTACCGATTCTGCCTTGCCTGTACGTATGAGGTCGTTGTAACGCTCACCCCACTCTCCGCACAGCTCCATACGGCGCTCATCAAGAATTTGGTCTGCTGTAACGCCGGTGATGGCTGCCATGCCTGCCCTTGTTCTCACAAGATTGAAAGGCGTGTCTCCGTTCTCTCCTAAGCGTACTTTTGCCTCGGCATTCATGAGCAGAACATCGGCATAACGCAAGATACGCACGTTATTGTTCGAGCCATATTTCGTTCTACCGGGCGTAAGTTGATTTTTAGGAGTATATGCTTTGCCGTTCCAAGCTTCGGTACTTGTGCCTGAAAGCCCGATACTATCGCCACTCGGTGTGGTTGAACCTGGGATGAGAAAGGTTGTGGTGTAGCGTGTGTTTTCGCCTCTGTCATGGGCCCATTCCATAAAAGCGGTGCGGTATTTGATGAAATTCCAACCACCAAGATTGCCGGGGCCTTGAAATACGAACCATTGATCTACGTCTATCATCGGTCCGGAGCCTGTTCCGAAATCGGTAGTCTGGCACTCGAAAAGCGATTCGTTACACAACTTTCCGGGTATTTTGAACAATTCATAAAAGTCGTTGTATAGCTCGAACTTACCACTATTGATAATCTCGTCGGTTAAAGTTTTCACTTTATTGTAATCACCCCTATTAAGATATATTTTTGCAGCGAGGTGTTCAGCTGTGTAGGCAGTAACTGCACCGATATGTTCCATTTCGTTTGGGCGTAACTTGGGGCAGTTCTGCATAGCGTATTCCAAGTCTTCAAGCATGTAGTTCTGTACAGCTTCTATCGTAGAACGCCTGAGATCCGTCTGTTCATTTTGGCGTAAGATCGTTACAGCGCCGAATGCTTGCACCAGTCGGTAGTATGCATAGGCACGCAAGATACGCACTTCGCCGCAATAAGACCGATAGTTGGCGCGTTGTGTATCGGTGGTCATGTTGGCTTCATAGCTGTCAAGAGAGAGCAAAGCCGAGTTGGCTGTCTTAATAATACCATAGTATTGGTTCCACATTTCATTAAGTCCCCAGAAGCTATTATCATATTTATAGTTGCCGAAATCGACCAATAATTGCTGATCATCGGTGCGTCCAGACCACACATCGTCGTCGCGTACGATTGTAAGAGGCCATATCACCCAGTGCATACCGCCCGTTCTAACTTTTGCATATACGCCAGACACGGGTTGGTAAAGGTTGGCGAGATTAGCGAAATCGACATTCTTTTCGGGTACTTTTGCCTCGGGATCTTTGTCCAAATAATCACAGGATGTGATAGTAAACGCAAGGATTGCCACCGCTATGATGGAAAAATATTTTATAGATTTCATTGTCGTATGGTTTGTAGTTGTTAGAAATTAATTTGTACACCGAATGTATAAGTTGCCGTTAACGGATAAACTTCCGTGTCCCATCCTTCGCTGTCACTGACTTCAGGCGTAAAGCTATTGGCCTTGAAAAGCGTTAACGGACGGTTAGCCGTCATGCTTAAGCGAATGCCGGGCATGGTGTAAGTCCCGAATTTGATATTCTTAAAGGTATAACCGAGGGTAACATTCTGGATACGGAAGAAGTCTGCACTCTCGACAAAATAAGAATTTACACGCTGATCGCTTACGTTCCAACCCTTTGTAAGCGCCTTTGCAGAAGGTGCAGAGTTGGTACTTCCCTCGCCTGTCCAACGACTATCGTACTGATCTTTGTCGAAGTTATAAAGGCTGGATGCATATCTTAATGCACGTTTACGGTTATATATCTGCGCACCGGTCTGCCCGTAAGTGGTCATTTCGAAGTCGAAATTCTTCCATTCGAAGCCGAAGTTCAGCCCGTAAGTGAGATTCGGAAGATATGAACCCAGTGTGGTTCGGTCGTTTCCATCGATAGTTCCGTCGTGATTGATGTCCTCGTATCTGAAGTCGCCCGGCTCAAGTCCGTTGGCAACAGCTACGGGATCAGCCGCTATTTCGGCCGCATTTTGGTAAATACCTGCCACTTTGTATCCGTAGAAAGAGTTCATTTCGTGGCCTACCCAGTTCACTGTTTTGCCGCCTTGGATAAAGGATGTGCCGCTTAGACCTTTTACCTCGTTCCATAAGAACGACAGATTGGCTCCCATTTGATATTTGAAACTGCCCACACGATCGTTCCATGTCAGGGATGCATCAAAGCCTTGATTGAGTATTTTTCCATAGTTTCCTGCAAGTGTTTGGTTACTGAATGACAGACGGGGACTGATGACAGCATTTCTGGTCATACGGTGAAAATAATCTAAATCTACGTTCAGCCGATTGCGGAGTGTTGTAAAGTTGATGCCGATGTTGGTTTCTTCTACGAGTTCCCAGCGCAGATAACTAAAGTAGGTGGTATTTTGATAGCCCGGATAAGTAGTGTTTCCGAATACTCCAGAGGCACTATTACCGGTTGTGATAGACGCAAAACCGTCGGAAGCTGCCACACGATCATTGCCCAGTTTACCCCAACTGGCTCGTAATTTCAGGTAGTCGATGACCTTAACACCTTTCATGAAAGGCTCTTCACTAACCACCCAAGCTGCTCCTACCGATGGGAAATAGCCCCAACGTTCTTGATATTTCGACGATCCATCAGCACGCATGGTGAACATAAGCATATACCTGTCGTTGTAATTATAGTTCAGCCGAGTGAAATAACTCATGCCCCGATAGGTTGTGCCACCGTCTCCGTTGGAGTCGCTTTCTTCGTCTCCAAGGTTTAGATACTTGTATTCATCCTTTCCGGAGGGTACATTAGTGCGCGCACCCGTAAGAAAACGGTACCTTTCTTGGCGCATGGAGAAGCCGATCATGGCACCGAATTGATGCTTATTCCACTGATCATTGTATTGTAGAGTATTATCCCAAATGGAATTATTGAATGTCGTCATACTCTTGCTTAGCCTTGTAGTGGTGGTATGTTGCTGTTGGCTTACGTAATATTGGGGAGTAAAGTTGCGAGCTTCCATAGTTGAATGATTGTAACTAATGCTTGTGCGGAGGCTCAACCTTTCAGGCAGAAGCTGCAATTTGGCAAAGAAGTTGGTGTTGAACTGCCAGACATTGTTGTCAGAATCGTAATAGTTGGCCGTTGCAACGGGATTGTAGAAGTTATTGGTATAGCCAACAGACGACGGTGCGGCATACTTTTCGGGTGTAGCAAGGGTATTGTTATCATCGTAAACGGGATAAAGGCTTGGCGAATTGAAGGCCTGTTGCCATGCTGCATTGTTGGCGAACTGCTGTTGGGAGTTGCTGGAAATACCGTTAAATCCTACTTTCAGCCAGTTCGTAGCGTCATAATCCAAGGCAGCACGGAAGTTCAGTCGCCGATAGTCGTTATCTACATCCATGATACCGTTCTGATAAAGGTAACTTGCGCCGAGCGAATAAGTGGCATTCTGACTACCTCCACTGATGCCGATACTATGGTTTGTTATCACTGCATTGCGCAACAGTTCTTTATACCAGTCGGTATTGCTGTCGTAAGTCCAATTATGGAAGTCGGCATCGGCATAGCTCCCGCCGTAACGGTCGATACTCGCTTTGGCATAAGGGGCATAAGCCGTGTAGTTTGCTTCCATGAGCATTTGAGCATATTCCGAAGAATTTGCCATTTCGAGAACGTTGGTTGCTTGCTGTATACCTACATAGCCGTCGTAGGTGATCTTAGCATTTTGGTTGCAATTTCCTTTCTTTGTGGTGATAATCACGACACCATTCGCGGCACGCACACCGTAGATGGCTGCCGCAGAGGCATCTTTCAGCACGCTCATGTCTTCGATATCATTGCTGTTAAGAAAGTTGATATTGTCGTAAAACATGCCGTCTACCACATATAAAGGAGTAGAGTTGGCGAACGAACCGTTGCCACGTATCCTCACCGTAGGGCCCGATCCGGGTGCTCCGCTATTTACTACGTTCACGCCGGGCACCTTGCCTTGAAGAGCCGACATGGGCGATGAAGAGGGTGTGGAGGTAAGTTCGGAGCCTTTAACCACAGCGATGGGCGACGTCAGGTCTTTGGCCTTTGCCGAACCGTAGCCTATGGCAACGACTTCATCAAGCATCTTTGCATCATCTTGCATTTGTATGTTCAGATTTGAAGCAGCTTTCACGTTTTGTGTTTTCATACCAATAAACGAAATTATGATGGCAGCATCTTGCGGTACATCCTTTATGGTAAAATTGCCATTCAGGTCGGTTGTCGTGCCAAGTTGCGTTCCTGCTACCTTAATAGTAGCACCGGTAACGGGAATGCCGGCAGCATCTACCACGTTTCCTTTGACTGTCTGAATTTGTGCGAAAGTCAGTTGAACGCATAAAGTCAGAACTAATAATAAAGCGATTTTCTTCATTTGTTATTAAGTTAAGGTAATTCTTTTCGAGTGTAAAATTATGTTTAAAAACGATAGCTTGCAAATTATCTGCCACGATAAAGCTACGATGTGGATGCTGTGTATTACGTTTTTACTACGACCTTATATCGTTATCCGTTGATTGTCAGATAATTAAAAATAAATAAAATGCCGTTTGAAGATGAATGAATAATTACTTTGAAACCGTGGAACTGGCAGAAAATGCATGAAAGATGGCATGTCGAAAATCGGCAGGAATGCAACATTCCTGTTACGGAAAGTATAATTTTCCGGAATTAAATCGTATTTTTGCAAACGTATATGTGCCATGTAATCGGAATACATGCCGTGTATAAGCCGAGAATATGGTGCATGTAATCGGAATACATATACCGGATACGAAAACACTTGGACCGTTTTATGGCAAGAACCCTTTGCAATATTGTCTTTGTGATGTGTGCCCTAATTGGGGTACAGGGCAGAAATTTCGTGCCGGTAATCACTAACTTTTCTTCATTAGACTATCGGGCAGGGCTGCAAAACTGGGCAATTGCGCAAGGAAGAAATGGCGAAATATACATAGGGAACAACGAAGGAGTGCTTACATACGACGGGTATAACTGGACTAAAACACCGCTGCCCGAAAACACAATCGCCCGTTCGCTTATGACAGATGGCAGCAGATTATATGTAGGTTCATATGAAGAGTTCGGATATTTCGAGCATAACGAGTTGGGAAACCTGCATTATACCTCGCTTTGGAAGCGGATCAAAGGATACAAGCCGCATAATGATGAGATTTGGAACATAGTAAAGACAGCCGACGGAAAGATATGTTTTCAGTCGTTTTGCTCGTGGTTCGAGTACGACGGGTATACCGTTCGTGCACATTACGACGAACATCGGTTGCCGTTATATTTCTTCGACATCGGCGGCAGAATATATGTACAGCTCATCAACGGCAGCTTTTGCAGGCTGGAAGGCGGGCACTATCGTGAAATCGTATCCCGTATCTCTGTGGGTAACGATAATGTCGTATCGGCATTACGACTGCAAGATGGGCGTATTTTATTGTGCACGGAGTTCCATGGATTGTATGTTTTCGATGGGAAAAACACACGGAAAATGGCTGCCGCTGACGATATATCGCTGCGTCGAGCACAGATAAACAGGGCGGTAATTGTGCCAAACGATTCTACTATCGTTATCGGAACAATTCTCGACGGTATCTATGGAATAAGCCTCGGCGGTAAGACTAAGTGGCATTATTCTACCGACAATCGGCTGCGAAACAACACTGTGCTTCGCTTGTTTTGCGATCGTGAGAACAATATATGGGCTGCTCTCGATGCTGGTATTGCCCTCATACACAGTGGTTCTCCCTACGGATTGTTCACTCATTCGGGCTCTTCGCTTGGTATGGTGTACGACTTTTACCGCTCGAAAGGCCGCATGTACATAGCTACCAACCAATATACATACCTCTATGATGGCAGCCGAATGATGCCTATTGCTGGCACCGAAGGGCAGAATTGGCATATATCGGCTTTCGGAAATCAGCTTATCGTAGGTAATAATCGTGGTACAAAGCTCATCGATAACCTGTCGGCAACACCCGTATCGGGCAGTAGTGAGGCCAGCAGCACGGCTATCAGACGTTATTTAACGGGCAACGGACGCGATTATCTTATAGAAAGCAGCTATACCGAATTGCGTATCTATCGCCAAGAAAAGGGGAAGTGGAGGTTCATAAACAACGTAAAAGGATTCCTTGCACCTATAAGACAGTTTGAGATAGATTCCAATGGAATGATATGGGCGGCCCATATGAGTAAAGGTCTTTATCGTATCGAACTCAATGAGAACATGGATAGAGTGGTGTCGGTACGCTACGTAGCTTCACTTGGCAGGGCTGGAAGAGGCTCGCAGATACACGTGATGCGAGTGCTCGGACAGATTGTTTTCGGCGACGGTCATAAGCT
>CAUUQE010000002.1:0-44323 GCA_963547065.1 uncultured Prevotella sp. | reverse complement strand
AAAACTTGGTGAAGTTCCATTTAATACTGCTTTTTGCAGCATAATCTTTGTCTTGATTGAGTAACATGCGATGCATGGCTTGTGCTTTCGGACCGTTACCGAAACCTTTAAAGCCCTGCCTCTGTTTGAGCAACGTGTATAGAGGCGACTCCTCGGGGCCGTTGACGTCGATTTTCTGGAATTGTGGGAACTGTATATCGAAATTAGCCGTACAGAATTGGTGAATTTCCCTGTAGGTTCCGGGCGCCTGATTACCGAACTGATTGCAAGGGAAGTCAAGGATTACCAGTCCGCGGCTACGGTATTTCTCGTACAGGGCTTCGAGTTCTTTATATTGCGGCGTAAAACCGCACTTGGTAGCCGTGTTCACAATAAGCAGCACCTTGCCTTCGTATTGTTTCAAACTCGACTCCTTATCGTCGGCACCTTTCACTTTTACGTCGTAAATACTGCTTTGCGCCGCTGCTCCAACCGCGATCAATGCGACCGCAAGCATAAGAATAATTCGCTTCATTCTGTAATTTTGTTAAACTGTTATACGGCAGTAAAGATACAACTTTTTTCTGATATGGCGGGGGGAGCAGAAAGAATATGAGAAAACATCTTGCCGAATGTCTCAGGCAGATGGTATATCTAAGGCCGACAGATATGCCATCTAAGGTGCTTACATTGCCCGTCTGATCGCCTAAGACAGGCAATGTAAGAAAGCCATTAAGAGAAGAGATACGATTAGACAGCAGTTTTGAAAATAATTACAAATATATTTTGCACTTTTGTTTAAAATATCTACCTTTGTCAAACAGCAGCTGAAAATGTTCCGCATGCACAGACAGGAATATATGAATACCCTCTGCCGCCGGATTAAGAAAGGATATCAGAGATTTTATTTAATTTATACAAAGCATTATGAAAAGAAAATTTATCTGTACCGTATGCGGGTACATCTACGATGGAACGGAGGCTCCGGAAGAATGTCCGGTATGCCATGCCAAGTCAGACAAGTTCAAGGTTTTCGATCCGAAGGCGTTGAAAGGAACTAAGACGGAGAAAAATCTTCAGACAGCCTTTGCAGGTGAGAGTCAAGCTCACACCAAGTATCAGTTCTTTGCTTCGAAAGCGAAGAAAGAAGGTTATGAACAAATTGCCGATATCTTTATGGAAACGGCGCATAACGAGAAAGAACATGCAGAGTTATGGTTCAAGTTTCTGCACGAAAGCGATATACCTTCTACACCCGGATGCCTGCTCGAAGCAGCCAATGGCGAGAACTACGAGTGGACGGATATGTACGATCAGATGGCAAAAGATGCCATGGAAGAGGGATTTCCGGAACTTGCAGTGAAATTCCGCACCGTGGGTGCCATCGAGAAACACCATGAAGAACGCTATCGCAAACTGCTGAAAAACATTGAAGACGCCATTGTCTTTGCCCGTGATGGTTCTTGTATCTGGCAATGTCGCAACTGCGGACATATCGTTGTGGGTAAGAAAGCGCCGGAAGTATGCCCTGTTTGCAACCATCCGCAGAGCTTCTTCCAGATAGAACCTCAGAATTATTAAGCGGTTCCACAGGTATTCAAAGCAAAATAAAAAAGTTGAAAGTAATTTCAGAGGTATAGCTACCTATTGCCAATTGGTCATTTTTTATTTTCACCCACACGCCGATAGGGGTGCGTTTTTCAAAATGATTGGCTTTCAAAGGTACTAGGTACTTCTTTGCCTTTTTTGTTTTAGGTAGCAAAGTCTCGCGATTGCGGGTTGCTTCCTCGTACTATTTTTCTATATACTCTTCCTTTGTGGAGATGATTTGTCTTTTAATTACGTCGCCATCAAAGTACAATATGCTTTCAGGGCGGTGTTTGCACCTACTAGTAAAACTCTATCCCAATGGGGTAATATAAGATCTAAGCCTACGTATTTGCGTTGTTCGTTATTGAGCTCAAACATCTAATTAATTTGTCAATTTGCTAATTTGCCAATTTGTCAATTATTTAAGCCCATCATAGCCTTTTGCTTCTAATTCTAAGGCGAGGTCTTTATCGCCTGTTTTTTCGATTTTACCATCGGAAAGCACGTGTACATAATCGAGGACGATGTAGTTCTAACAAGCGTTGGTAGTGGGTGATAACAATCACGACGTTGTCGTCGGGGTTAATTTCCAGAAGAGCTGCTTTTTCGCGTATCTTTTGAGGAGTTCGGCAGCAGGCATTTCGGATAATCCTTGTGCCTTGCGACTCTCATTGATAGCGGTTTTGATAAAATTGGTTACTGATATTCCATGGATTTCTACGAGGTGTTGGAACAACATAAAGATCCCCTTACGAGCGCGTTCTTCGGGGGCTTCTTCTAACAAACTTTCGCCATTGAGGAGGATGTCACCCTCGCTTACCTCAAAGTTTTCGTTACCCGGAATCACCGCCGAAAGGGTAGATTTGTCTGCTCCATTAGGTCCTATAATGGCGTGTACTTCGCCCGCTTTTATTTCTAAGTAATCCCCTTGAGGATTTCTTTGCCGTCCACACCTGCGTGGAGATTTTTTATTATTAACATTTTAATTGAGTTTAGCGATATTTCTCCTCTAACTATAGAGTATGGATACAGCTTGTATTAGTATTCATATTTTTCAATAGCACCATCATATCCTCCCATCACTTCAGTAATTTTAGTAGCGTAACCTTGCGGATTATTAGCTTCATTTTTATATTCAGTCCATAAAAATATGCCTGCTTTAAGTCCTAAGCTGGGATTGCTATAGTCTTTTAGCGTTTGGATTTTTTCAGCTTTTTTTACTACAAGGTTTTTGCTATTAGTGGCATCATAAAGTTCATAAGACGTGTAGTTAAAATGGTTTGCTAACGTGATAAGTTGTATTTGCAAGTTTCTCTTGGGGTTCTTCTTCTGTAAGTCATACTCATATAGATAGGTCTTTCTTAAAAAACTACTCCTCCGTCATCGAGTTCTTCTTTTATTTTCTTTATCAAGTTACCTTCTGGACTAAAAGTATAGGTTATTCTGCTATATCCAGAAGAACTTGTTGCCACCACAGTATGGGCATCTGGGTAGGTAAGATTGTAAACTCTTGCAGAGGGGGAAAATTCACTTAGCTTCCCATCTTTGTAACCAAAAGTAATAGATATAGGAGTCTTCCCTATTTTACCTTTGCTAATTTCAGTAACTTGTCCTTGGTCGTTGAAACTAAAATTGACGTATTCATAAACAGAACCGTCTTTCTCAATATCTATTGTAGCAGGAAGCTTTTTACCCTTTAGAGGTTTAATAATCAAATGTTTGACTTCCTTCCGCCCTGAACGAGAGGTTTGGAACTCTCTTGCTTCCTTGATAAATCCGTCCTCTATGGTATAAACCATTTCGGTGATATTATCTTTTGAACGCTCTATGATGTATTTAGTAGGCAGTAATGCCTTTTCTTCCCACGGGTCAGGGGCGTTGTCATTGTTATTATTGTCATCATCACTTTTACTGCAAGCAACTCCAATGAGCGCAAGGCTTGCTAAAATCAACAGCTTTCTCATAACGATTTTTTAATTAAATTAGAGAGCAAAGATAGTCTTTTTTGACGTAACGAACAAAAAACGAGGTAAAAAAACTTACTATCTGCATTTAGGTCAAACACACATACCCCCTAGTACAAGCGTAATGCATTTACAATGATGCAATATGTTCATTCTATGAATGGCAAACTCGTTGGGAAAGTCAAGTATGCACTGAATAAATTCCGCCAACAGGCTATGTTAATATTTGCGAACATCCGTTTTCGTATGTGTAATTTTTTATAATATTTTTGAAGACTATAAGAACATTTTTCTATTTTTGTAGCAACGAATGATATTTCTATCTTTTTAATAAAATATTATTATGCAAACAAAATCGTTATTTAATCTATCGTTTGCGGTAGTAATGTTGATGGGGATAAACGCTTGTCAGAGTTCTGATGATGAAACGGTATCTACCACTTCTGAAACCTTGGTCCATTCACATGCCATTCCTATTGAGGAGGCACTGTCGTCACTCAATGATTTCTTGAAAGACGATTTCACGAGAGCTAATGGCTCACTTCCTAAAGTTACAAATGTAATACCTGTGAAATTAGATGAAATTGCTACACGGGCTGCTGCGACAAATGATGTCGAGAATGTGATATATGTAGCCAATTTCGCTGATGATAAAGGATTTGCTATTTTGGCTGCAGATGACAGGATCAAAGAAAAGGTCATTGCCGTAGCAGACAAAAGTAATTTGTCGAAAGCGGATGTAGCTGCTGTTGTATCCTTTTTAAAAAACAAAGAAACTTATATAGATTCAAATTATCCAACGACAGGGAATGGGCTGTTTACTGCAAAGGATTATCCCGACGAAGTGTTTCTCAATCCGAATACGTTTTCTACTTATGATGAAACACAAAACGATAATTGGGTTGGAAACTTCTCGGATAATGACAATACCACAAATACAAGGGCTGTTGTTAACTCTGAATTTGAATCTAATAATGATATACGCATGCCCTTAGCATTTTGTTCAGTTTATGCCATGGACCAGCTGATGGAAGGCGGTGGCGTGGGTGGTATTTATATCGATGATAATGTTAGTACTACATACTCTGATTGGAAAGATATCCAGCGCACAAATAACTTATTAAGTGCATATAGTGATTGGTGGCAGGGAACACCATTCAATGATTATTATCCCGGAAGAAGAAAATATATGTTCTTCGGGCGCAAGAGAAATGCGCCTGCAGGGTGTTTCCCATTGACTTTGGCTAAGATAATGACTAAATTCGAGAAACCTCAAAAGTTTATACGTAACGAAGTTATAGTCGATTGGAATGCTTTAGATAATGTATATTCGCCTCAAGGCAGAATTGCAGCCGCGGCACTGCTTAAAGGTATTGCCGAATGGTGTGGCTCAATGTATTTCTACGGGGGAACCTTCACTTTCCCGTCAAAGGCTTCTTCGTTTTTAAAAGATATGGGGTTCAAGAATGTAAATAGGTGCAACTATGGTTATGATAGAGTAACTTCTATGATAGATAATGACTGCCCCGTAATTATTTATGGCGTTCCCGGCATCAGGGTATGGAATAGCCATGCTTGGATCATCGACGGGTATAAAATAAAAGTGCGGCAGAAGATTACAAAGCGATACAGAAATAACAATATAATTAGCACGAGTACGGAGTCGGATACATGCAGAATGGTGCATTGCGATTTTGGGTGGTACGGACATTGTAATGGCTATTATGTTGAAGGTGTCTTTAAACTTAATAGTGATGACAATGATTACGACTATATTGAAAATAAAAAGGAAAAGATAAAATACAACCATCATGTGCGTATAATAAGATATGCCAAACCGATATAACAATTATGATTATGAAAAGAAACATATTAATTGCGTTTTTATTAGTTCCGCTTCTGATGGTTTCGTGCGATAGGGAAAATAACTTTGGTTATCCTTCTAAAGTGACATTCGGAAGAGAAGGAGGAACTAAAATTTGTTCGGGAACAAGCAGTTGTTACAGTATAGAAGTTGCCAACTATAACGGTGATGGGGCCGGCCCTCAAGGGGGTATCAAAGCCGATTCGTTAAAAGTTACTTATGAATGGTTGACAGTAAAATGTAAAAGATTTGTTGATACACAATTAGAACTAATGGCTACTCCCAATCATACAGGGAAAAGACGTAGGCTTTATGTATATGGATGGGTTAATGACCATTTTGCAGAGATTAAAGTGGTGCAGTATTAAGATTGTTATATTTCCAGTGTGTACCCGGTCGGAAAATTGTTAGAAACAGTACACGCCGGCCGATACCGAGGGGTGTCTGCGTTGTGATTTGCTTTAAAATTAGCATCTTTGCAATATTGAAAACATCTAATAAGATATGCCAAACCGATATAACAATTATGATTATGAAAAGAAATATATTAATTGCGTTTTTATTGGTTCCGCTCCTGTTGGTTTCGTGCGATAGGGAAAATAACTTCGGTTATCCTTCTAAAGTGACATTTGGAAGAGAAGGAGGAACTAAAATTTGTTCGGGAACAGAAGGCTGTGTTTTTTTAGAAATCGCTAACTATAACGGTGATGCCATCGGAGATAAAGGACACATCAAAGATGACTCAATAAAAGTTACTAATGACTGGCTAACAGTGAAATGCAAAAGAGGATCCGACAGACAACTGATAATGACGGCGGCACCGAACCACACAGGGAAACGGCGCAGACTTTATGTGTATGGCGTGGTTGATGACCGTTTTGCAGAGATTAAAGTGGTGCAGTATTAACTTAGTGTAAGTGCATCGAATTTGTGTTTTATTAAGTTCTATATAAAAGGAAAGAATGGTCTGTCAAGCTTTGAAAAAGCAGGATTAAGGGTCTATAACAGAGCTAAAAACGAAACGAAATAAACGGGAATTCGATGGATTCCCGTTTATTTAATACCCTGTGAACAAAGCGGTTTCTGTTTATATTTCTTTGTAATTCGACACTACGAATTACCTCTAATCCTTAAATTTACAAATATCTATAGTTCGTTAAAATCCCATTATTTTACTTTCTATCCTAAATGCAGTATAATAATACCCTTTTACCATGTAGCTGGCAGAGTACTGGCGGAGTATTGGCATATCCGTCATGGTACGAGAAACCGAGATATACCGATTTGTTTTGACAGATTACTTGTTTACAGGTTAGCCAATGCTATTACCCTGTCGACGGCGGCATTGATTCCGTCGATATTTTTACCGCCAGCCTGCGCATAGTGAGGCTGACCGCCACCGCCGCCTTGTATGAGTTTGGCAGCTTCGCGGATTATTTGTCCGGCATTCAGGTGATGTTCTTTCACCATATCATCGCTGAACATGATGCTTAGCAGCGGTTTATCGTTAGCCGTAGAGCCTATTACACAGACGAGATTTTGCGGGATTGCCTCGCGAATTTTGAATACCAAATCCTTGGCAGCAGACGGTCCAATGGGCAGAATAGACTTTACTACCGTGGTTCCGTTGACTATCGTAGCACGCTTGATAACCTCGTCTTTAGTACGTTCCACAGTTTGTGCGTGGAATTTTTCTATATCTTTCTTCATCAAATCGTGCTCTTCGATATACTTACCAATAACGCTTCGCAGGTCTTTAGCATTATTAAACAGCGTACGGATGTCTTTCAACGTATCTTCCAGTGTATAGTAAGTCTCCTCACACATCTTGCCTGTCATAGCTTCGAAGCGGCGAATACCGGCAGCAACGCTACTCTCTGAAATTATTTTAAACATGCCTATGCGACCCGTGCTCTTGGCATGAATACCCCCACAGAACTCACACGACGGGCCGAAACGCACTACCCGAACTTTGTCGCCATACTTCTCTCCGAAGAGAGCCACTGCCCCCATCTTCTTTGCTTCCTCCAGTGGAGTGTCTCGGTGCTCATCGAGAGGGAAGTCCTGACGAATCATTTCGTTGACCATCCGTTCTACCTGTCGTATTTCTTCATCCGTAACTTTTTGGAAATGCGAGAAATCGAAGCGCAACGTATCGGGAGACACATACGAACCCTTCTGCTCTACATGATCGCCAAGCACCTGTTTTAAGGCATAATCCAACAGGTGTGTTGCGGTATGGTTGGCTGCACTGGCATCACGCTTTTCGGTGTCTACGCATGCCATGAAGTCTGCCGAGGCCACTTTGGGCAGCTGCTTGATAATATGAATGCTTTGGTTATTCTCTCGTTTGGTATCAATAATCTCCACTTTCTCGTTCTCGTTCACCAGCACACCTTGGTCGCCTACCTGTCCTCCCATTTCGCCATAGAACGGAGTATAGTCGAGTACAAGTTCGAAAAACGTATTTTTTTTCTGCGTCACCTGACGGTAGCGAAGAATATGGCACTCGTGTTCTGTGTAATCGTACCCCACGAATTGCTGTTCTCCTTCGCGCAACACAACCCAATCTCCGTTCTCAACGACAGCGGCATTACGTGCACGCGCTTTCTGTTTCCCCATTTCCTCATCGAACTGTTTCTCATCTACAGTGAAGCCGTTTTCACGACAAATGAGTTCGGTAAGGTCGAGCGGAAAGCCGTAGGTATCGAACAGACGGAAAGCCTGTACGCCGTCGAGGCGGTCTTTTCCTGCCGCCTTCAACTCATCCATGGCTGCATTCAGCAGGTTGATGCCTTTCTCTAAGGTGCGCAGGAAGCTGTCTTCCTCCTCTTTCATTACCCGTGCAATGAGTTCTTGCTGTGCCCGAAGTTCAGGATAGGCGGCACCCATTTCACGAACCAGCACGGGCAATAACTTATACATGAATGCCTCTTTCTGGCCGAGGAACGTATAGGCATAGCGCACAGCACGGCGAAGAATACGGCGAATAACGTATCCGGCTTTGGCATTGCTCGGCAACTGACCATCGGCAATGGAGAATGCTACTGCACGCAGATGGTCGGCCACCACACGCATGGCTACGTCTGTATCTTCGCGCTCACCATATTTCTTACCCGACAGGCGTGATATTTCCCGAATAATGGGCTGGAAGATATCAGTGTCGTAATTGGAATGCTTGCCCTGAAGCATGCGCACCAACCGCTCGAACCCCATGCCGGTATCAATGACATGCATGGGAAGCGGTTCAAGAGAGCCGTTGGCCTTGCGGTTGAACTGCATGAACACGATATTCCATATTTCTATCACCTGCGGATTGTCTTTATTCACAAGTTCGCGGCCGGGCACCTTTTCCTTCTCTTCCGTAGTGCGCGAATCTACGTGGATTTCAGTACACGGACCGCAAGGCCCCGTATCACCCATTTCCCAAAAATTGTCGTGCTTGTTTCCCTCAATGATATGATCGGCCGGCAAATGTTTTGCCCAATACAGAGCTGCCTCGTCGTCGCGCGGGATATTCTCTTCGGGAGAACCCTCGAAAATCGTTACATACAAATCTTTCGGGTCGAGATGCAGCACTTCTACAAGATATTCCCAAGCGTAGTCAATGGCTCCCTCTTTGAAATAGTCACCGAAACTCCAGTTGCCAAGCATCTCGAACATGGTGTGATGATACGTGTCGTGGCCCACTTCTTCTAAATCGTTATGTTTTCCACTTACACGCAGACACTTCTGCGAGTCGGTGCGCCGACGCGGTTCTGGCTGCTTAGTTCCAAGGATAATATCTTTCCATTGATTCATACCTGCATTTGTAAACATCAGCGTGGGATCGTCTTTGATTACCATAGGTGCCGACGGTACGATAACGTGTCCTTTCGACTCGAAGAACTTCTTGTACGAATCACGAATTTCGTTCGCTGTCATCATTTTTATTTCTGCTTTAATATTTAAATTTCATCTAAAAGTGTTGCAAAGATACTTTGTTTTCATTATTTTTGCAAATAAATCAATAAAAAGCTACTGTCTATGGCATTAAGTACAAATAAAAATCCAAAGTTATATTATTCGATACGGGAGGTAGCTCAAAAATTCGATACCAGTGAGAGCACACTTCGGTATTGGGAGAAAGAGTTCCCACAGCTCAAACCGAAGACATCCAACCAAAATAGAATCCGCCAATACACCGAAAAGGATATTGAACAAATAAGGCTCATCCACAATTTGGTGAAAGTACGAGGGTTCAAGATTGCTGCCGCAAGAAAAATGCTCAACGAAAACCGTCAGGGCATCGACAAGAGTTTGGAAATTTTAGAAACATTAATGTCCGTAAGAGACCAACTGCAAGAATTGAAAAGACATTTAGACGGATTAGTATGATACACACCTTTCATCACACTTTCTTCTGACCATCAAGAAAACTCTTTTTTATAATGCCGGCATTTTTCCATATACGCCGGCAAAAGCATAGAAATCCGCATAACCTTGATAGGCTATGTCAACCGTTATCGTTCTTAATATTTCCGCCGACATGGTGACCACCACACTTAATCGGCTCTCTTGAGCGATGCCACAAGGTATTCCGACTGCGTGCCGATGCGGAACTTTCCGCCCCAAATGCCTATGCCGCTCGTCACGAAATATTGTGTGTTATTCTTTTGCAATGGCCCGTAAGCATCTTCGTAGATGACATCTTCGATCCACGAAATGGGCCACACCTGCCCGTAGTGCGTGTGTCCGCTCAGCTGAAAGTCGGCTCCCTCACGTTCCGCATCCTCCAAATGGTAAGGCTGATGATCAAGCACGATAGTGTAATGCGAGCGGTCTACAGCTGCCATGAGCTCTTTCAAAGGCTTACGACGCACGTTAGTACGATCATCGCGCCCCACAATATTGACGCCATTAACCATAACTGCACTGTCGACAAGCAGATGAATGCCGGCATCGCTGTAGAACTTCTGCGCTTGTGCATTCCCCGCATAATACTCATGATTGCCCAAGCAGGCGTAGACGGGCGCATTGAGCCGGTGGAACTCTTGCGCTATATTATCTTCTATGAGCGGGCTCATGTAGCGGTCAATGATATCGCCGCCTATCAATATAAGGTCGGCATGTTCGGCATTCACCATATCCACCCACCGCACAAACTCCGCTCCGCGGTTATGATACCCGAGATGCAGATCGCTCATCATCACGATCTTCATGGGCTTCGGCAGCGTCTTCTCTGTTTTCAGCACAATGGGCATGCGCACTTTATTGCGGTAATTGAGGTTGCCATACACGAAGATGATCGTGATGAGCACACCCACGAAAATGCTTCCGTGCAGGCTGTCGCGCAAGAATGAAGCCGGCACGAGATGCACGAGCCGCCCCAAATCGAGAAGCAGAAACAACATGACCATGTAGAAAAAGATAACAAGAGAGGAAGTGCCTACCTCATATACAAAGGTGGAAGCAGCCATTGGCCAGCTTTCGATATTAGCCAAAAATGAAACGAAAAACAGTAATATCGATAATAACATTATCCCCACAACCGTTATTTTATAAGGTGTTGTCAACGGCAACAACTGCCACACATGCCACAAAACATATGCCACCCCCACAAGAGGCAGCAATAAAAACAGAATAACCCAAAATTTCATACGTGCAAAGTTACGGAGAATTTATTAAATAATCCTTGTTTCATACTCATTTAATTCATGAACTGTTATCGGAAAACACCACAGTATAATCAAGAAATCCTGCAGACCTCCGCCATCAGTTACGCTGCAAAAGTACAGTGAATTGTTCTCGCACCGACTAATTATTTTACAGACAATATGAATAGAATTACAGTTTAAGCCCGTCAGACAGTCTGTCTAACGGCAACAGGTAGGCCTAATAACAACGATACACATACCGAATAATACCAAGGTGCCGACAATATAGCCTGATCATTTCTTAAGATACCGCCAATCGTAATGTATTCAAAAGATACATTGACGAAATCTATTTTTACATTAAAAACTCCGGAAAGCTTGGCTTGTTTTTTAACTTTACGTACCTTTACAGACAAGATACGTTTACCCCCACTTAGCGTTTATCATCTAACCCTTCGTAGATTGAATACTAACACCATGTTCAATAAAGCCGACAATTCTGCTATCGTGCTGAAAGAAAGCATAATCAGCAAAGAAATAACTCGCAGTTTTAAGAACAAAGATAAACGTTTGAAAACACTAAGGATATACATTAAAAACAGAATGGTGTGCGTGTTTTGAAAACGGATGTTAAGCTTGATACCCCGAGTGAGGCGGTTTAGTTCTGTTTAGAAAGACCGGAAAATGGGAAGACAGAATGGCACGATAAAGACAAGCAGCCGCTATCGGCTTATCTGTCGGATAAATAAATAATAAAAGGCACATCCCTTTTCAGAGATGCACCTTCAATTTATTCTGTCTGAATAAAACTTTTATTCTACTGTTTCAGCCTCTGCAACACGGAAGTTTACAAGCTCTTCAGCGCAGAGGTTCTTGATGTATATGTAATGACCTGTCACTTCTTCTTCAGCATGGCGCACAAACACGTTGGCGCTCTTGGCGAAGAGTTCGGGTGAACGGGTTGCATCATCAAGGATAAGCAGCGACATAATGATGTCTGCCGTCATATTGAACAGCCGACGAGCAACAAAGTCTTGCTTCTCCTGATTGCCTTCTTCTTTCACTTCGTTGAGCACTTCTTCGTATTGTCCTGCGAGTTTCGCCACGCGGACCTGTAATGGTTTGAGGCTTTCCGCCACATCATTACCGAGCATTTCGCGGATGATACTAAGGTAGGTACCATTGGTTATGTAACGTATAGCAGCCACCACTTGCAGTTGCGTAGTGCCCTCATAGATAGAGAAGATACGCGCATCGCGGTAGAGACGCTGGCTCTTATACTCCATGATGAAGCCCGAACCGCCGTGAATAGATATGGCATCATAGGCTGCCTGCGACGCGTATTCGGAATTCATGCCCTTGGCAAGCGGTGTAAAAGCATCAGCCAAGCGGGTATATTTCTTGAGCTCGTCGCGCTCTTCGGCGGTAAGCTTGGTATCGCGCTGTATGTCTTCGAGTGCTTTGTAGATGTCTACGTAGCGCGCAGTCTGATAAAGAAGTGAGCGACCTGCATCGAGTTTCGCTTTCATGCGTGAGAGCATATCGTAAACAGCGGGGAAGTTAATGATCTTTTGTCCGAACTGCACGCGCTCTTTGGCGTAAGCCAACGCCTCATTGTATGCCTCTTGCTCCACGCCGACACTCTGTGCTGCAATGCCCAGACGGGCACCGTTCATAAGTGCCATGACATATTTAATAAGCCCAAGGCGGGTGTTTCCGCAGAGTTCAGCCTTGGCATTCTTGTAGACAAGCTCGCAGGTAGGCGAGCCGTGGATACCGAGTTTATTCTCTATATGGCGCACGTCTACACCACCGTTACGCTTGTCGTAGATGAACATCGACAGTCCGCGCCCATCGTGTGTACCTTCTTCCGAACGTGCCAACACGAGATGGATATCGGAGTCACCATTGGTAATGAAACGCTTCACGCCGTTCAGTCGCCAGCAATTCTCTTTTTCATCGAACGTTGCCTTGAGCATCACACGTTGCAAGTCTGATCCTGCATCGGGTTCTGTTAGGTCCATTGACATTGTTTCGCCCGCACAAATGCGCGGAATGTACTTCTGGCGCTGCTCTTCGTTACCAAATTCGTAGAGTGTATCAATACACGACTGCAACGACCAGATATTCTGGAAGCCAGAATCAGCAGCAGAAATCACTTCGGAGAGCATAGAGAACGTCGTATTAGGCAGATTCAGTCCGCCGTAACGGCGCGGCATCGAGATACCCCATAGACCTGCCTTTCGCGTTGCGTCAAGGTTCTCGAATGTCTTCGAAGCATAAATCATGCGGTTATTCTCGAGGTGCGGCCCTTCTTGATCTACACTCTCCGAGTTAGGTTCTACTATGTTAGCAGCGATATCCCCGGTAATATCGAGGATGCGCTTATAGTTTTCGATGGCATCCTCGTAGCTCACGGGAGCATCATCAAACTTATCTTTGTCGGCATAGTTGCGCTCTTTGAGGTCGACTATGCGTTTCATCAGCGGATAATTCAAATGAAATCCAATCTCCGGATGGTCTGTATAATAATTTGACATGATGTTTACTTACTATTCTGTTTATAATACTTTATCAGCTTCGGTACCACCTCTTCCACAGTTCCAGTGATGACATAGTCGGCAATCTGGTTGATCGGAGCATCGGGATCGCTATTTACAGAGATGATGATACCTGCATCCTGCATGCCGGCGATGTGCTGTATCTGTCCCGATATGCCGCAGGCGATGTAGACTTTCGGATGAACCGTTATGCCTGTCTGCCCAATCTGGCGATCATGATCTATCCAACCGGCATCCACGGCAGCACGACTCGCACCTACCTCGCCATGAAGTTCTTTGGCCAATAGGAAGAGCTGATCGAAACCCTCCTTGCTCCCAACGCCATAACCGCCGGCAACAACGATGGCTGCACCTTTCAGATTGTTCTTTGCAGCCTCCACATGACGATCGATAACCTTTACTACATAATCTACCGTAGGAACATACTTGGCCACTTCGGGATAAACTACCTCGCCCTTATAGTTCTCGTCGATCACCTCACGTTGCATCACTCCACTACGCACAGTGGCCATCTGCGGACGATGATCAGGATTCACAATCGTTGCAACGATATTGCCTCCGAATGCCGGACGGATCTGATAGAGCAAATTTTCATAGTGTTTTCCTGCTTTCTTATCGTCATAGTCGCCAATTTCGAGCTGCGTACAGTCGGCCGTAAGACCGCTGGTAAGCGAAGAAGACACACGTGGTCCGAGGTCTCGACCGATAACCGTTGCTCCCATCAGGGTAATCTGTGGTTGCTCCTCTTTGAAGAGGTTCACTAAGATATCCGTATGAGGCGCCGATGTGTAAGGGAAAAGTCCTTTGCCATCAAACACAAACAATTTATCTACACCGTAGGGAAGAATTTGCTTTTCAACCTTTCCTTTTATGCCGGTTCCTGCCACTACGGCATGAAGTTGCACTCCGAGTTGGTTGGCGAGCTTACGTCCTTTGGTGAGCAATTCCTGAGATACTTCGGCCACCTTTGTGCCTTCTATCTCACAATATACAAATACGTTATTCATATTTCCAACTGAGCTGCGGGATAACAAGTATCCCTACCCTATAATCTTTTCGTCCAACAATTCTTTTATCATACTCTCCACATCGGCATCAGAGCTCGTAAGCGTCTTGCTTTCCTTAGCTTGGAAGACGATGTTCTGTACTGCTTTCACCTTTGTCGGTGAACCCGACAGTCCGCATTGTGCCGGATCGCCGTCTACATCAGCCACACTCCACTGGTTCAGCGTAAGATACGGACGCTTTTCATAAAGCGAACTCCAAGGCTCGTCGCCTTTACGTTCCATCGGACATGTAGCATATTTATACTTCATCACGAGCTTAACATTGCAAGGACGTGCAGGAGCTGCACCACCATTCACAGTAATAACCACCGGTAACGGAGCCTCAACAATCTCCACACCTCCATCAATATGACGCCTGATGGTAGCTACACCGTTCTCTATCTTGAGTATTTCTTCGGCATAAGTCACTTGGTTCAAGCCCAGTTTCTGAGCTACCTGTGGCCCCACTTGTGCCGTATCGCCGTCAATAGCCTGTCGACCACCGATCACCACATCCACATTTCCGATCTTTTTAATTGCAGTAGCCAAGGCATAAGAAGTAGCCAGCGTATCAGCTCCAGCAAACAGACGGTCGGTGAGTAACCACCCCGTATCAGCCCCGCGATACAGTCCTTGACGGATAATTTCGCCGGCACGCGGAGGTCCCATGGTGAGCACACCAACGGTCGAACCCGGGTTTTGCTCCTTTAAACGAAGGGCCTGTTCTAAAGCATTCAAGTCTTCAGGATTGAAGATTGCGGGAAGTGCGGCACGGTTCACGGTACCTTCTGCCGTCATGGCATCCTTGCCCACATTTCTTGTGTCAGGTACTTGCTTTGCAAGTACAACAATTTTCAAACTCATATAATACTAATAAATTGTGATAGTTGCATTCATGCGATCTTTTGTTCCAGCCGGCCGATACATTAGATTTATTATTTTCGCCAACCGAAGCATCATAATTCAGCGGGCAAAATTAGTGCTTTTTTATTTGTCAACCAAAGAAATTTCTCTAAAAATGCACAAAACAAAACCGTATGTGCACAGAACAGACATTTTGTGCAATGCTCTCATCGAGCACGGAGCATATACTGTATTTTGCTACACACAAAACAGTGAGCGACAACACGCCGTTATGATATTTTAAACTATATTTCAATGAGAATTATGAGTTATTTTATACCTTTGTGCCGTACTTACGCGTACGGAGGTGTTTCCCCCTGCCTTTTAAACAAGATTATCAACCCTGCCTGCTTCGGGGGGGAAAAGCGGCAACCAAAATTTTCTAAAACATAGAATGAAAAAATTACATTTATTGAGCCTCGCGGGCTTGTTGGTGTGTGCATTCGCACTGTTTTCGTGTTCGTCGGACGACGACAAGGTGACCACTCAAGACATTAAAAACAACATTGTGGGCACATGGCAATGCATACACATAAACGGCTATATGCTGGATGAAAACGAGAAAGCAGTGAAGGTAGACCAAGACATCACAGGCGCGAATTCAAATCGCCTTACATTCAGAGACAACGGAACCCTTCAAGAACTATCGAATTACTCTGAAACCAAGGAAGATTGGCGTAATAAGAGCGAATATACTTATACCGTGAACGAGGATAAGATTTATTTAAACGAACCCAACGGCAAACTCGTGACGGTGTTAACAGTTGTCTCTATCAACGATACAAGATTTGTGTACAACGGCTTCTTACAGGGTAAGACAAACCAGCCGTATCAGGCCACATTCATTAAAATGAAGAAATAGAACAACATTTCACGACGGAAGAGTCGTACAAACAGCAAGCGCCAAGCGACTGGTTAAAATCGCTTGGCGCTTGTTTCGTTTTTACGATATTTGCCTTACAAAACCAGTGTGCAAAACCTACAAAACAGCGTTTTCACGAAGGCACAGAAATCAGTTTCATGTTGGAAACAGTGTTTCTAACAATTTCCCGAGCGGAAACGCACGGCAAATAGCGTATTCGCAGAACGGACTGATTTCGACAAATACAGCATCACTTTCCATTCTAAGGTATATCTTACCGCATCGCTGACTAATACCAAACTTTTTTACAGAAATGCATGGGAATTTAACTTGGCCTTTGTATCCGATTTAAACCATAAAGTTGAACAGTTTTTCTCGAACCCGAATAAAGTATAGACAAATTCATATCAAGAAATCATACCGGTCTTACGTGGGCATGGAGCGCAAAAGATACCTAAAAGACCTCAAACTGCGACAATAAAAGCTACATGCAGATACTAAAGACAGACTACATATCGGTAAATCATTTATAATAACGGGAAACTGTTACCGCGGAAAATATGTACATTACATACCCATTGGCAGGCATAACAGGAACATAAAAGATTCCTCACACTCGCATAAGCAAAAACCGCACATGCACTCCGCTTATACGCTCTTTCCGATAAACACTTACGAAAATAGGGAAAAGTCTTTCGACTTTCCCCCACATAAAAACGCTGCAAACAAAACCTATTTATTCTTTTTATAACACTTCAACCCCTCCTGAACGTTCTTGATAAGTCCGCGAGACGAAAATGTAGCACCGCTGACAGCATCAACCTCCATCTTCGCCGCCTTGTTCACCGGCACACCTTCATATTTGCTAAGTAACGTCTTCGCGCGGTTGAAATACTTTGGCGTATCCTTGTTGGGCAGTGTCTCTATCTTCGTAATCTTATTATTCTCGATAAAAATCTTCACTGGAGTAGGGCCGTTAAACCCCTTGATGTCTTTCGCAATGAGCTGAGTGTTCACCACGGTTACGCCATCAACCTTTGTTATCGTTCCTTCTGCGGGCATCGCACTGATGAGTATAGCCACTGCCATCACGGCAATCACGGTGGCTATCATTCCTATCGTCTTCTTGTCCATAATCTTCTCACTTTGTTTGAACTTAA
The DNA here is from genome assembly GCA_963547065.1 of uncultured Prevotella sp. Lineage (GTDB taxonomy): Bacteria > Bacteroidota > Bacteroidia > Bacteroidales > Bacteroidaceae > Prevotella. The sequence goes on along the minus strand of CAUUQE010000002.1, from coordinate 26,758 downwards.
TTGCAAAAGTAAATATTAAATGTCGAATATCGAAAAGTAAGCGCCGAAAATTAGCTTTTTTACCTAAAAACACTTAGTTTATAAAAGACCGTAGCACCGTATAGCCTGCCCATTTCTCCATCTATCAAACATAGAGAGCATGCCTATGCCAGACAGGCATACAAACTATGCCCGACAGAGGCACGGTCTATCGAACATAGAGACGGCATGCAGCACAGCCATACAAAATAATTACGCCTGCAGAACCATATTTGTCTGTAGCACGCAGGAGATATTTCCGACGCACGAAACGCTGGTTATACCAAATGCTCGATAAGATCGGCACGCTCACCCGGCAGCATATCGATGACTGGAATTTCTATCATCGTGTAACATCCGGGCTGTAAACGCATGGAAGCACGAGCTACATTGACCAATACCTGTGCGGTAAGCGCGGGATTGTTAATACTCATATGAAACTCGAAACGCTGGTTTTGCGTCTTTCCGCTTACGCCCTTACGCACAAGGTTTACGCCATGCCCCATATCGCGCACGTCGTCTACCGACGACACTTGAAACACATGTGTCTCGTCGTTGGCAAAGTACGGATCGGCTTTGATGTCTTTAGCAACATCATCCAGCCTTACGCCGTTTTCAAGTTCCACATATACCATGCGTCGATGCAGGCCCTCGCCCAGCGGAATGGTTACCGAAAGGGCATTCTTCACGCCTTTCTTGCTGCGCACGCATACGCTGTGTCCCATCGACATGCCCGGGCCGAAGTTGGTGTACGACAACCCTTTGGGCGCAAGGCTCTGCAACAACGTGCGCACAACACTATCGGACCCCGGATCCCATCCGGCGCTTATCACACTTACAGCGCCGTTTGCCTTGCACAGCGGCATCAGTTCATCGCGATAGGCACGTATGCCGGTATGAATGTCATAACTGTCTACCGTGTTGATACCCAAGGGTAATATCCGCTTGGCATACTCCGGACAACTGCGGGTAGGCGTTGCAAGAATGGCTACATCTACAGCATGCAGCTGCTTGATGTCGTCTACCACTTCGTATGGTGCCAGCTCTACGGGCTTATTCTGCGCCCCTTGACGGCGTACAATGCCCGCAATCTCGAAATCTTCCGACGCTTCGAGCGCTTCAACCGCATACTTTCCAATGTTTCCGTAGCCCACTACGGCTGCTCTGATCTTCTTCATATCTTAAATGTTTAATGGGTTAATTCTTCTTATCGGTTGCAAAATTACATGATTACCGCATAAAATCTGCCATTTAAATACATTTTTTAATCGTTTTAAAATAAGTAGATGAAATAAAAGTTATTATTGTTAAATACATCTGAAATACAATAAGAGGGAACACATGGCGTTATAATATCGTATATACACTTAATAAATAACAAATCATGATAGAATATGTAAGGGGCGAACTTGCAGAACTTACCCCCGCCTTGGCCGTTGTAGAAGCGGCGGGAATAGGCTATGCACTCAACATATCGCTTAACACTTATAGCGCCATTCAAGGCAAAGAAAAAGTGAAGTTATATGTTCATGAGGCATTGACGACAGGGGGGCGCGACGACAGTTTCACGCTCTACGGCTTCGCCTCGAAGCAAGAACGCGAGCTTTATAGGCTTCTAATAACAGTATCCGGCGTAGGCGCCAACACTGCCCGCATGATACTCTCCACCATTTCGCCCGCCGAATTGTGTAATGTTATAGCAAACGGCGACGAAAGAATGCTAAAAGCAGTGAAAGGAATAGGCCTACGAACGGCGCAACGTATCATTGTCGACCTGAAAGACAAGATAGTCAACAGCGGTATTGCCACAGAATTCCACGTGAGCAGCGAACCCGTATCGATGGTAAACAGTGGCATCAAAGACGAAGCTGTGAGCGCCTTGACCATGCTGGGCTTCTCTCCGGCACCGTCGGCCAAGGCCGTCACCGAAATTCTAAAGACCGATCCTGACCTTCCCGTAGAGCAAGTTGTAAAATTGGCCCTTAAACAGATTAAATGAAAGAAGAGTGATCAGGAAGAAAAGAGGAGAGATGTTTTAGAATGAAAAATAAAAGATGAGGGATAAATACCTTATGAATTTGTTCATCTTTTGGCTGGCCTATATATGTTATTAACAGATGAGATCTAAGGTCCGGATATATGGCATATTGTTTATCCTGTTTGCCGTCAGCGTGGCAAGCTATGCCCTATCTATGCCACTTTGGCAGGACAATCGTTCTCGGCAGAACAACGTGCAGCGCGACTCTGTGAGGATAACCGCCCAACCCACCGTCGACAACGAAGACTCCATACCCGACTCGCTACTCAATACACGCTGGAAAGTGCAGCGAACCACTGCCATTACCTTAGACGACCTTGACCAAAATGCCATGGACTTGAAGCGACCAGACAACCTACAGCAGAACATTACCTACAACGATACACTGAATAGCTACATTATAGGTACCAAATTCGGATCGTCTTACCTGTCTGTGCCCATCACAATGACACCCGATGAATACCGGAAATGGAGTGAAAAACGGCTGATGAACCAATATTTCCGCTCGAAAAACGACGAAATTTATAAGGCCAAAGGCAAAGAAAAGTTCGACTTTACCGACATGCACTTCGATCTGGGCCCCGCAGAAAAGATATTCGGTCCGGGTGGTGTGCGCATCAAGACGCAGGGAACAGCCGAGTTGAAATTCGGTGCAACAATGAAAAACATAGAAAATCCCTCCATTCCGGAACGCAACCGCAAGACAACATCAATGGACTTCGATGAGAAAATCAATTTGAATATGAACGGTAAAGTGGGAGACAAGGTAAATATGAACCTGAACTACAACACCGATGCGACGTTTGATTTTGATGCACAAAGCCTGAAATTGAAATACGATGGCAAGGAAGATGAAATTATTAAACTCGTTGAAGCCGGCAATATATCGTTCCCGTCTAACTCTTCTCTGATAAAAGGCGCCAGTTCCTTATTCGGTTTTCGCACCGATCTGCAGTTCGGAAAGTTGAGACTTCAACTGGTTGCCTCACAAAAAAAGTCATCCGACGTTCACGTCTCATCCAAGGGAGGCGTACAGTTTACACCTTTCGAAATCGATGTGGCAGACTACGAAGAAAACAGACATTTCTTCTTGTCGCAATACTTCCGCGACCACTATGATGCAGGCATGAAAACTTTGCCCAATCTGACTACAGGCATCAAGATGAACCGCATAGAAATATGGGTAACAAACAAGACAGGTACAACCAGTAACACCCGTAATATCGTAGCACTGACCGACCTCGGAGAAAACGCAAAGGTGTCGAATGCACGATGGACAACCACAGGGCAGCCCGTACCTTCGAACGCTTCGAACTCTGAATATGCCGAGATGGTGAATGCTTACAGCACAGCCCGAGACATCGACCAGACCAACTCAACACTCGACGGGGCAGGACTCATCGGCGGTACAGACTACGAGAAGCTGGAAAGTGCTCGCCTTCTGAAAAGTTCAGAATACACGGTAAACACAGCCTTGGGATATATTTCGCTCAGGAGTGGCCTGCAGACAGATCAAGTGCTTGCAGTGGCCTATGAATTTACTTACAGCGGCCGAACTTATCAGGTGGGTGAATTTGCATCGGATCTGACAGATGTCAACCAAGCTCTTTTCGTAAAATCACTGAAGAATACGAGCAATAATCCCAGACAAGGCAACTGGAATTTGATGATGAAAAACGTGTATCGTCTCGGCGATAATATCGAACGTGAAAAATTCCGCCTCGATGTGAAGTTCCAAAGCGATACTGCCGGCGTATATCTTACCTACATTCCCGAAGTTCAGGTTAAAGGCTCTCCTCTGATAAGAATATTGGGTGCCGACCGTCTCGACAACAACAATAAGCCTCATTCGAACGGTTACTTCGACTTTGTAGAGGGATATACCGTCAGCAATGGACGCGTTTTCTTCCCCAAGGCAGAGCCTTTCGGCAAATATATTTACGACTATCTCACCAGTAAAGGTGTACCCGCAGCCAAGGCTTCACGCTATGCATTCACGGAGCTCTACGATTCTACCAAGACCATCGCTAAACAGATAGCCGAAAAGGATAAATACATATTGAAAGGACAATTCCGAGGTTCCTCTGCTAATGTCATCTCTCTTGGCGCATACAATGTCCCTCAGGGATCAGTAGTGGTCACGGCGGGTGGTGTTACCCTGCGCGAAGGCACCGATTACTCCGTAGACTACAGTGCAGGAGAAGTTACGATACTGAACCAAAGTATTATAGATGCCGGCACTAATGTAAACGTTTCATTGGAGAGTAACTCCGATTACGCACAAGAGCGCAAGACGATGTTCGGCATAAACTGGGAGTATGACTTCTCCAAGAACTTCCAAATAAGCGGCACCTTGCAGCATCTGTCAGAACAAGCCCTCACGACCAAAGTTAACATGGGATCGGAACCACTGAACAACACGCTGTGGGGAGTGAACATAAACTGGAAGAAAGAAAGCCAATGGCTCACCAACATGCTCAATAAGCTGCCTCTGCTACATCTGACACAACCATCAAACATCTCGTTTACAGGTGAGTTTGCACAACTTATAGCAGGCCAAAGTCACGGCACACAAGACAATGCTTCGTACCTTGACGACTTTGAAAATACCAAATCTTCAATTGATGTCAGTACGCCTACTTCATGGATCATCTCGAGTGTACCGTCCATGTTCGCCGAACACAATGACAAGACAACGCTGGCAAGTGGCTTCAACCGTTCGCTGCTGGCATGGTATAATATCGATCCGCTGTTTACCCGTCGTAGTAGTTCGCTCACTCCAAGCCACATAAAAAGCGACTTAGACCAATTGTCTGACTTCTACGTACGCGAGGTCTACGTCAGAGAACTCTTCCCGAATCGTAACCAAAGTTCCTACAGCGGCGCTATATCTACCCTGCCCATACTCAATCTCGCCTACTATCCCAACGAGCGCGGGCCTTATAACTTCAATCCAGACTTGGCAGCCGACGGTTCTTTGAACAACCCCACACAGCATTGGGGCGGTATGATGCGTAAACTTGATACGAGCGATTTCGAAACAGCAAACGTAGAGTATATAGAATTTTGGATGCTCGACCCCTTCATCTACACTAAGGAGGCAGGAACAGCCTCAGATTACGGTGGTGATTTCTACATCAACCTCGGTGAAGTGAGCGAGGATGTCCTACATGACGGCAAGAAATTCTATGAAAGCGGTATGCCTGTTGACGGTTCCCAATCGTTCACGACGACGCAATGGGGCAAGGTTCCTACGCAGTCAACGGTGACGTATGCCTTTGCCACAAGCAAAGGATCGCGGGCCTTGCAGGATGTGGGGTTCAACGGACTTAACAATGAGGAAGAACGTAACTTCTCTTCCTACCAGAACTTCATCACATCCATTCAGGGAAAAGTAAATCCTGCCGTACTCGATTCTATCCTCAAAGATCCTGCTAATGACGATTACCATTACTTCAGAGGCTCAGATTTGGATGCCATTGGAGCTCCCATCCTCCGTAGATACAAGTATATTAACAACCCGCAAGGCAACTCACCAGATACCGATACCCGAAGCGAAAGCTACGACACATCGTACAAGACCACACCTGACGTGGAAGATATTAACCAAGACTACACCCTCAACGAATACGAAAAGTATTATCAGTACCACGTCTCGATACGTCCGGAAGACTTGGTTGTAGGCCATAACTTCATCGTAGACAAGCGCGACACTAAACCCTCACTCCGCAACGGTAAGGATCGTACCGTCACTTGGTATCAGTTCCGTATCCCTTTGGACCAGTTCGAACAGCGTGTAGGCGCCATCTCCGACTTCACTAGCATACGCTTCATGCGTATGTTCATGACCGGTTTCAAGCACCCGATCGTGCTGCGTTTTGGCAGCCTCGACCTTGTTCGAGGAGAATGGAGAGCGTATGAACAGAATTTGGACAACTCTCCTTCTACTTCCGGAAAAATGACCGTAAGCGCCGTAAACATTGAAGAAAACAACGATAAGACGCCGGTCAACTATGTTCTACCCCCGGGAATACACCGTGCACAAGACCCTACACAGCCGCAACTTGTAGAAAGTAACGAACAAGCATTAGATATGATACTCACCAATCTGGGCACAGGAGAGGCGAAAGCCGTGTACAAAAATACCACCTTAGACTTGCGCCAATACAAACGCCTGCAGATGTTCGTACATGCAAATGCCTTGGAACAGAACGTTACTAATCTCACCGATAATCAACTAGCCATGTTCATCAGGCTGGGAAGTGACTATAAAAGCAACTATTACGAGTACGAAATCCCGTTGAAACTCACTGCTCCAAGGCGCTATGACACCTACTCTCTCTCCGAATGTCGACTGGTATGGCCAGAAGAAAACATGCTCAATATACCGTTAGACATATTTACCACACTTAAAAAAGAGCGCAACAAAGCCAAGGCTGAAGGGCGCGCATCGTTCAACCGTGCCTACAGCGCTTACGATGAAAGCAAGCCCCAAAACAAAATTACCGTAATGGGAAACCCTACACTCGGCGAAGTAAAAACCATGGTCATTGGTGTAAGGAACAAGGCAAGCGACATAAAGAGTGGCGAAGTGTGGTTTAACGAACTACGACTCAAGGAATATAACAATGAAGGAGGATGGGCTGCACAAGGCAATCTGAACGTCCAACTGTCGGATTTCGGTACACTCAACATGCAAGGACGCTACATGTCGAACGGTTTCGGCGGACTTGAAGAGGGCGTAAGTCAACGCTCTACCGACGATTATAAGAACTACAGCATCACTGCGAACTTCGAATTGGGTAAGTTCTTCCCCGACAAAGCCAAGGTTAGTGCACCGCTCTATTATAGTATCACCAAAGAAGAAAAAAGTCCGAAATACAACCCACTCGACACAGACATGAAACTTAGCGATGCTCTCGAAGCCGCAGGAAGCAAATCGGCCCGCGACTCGCTCAAGAACATCGCTGTCACTAAGACTACAAACACCAATCTCTCGCTGTCGAACGTACGTATGGGAATACAGACAAAGCGTCATCCAATGCCCTACGATCCTGCGAACTTCTCGTTTTCTTACAGTCACTCATATCGATATTCAAGCGGAGAAACAACTGTATACGAGAAAGAAAACAACTGGAGAGGCTCGCTCAACTACAGCTGGACACCTGTCTATAAGCCGTTGGAACCTTTCAAGACGATAAAAAATCGTTCAAAATGGCTTGATATTCTGAAGCGCTTCGGTCTCAACTGGCTACCCCAAAACGTGGCATTCAACACAGAAATCACCCGCAACTACTATGAATTGCAAGAACGCGATATGGAAAGTACCGGCAACGACAAACTGCCTGTCGTCTTCAGCGAGCAATTCCTATGGAACAGAGATTTCACCTTGCGGTGGGATATCACGCGAAATATCCACATGAACTTTCAAAGCGCCACACACGCAGAGATAGAAGAACCCTACACCCCTATCAACAAAGACCTTTATCCCGACCGCTATCAGGCTTGGAAAGACTCCGTTTGGAACAGCATCAAACATTTCGGAACACCATTAGACTATAATCAGTCGTTCTCTCTTTCCTATCAGTTACCCCTCAATCTGCTGCCTCTATTCGACTGGATCAATGCAGATGCCAATTACACAGCCACATATAACTGGATCAGAGGCACCAATCTTGACAACGGCACTTCACTCGGAAATACCATAGCCAATAACCGCAGCCTGAATATCAACGGCACATTCAGCCTTGAGAGACTGTATAACCACGTGACATTCCTAAGGAATGCCAATAACAGGTTCAATCAACCGACTATCCGTCCGGCAACATCTTCTACGAAAAAGACACAAAAAAACAAAACGACAAAAGATAAAAACGAAAAGAACAATGATAAAACAGCACCGGCTGATGCTACGATCGAGCAACAAAAGAAAATGCTACCGAAACACAAAAACAGCTTCGAACGCGAGATAACACTTCTGCCCGATACAGCCATCACTGTGAACCACGGTAAAAAGAGCAAACGCCTCATCATCTCGGCCAAAACACCCGATGGTAAAACATTCAAACTGAAATACAGCAAGATCGACCAAAACAACATACGTATTAAGAACAAAGTAGACTCGGTTCTAAGGCTTAAAATTACCGTACAGCCCAAAGAACCGCTTGAAAACAAAGGGTGGTACCGCACGGCACAGAGTATGGCCCGTCTGCTCATGATGGCCCGTAGCGTTAGCATATCCTACCGTAACCAATATTCTATGGCCTTACCGGGCTTCATGCCCATCATTGGTGACGGCTTCGGGCAGACTCGCGGCTCTGGAGCACTGTCTCCGGGGCTCGATTTCGCTTTCGGTCTCATCGGCGACTCCTATATCAACAAGGCACGTGAGAATAACTGGCTGCTACAAAACGACTCTGTAGCTACCCCCGCCACTACAAACAAAACCGAAGATCTGCAAATAAGAATGACCTTAGAGCCCGTGAAAAATCTCAAAATTGACCTGAACGCAAGCCGCACCCAGACCACAGCAAAGAGCATACAATATATGTATGCAGGTAATCCTACCACACAAAGTGGCACTTTCACCATAACCACGATATCGCTAAGAAGCGCTTTCGAAGGCATAGGCAATGCAAGCAACGGTTTCCACAGTTCCTCTTTCGACCGTTTCTGTACTTCGCTCGACGGTTTTCGCAACCGTGTAGAAGCCTTATATGCCGGCTCTATCTATCCTGCAGGCAGCTCTTTTGCCGGCAGACCATTCAATCCGGCTAACGGAACAATAGACAAATACAGCACCGACGTTATGATTCCCGCTTTCATATCAACCTATACGAGCATGGGCGGCAGCTCCCTAAGTCTCTTTCCCAGCCTATCGCGCCTACTTCCCAACTGGACCCTACGCTACAGTGGGCTGTCCTCATTGCCGTGGTTCCGCGATGTTTTCAAGGCTGTCAACATTAATCATTCTTATAAGAGCATCTTCGCTATCGGCTCATACAACACGTTCAGCACATTTCAAGAATATATGAACGGGCTCGGTTTCATAACAGATCCCATCACGGGAAACCCAGTTCCGAGCAGTATGTACAACATTTCGGCCGTTAGCATCAACGAGGCATTCTCGCCACTTCTTGGTATAGACTTCACGTTCAACAACAATCTGACCACTAAAATAGAATATCGCACCACACGTGTGCTCAGTTTAAGTACCACAAGCGTGCAAATCAATGAAGCCGTAAGCCACGACTGGGTGATAGGACTGGCCTATAGAATGAACGACTTCAACCTCTTCGGCACGGGTAACGCGCGCCGTATCAAGTCTAAATCGAAAAATAACCGCAATCAATCTGACCAAACACAATCTTCGACAGCCCGCAACAGAAGCAATTCGAACCACGATTTGAACCTTCGTCTCGACATGAGTTACCGTCGTCAGGCAGCCATTACCCGCGACATCGCCTCGATGACAAGTTCTGCAAGCAACGGAAACATGGCTTTCAAACTCAGTTTCTTGGCTGATTATACACTCTCCAAGCTGCTCACCATGAGCTTCTATTACGACCATCAGACTAACACACCGCTTCTGTCGAGTAATGCTTATCCCACCACCACGCGCGACTTCGGCCTGAGTATCAAGTTCTCACTCACGAGATGAGAAACAAATATGCGGCGCATTCACTCTTCGAACTCCTTACAATTCCTTTCTATAAGAAGAGAACAACTCCTTACAAGAAAAACATAAGAAGAAGATGGCAGACTTTCCAACCCTCTCATAAAACGATTGAATTGGCAAACTCATCTTCTAAACGCCTTGCGGAAGCCGGCTCAACATACTGAATGTAGAACTTTTCATGCCTCCTCGCTTGGAGTGAAAGCGCAGTATGAGTGCACTTCTCACCTTATAGAAAAGAGATAAAGAGGTGTTTGGTTACTTTCGTTCGTTATATGTCATCCCCTCACGGTCTCCCCTTAATGAGGGGAGGAGTGTGTTATCTGCACCCAATTTATAACCTGTTGGCTGATAGTGTGTTATGTGTGTTGCCGTTAGAGGGCATGCCTGTCTGCTTCAGATGGTATTTCTAATGACCTTAGACGACGCCCCTATGCCTCACAGACAGATGGTACAACCGCATTGCAGAAGTATAGTTCGTTCAAGTTCCCATATACGTATCATCAAAACAGCGCGTTTCCCAAAGGTCATACAAGCCGAGCTGCTGCGATACGGCCAGCAAACACTCGTCGCCCATCACTATTTACTCCTCCAAAATATACCACAATCGTGGTATGCAGAATGCCTTATTTATGCTATTTCGTATCATTAAAAATCGTCGTATCTTTGCATCGTCGACAAAAAACAACAGATTTTAGGAGATAACAAATAAAAAGAGAGAACAAATTATGAGTAACGAAAAGAAACTGCACTTCGAAACATTACAATTACATGTAGGACAGGAACAGCCTGATCCTGCAACCGATGCCCGTGCCGTGCCTATTTATCAAACCACATCGTATGTATTTCGTAACTCTCAACATGCTGCCGACCGTTTCGGCTTGCGCGATGCAGGAAACATATACGGGCGCTTGACAAACTCTACCCAAAGCGTTTTCGAAGACCGTGTGGCCGCTCTCGAAGGCGGAGTTGCCGCACTCGCCGTTGCTTCAGGTGCCGCAGCCATTACTTATGCTCTGCAGAATATTGCGCGAAACGGCGATCATATCATCGCTGCAAATAATCTCTACGGCGGTACTTACAACCTCATAGAGCACACGCTCCGCACGCAGGGCATAGCTTCTACTATCGTTCCCCCTGCCGATTTCGACGAAGTGGAACGAGCATTCCGCAATAACACAAAAGCTATCGTTATAGAAACCTTCGGTAATCCCAACGCAAGTGTCACCGATATAGACCGTATAGCAGAGATAGCCCACAGACATAACACACCTGTAATCATAGACAATACCTTCGGCACGCCCTATCTGATCCGTCCGATCGAACATGGTGCCGACGTTGTAGTGCACTCTGCCACCAAATTCATAGGCGGTCATGGCAGTAGTCTGGGCGGCATAATCGTAGACGGTGGGAAGTTTAATTGGAAAGCCAATGCCGATAAATTCCCCTCTTTAGCCAAGCCAGAACCGAGTTACCATGGTGCCGTGTTTGCCGACGTGGCTGGCCGGGCCGCCTTCGTTACCCGCATACGTGCGGTAATCCTGCGCGATGCCGGCGCCACCATATCGCCTTTCAACGCATGGATATTGCTCCAAGGACTCGAAACGCTAAGTCTCCGCGTAGAACGGCATGCCTATAACACACGCAAGATCGTAGAATATCTTGCCCGTCACCCCAAGGTTATCAAGGTCAACCACCCTTCGTTGGAGAGCCATCCCGACCATGTGTTGTACCGAAAACTGTTTCCTAATGGCGGTGGCTCTATCTTCACCTTCGAAATAAAGGGCGGTGAAAAATAGGCATGGGCATTCATCGACCACCTTAGAATCTTCTCGCTCTTGGCAAATGTAGCCGATGTAAAGAGTTTAGTTATCCATCCTGCCACCACCACACACTCGCAACTATCGGCCAAGGAGCTCGAAGAACAGCACATCTATCCCTCGACCATCCGCCTCAGCATAGGCACAGAACACGTGGAAGACCTGATAGACGCTCTCGACGAAGCATTCACATACGTAAAATAAACAATTAAACATATATAGAAAGGAAACATGTTATGACAAAGATTGCAAAGCAAATAACCGACCTGATCGGCCGAACTCCATTGGTGGAATTGAACAAATATTCGGCATCACGCGGCCTGCAAACGCCCGTTATTGCCAAGGTTGAGTATTTTAACCCGGGCGGAAGCGTGAAAGACCGCATTGCCCTATCGATGGTAGAAGCGGCAGAAAAGAACGGCAAACTGCGCCCCGGCGCAACCATTATAGAGCCCACGAGCGGCAATACCGGCGTTGGATTGGCACTGGTAGCGGCAGTAAAGGGCTATAAACTTATTCTCACCATGCCCGAAACCATGAGTATAGAGCGCAGAAACCTCGTAAGGGCCTATGGTGCAGAGGTAAAACTGACAAGCGGGAAAGACGGTATGACCGGCGCTATCAAGGCAGCCGAGGAACTTAGAAAAAGTATTCCCGGCTCTATAATACTCGAACAATTCGAAAATCCGGCCAATCCGAGAAAGCATTACGAAACAACTGCCGAGGAAATATGGGCAGATACCGACGGACAGATAGATATTTTCGTGGCCGGAGTAGGTACGGGCGGTACCGTCTCAGGCATAGGAAAACGACTGAAAGAGAAGAATCCAAACGTGAAAATCGTTGCCGTTGAACCTGCTGCATCGCCCGTATTAAGCGGTGGAAAAAGCGGTCCACATAAAATTCAGGGTATCGGTGCCGGCTTCATACCCAGAACCTACGACAGCTCGGTGATCGACGAAGTGGTGCAAGTAGAGAACGATGAGGCCATTCTGGCTGGTCGCCAGTTGGCCCGGCAGGAAGGTTTGCTGGTAGGAATATCATCGGGTGCGGCCGCTTTTGCAGCCACTCAACTGGCTAAACGGCCCGAAAACGCCGGCAAGAAGATAGTAACATTGCTGCCCGATACGGGTGAACGCTATCTTTCCACCGTGCTCTACGCGTTTGAAGAATACCCTCTGTAACCGAAAATTGATGAGAAGAATTTGAGAATGGCGGAATTCCTTAGGGGGTTTCGTCATTTTTTATTCCCGCTTCCGACCATGTTCGAACTCGTTTTTTCTCTGTTCCGAAAGTTTAATCCATAAAGAATGGTTATCTTTGCAGCAATATTATAAGGGAATAGAAATATGACTACGACAGATTTGTCTCTCCATGATATCGCCATATGCCAACCGCAAAAACAGCATGCGGGCACTATCGCCTCGCTCATCATGACGGCAATGAACCACGAATGCTGCCGAAATCTGGCCGGCAACGAGCATACATTAGAAGATTTTCACCGACTGATGACGGAATTAGTTGCTATAGAAACCAGCCAATATAGCTACAGAAACTGCCTGTCGGCAATAGTGAAAAATGAAATTATAGGCGTATGTGTGGGCTACGACGGGGCAAAACTGCACAGCTTGCGCCACGCTTTCATAGACGGAGCACGCCATGCATTCAGTATAGACTACAGCGATATGGCTGACGAGACTGGGGCGGGGGAATTCTATATAGACAGTCTTGCCGTGAAAGAAACCTGCAGAGGGCGCGGCATCGCCCGCATGCTACTGAAGCAGACTATAGAGAAAGCCCGGTTGGTCGGTGCTCCTCGCGTGGGTTTACTAGTGGATAAAGCAAATCCCAAAGCCGAGCGTTTATACAAGGCATTGGGATTTGAATATGCAGGCGATGCCGTTTGGGGGGGGCATGCCATGAAACATTTGCAATTTATCCTCTGATTATTCCCTCTTCGGGTCACAGGCAAGTGTGGCAGACCGTCATCCCACCTACCAAATAAACGTGCGTATCACCCAATAAGAGAAGATACCCGAAAGATAACCCACCAAAGCTATCCAACTGATCCGCTTCATGTACCAGCCGAAAGTGATCTTTTCCAAGCCCATGACTACTACGCCGGCCGCACTTCCAATAATAAGTATCGAGCCTCCAACACCGGCACAGTAGGCCAGCAACTGCCAAAAGATGCCATCAATAGCCATGTCACCCGTAAGAGCAAGAGGATACATACCCATACATCCAGCTACCAGTGGCACGTTGTCTACAATACTTGAGATGACACCGATGATGCCTGTCACCACATAGTGGTTACCCCCTGAAGCTTCGTTCAGCCACTTGCCCACGGCTGTGAGTACACCAATCTCCTCTAAACAACTCACGGCCATCAGAATGCCGAGAAAGAAAAGGATGGTAGACATGTCAATACGCGAAAGTAGATTGCTCACACGCTTCGACATCCCGTCTTTCTCACGGCGCACCCTGCGGTAGAAAATTTCGGTGGTTGCCCAAAGCAATCCGAGTACAAGCAGAATGCCAATGAACGGAGGCAAATGGGTGATGGATTTAAAGATGGGCACAAAGACCAGTCCACCGACACCTAAGAAGAAAATTATCTTGCGCTGACGGCCCGAAAAGTCGAGCACGGCATAATCAGACTTCATCATTACGTCTTGCACATCAAGCTGCCCGTGCAGAGACTGCTGCAAAATAAGCAACGGGATAATGAGCGATACCAGTGACGGTATAAATATCTCTTTGATAACTCCCGCCGCAGTAATTACACCAGAATTCCAAAGCATGATGGTCGTAACGTCGCCTATCGGAGAGAAAGCCCCACCGGAATTGGCCGCAATAATAATGATAGAGGCGTAGATGAGCCTGTCTTTATGGTCTTCTACCAGCTTTCGAAGCACCATGATCATAACGATCGATGTGGTAAGGTTATCAAGAATGGCCGAAAGGAAGAATGTCATAAAGGCAATACGCCATAGCAATGCCCGCTTGCTCTTGGTCTTCATCGTGTCGCGCACGAAGTTGAAACCGCCGTTCTGGTCTACTATTTCTACAATCGTCATAGCTCCCATCAAGAAGAATAGCGTAGTAGACGTACTTCCCAAATGCCGTTCGATAGCAGAACTTACCTCGTTGATCAAATCTTGACCGGCAAATCCGGTGATATAGCTTCCGGGATCGACCATGAACAATGTCCAGCAAAATACAAACATCAACAAAGCAATTGCCGCTTTATTTACTTTCGTAATACTCTCGAGCGCAATGAACAGGTAGCCCACTACGAACACAATGATGATAAATACAGTAAGAGTTGTCATTTCAATGCTTTTACATTATATTTATATAAATGAGTTTTAAAAATTGCGGAAAGGAAATATCCGCCAAATCTTTTTATCGTGTATAATCAATAAGATACGAAACACGTCCGCTCCGGCAGACAGCACAAAATTAATGGAAATATTCTGTATTTCCGATGATTTCTGCAAATATTTTACTTCACCCATAAAAAATACAAAAAAGACCCACACATAGAGTAACATTACAAGCTACTCTTATTTCGCCTATCCCGATGGTATATGCCTCATACATCACACAAAGCATTGATACAAAAAGGCACATCGCCTTATGTCAAATACAGATTTCGATACATCATACAGATCGATTATTCAACAAGAAATGCCAAAACAATGGGGTAAAAAATCAAATATTCACACTCCGGAGCATATAAAACGCATATCTTTGCAGTAAGTAAAACACTATCAAACAATAATACTTCATGGAAAATAAAAAATATTTTTTAGCCATAGATCTCGGTGCTACCAGCGGCAGAACCATTCTCGGCACCTTAACAAACGATATGATAAGCCTTGAAGAACTTACGCGTTTCGACAACACAATCATCGAAACATGTGGACATTTCTATTGGGACATCTTTGCACTCTACAATGAAATCATTAAAAGTCTCAGACTTATCGGCAAACGGAACATCCATATCCAGAGCATAGGCATCGACACTTGGGGGTGCGACTTCGTTTGTATCGGCAATGATGGGGCCATTCTACGCAATCCACTTTCTTACCGCGATCCACATACTGTGGGCATCATGGAGCAATATTTCGCCGAAAAAATCAGTAAAGAAGACATATACCGTGCAACAGGCATACAGTTCATGAACTTCAATTCGCTGTTTCAACTCTACGCTATGCGCCTGAATAACGATACAGCTCTGCGAAATGCCAATAAAATTCTATTCATACCCGATGCCTTGAGCTATCTCCTCACAGGCATAACCGTATGCGAATACACCGTGGCATCCACTTCACAGCTGCTCAATCCTGTACTTGCAGACTTAGACGAACGACTTTTGACAAGCATTGGTCTAAGGAGAAATCAGTTCGGAAAGAAGATATTCCCGGGTACAGTTATGGGAACACTCACGTCGGAACTACAAAAGATGACAGGTATTGGGCCCATTCCGGTCGTTTCAGTGGCTGGTCACGATACGGCAAGTGCTGTGGCCGCCGTGCCTGCAAGCAACAAGAACTTTGCTTATCTAAGCTCAGGAACGTGGAGTCTCATGGGTATCGAAACCTCCAAACCCATCATCAATACCGAGAGTTTTCAGAAAAATTTCACTAATGAGGGCGGTATTGAGGGTACCACACGTTTCCTGAAGAATATTTGCGGCATGTGGATATACGAACGATGCAGGCAAGAGTGGCGAGACGAAGTGGGCATCAGTCATACCGATTTGCAGCAGGCAGCCTTACAAGCAGCACCATTCAGGAGCCTTATCAATCCAGATGACACCCGATTCGCTAACCCCGAATCAATGACAAAGGCCATACGCAGCTATTGCGAAACCACCCGCCAACCTGTTCCCGAGACACATGCAGAAATATGCCGCTGTATCTTTGAATCGCTAGCCCTGCGCTATCGACAAGTATTTAACGACCTACAAGAGCTGGCAGACTTCCCGATAGAAACATTACACATTATCGGTGGTGGAAGCAGAAACGAACTGCTCAACCAATTTACGGCCGATGCGTGCGGTATCACCGTAATGGCCGGCCCGCAGGAATGCACTGCATTGGGCAACATCATGCTGCAGGCAAAGGCCGCAGGCAACGTAGACAGTATCGACACTATGCGTCAGATGATTGCCCGAAGCACGCAGCTAAAGCGGTTCAAACCACAAAACACATCACACTGGAACAAAACCTATTCCAACTATCTCGACATCACAAAATAATCAAAACCAAATAAAGATCATGAAAAAAGAACTCATTGAAAAAGCTTATGCCATAGCCAAAGAACGCTATGCAGCTATCGGTGTAGACACCGACCGCGTACTTGAGACGTTAAAGAATACACCTATCTCGCTTCACTGCTGGCAGGCAGACGACGTAACCGGCTTCGAACGTGGTGAAGCACTGTCGGGTGGCATTCAAGCTACGGGCAACTATCCCGGAAAAGCGCGCAATATAGACGAACTGCGCCAAGACATTGTTAAAGTCAAGTCGCTCATCGGCGGCACTTATCGTTTCAATCTGCACGAGACATACGGCGAGTTCGGAGGCAAACAAGTGGATCGAAACGAGGTCGAAACGAAGTATTTCCAAGGGTGGATAGATTGGGCGAAAGACGTTGGAATGAAGCTCGATTTCAATTCAACGAGCTTCTCGCACCCCAAGAGCGGCTATCTCTCGCTGTCGAACCCCGACAAAAGCATACGTGACTTCTGGATCGAGCACACCAAGCGCTGCCGGAGAATTGCCAATGACATGGGAAGAGCACAGAACGATCCGTGCATCATGAACATTTGGGTGCACGACGGATTGAAAGATATTACCGTGGAAAGACTACGTTACCGCCAGCTCTTGAAGACTTCTTTAGACGAAATACTCGCCGAAAAACTCCCTGACATGAAGACATGTCTCGAGGCTAAGCTCTTCGGCATAGGCATGGAAAGCTACACGGTGGGCTCACACGACTTCTATGCAGGCTATTGTTCGAAGAACAACGTGATGTACACGCTCGACACAGGACACTATGAACCGACGGAAAACGTAAGCGATATGATTAGTTCCTTGCTGCTTTATGTGCCCGAATTGATGCTTCATGTGAGCCGACCGGTACATTGGGACTCTGATCACGTAACGATTATGAACGATCAGACGCTCGATTTGTTCAAGGAACTCGTACGTGCCGATGCTCTCGACCGCGCACATATCGGACTCGATTACTTCGATGCATCCATCAACCGTATCGGAGCATACGTGATAGGCATACGGGCTACGCAGAAATCTCTGCTCTCCGCATTGCTCGAACCATTAAATATGTTGCGCCAATACGAAGACAATGACAAAGGATTTGAGCGCCTCGCGTTGCTCGAAGAAGCCAAAACATTGCCGATAGGCGCCGTTTACGATTATTTCAACATGATTAACAACGTGCCTGTAGGCGAAGAGTTCATCGCCGATATAAACCGCTACGAGGCCGATGTTCTTTCAAAACGATAAAACTATACCGAAACCTCTCCCATTGTAGAGAGGCTTCGGTTCTTCATTATTAAGCTATGGAAATACTCATCGGACTTATCATTATCGCCATCGGAGCCGCCTGCCAAGCATCATCTTACGTACCCATCAACAAAATAAAAAATTGGAGTTGGGAGAGTTACTGGATTGTGCAGGGCATCTTCGCATGGTTAATATTACCGCTGCTCGGCGCTCTGCTGGCTATACCCGCAGGCTGTAATCTGTTCGACCTGTTCATTCAGAACCCGAGGTCCACAGGTCTCACCATCTTCTATGGCGCACTGTGGGGTGTGGGGGGGCTCACCTTCGGGCTCTCCATGCGCTATCTCGGCGTTGCGCTGGGACAGAGCATCGCACTTGGAACATGCGCTGCGCTCGGAACATTGCTCGCCCCTGTTTTCACAGGGCACACTGCTGACCTCACTACATCGGTGTTCATCGGCGTCGCAGCCACACTCATAGGTATCGGCATCATAGGGGTCGCGGGCAATATGAAAGCCAAATCGCTGAGCGAAGAGGAAAAGAAAGTCGCCGTAAAAGACTTTAATTTCACGAAAGGCATTGCGGTGGCACTGCTTGCAGGCTTCATGAGCGCTTGTTTCAACATAGGACTGGCACAGGGGGCCGGCCTCACTTTCACTGGCGTGAACCCCATGTTCGCCTCCTTGCCTGCTACTCTGCTCGTTACTTTCGGCGGGTTTATCACCAATGCTGCTTACTGTTTCTACCAAAACAGCAAGAACCATACGTGGAATGATTACCGTAAAACTGCGGTATGGGGCAATAATGTGCTCTTCTGCCTGCTTGCCGGTGCTCTTTGGTACAGCCAATTCTTCGGGCTTTCCCTCGGTAAGGGCTTCCTCACATCATCGCCCGTGCTCACCACGTTTGCTTTTTGCATTCTCATGGCACTCAACGTCGTGTTCTCAAACGTGTGGGGCATCATTCTGAAAGAATGGAAAGGCTGCTCGCGCAAGACTATCACGGTGCTGATAGCCGGCATAATCGTCCTGATTATCTCCTCGTTTCTTCCGCAACTGCTATGATATACGGCAGCAACAGGAGTAATCGCTGACAGACAGCCGAACGACGGCTGAACGTCATACTACGAAGATTCTGCTTGTCTGAATTCTCCCAAGAAAGTATTTATCCGTTGGGAAAAATTTAAACAGGCAGAGTCTTTGTCCGCAAGATTAGCACACGGCTTCTTTCATCCATCGCCCTTTTTCATTCCCCACAGTTGCCAACTGGACAATGTGCAGCAAATGTAATCAACAATTCACAAATACCGATTATAAAAGGTGGCTGTAAAAACGATAGAGACGCATATGCAACCTGTCGGGCATAGGGTCCGCACCTAAGCCGATTGTTCAGACTGCCTATTGACAATAGACAGCCTGAATATCCCCCACACATCACCAGACTGCAATGCACAAAATAGCGGATATAGTTCCCGACGCTGTTGCGCCAAGGACTGTATCCGCCTTGTTTTTCATGGATATATTATTTGGGCAGATGAAACGTTTCAGAGAGTTCTTT
Organism: uncultured Prevotella sp.; assembly: GCA_963547065.1. Taxonomy (GTDB): domain Bacteria; phylum Bacteroidota; class Bacteroidia; order Bacteroidales; family Bacteroidaceae; genus Prevotella. Next base: position 7,111 of record CAUUQE010000002.1, on the reverse strand, counting down.
CATCTGTATGTCGCTCATGCCTTCGGGTTTGAAGCCCATCATGCAGGCATCGAGATATATTTTGGCACTCTTCGAGAGCACATCAATCTGATCGAAAGCATCCATCACATCAAGTCCTTGGGCAAACACGCCGTGCTTTTCCCACAACACGACGTCGTAGTCTTCCAGTTCTTGCAGTGTTGCATCAGCCATTTCTACGCTTCCGGGCAGCTTATAAGGAACGATGCCTAAACCCCGTGGGCAAAACGCTTTTGTCTCTGGTATCATGCTCCATAGTATTTTAGTAAGCACATCCCGCCCGAGCATCTCTCTGTTGTGGCTCATGGCAATGAGTTCTATGGGGTGTGTATGGAGTGTGGCCCGATAAGGTGAACCCTTTTCGAGTAGGCGATTGTGCACCGAGAGATGCGAAGGAAGTTCGGAAGTGGGGGCAACGAGCTTATCGGCAACAACAACATAACTTGCACAGTCATCGAGAATACGTATCACCGAGCCGTTGTCCATCGGGCATCGGGCAAGGTCGCGCATGCGCTTCAGCGTACCCTTGCAGTAGAAATAACAGTCTTTCAATCGGGGTAGTGTCTTGCCTATCGGCGTTACTTCACCGATAGGAGTCAGCGATCTGATGCCCTCATCTGCAAACTCTGTTATGTTTACAGTGATGTTTCCCCCGTTGCGTTCCGCCCAACCGTTCTGCCAAAGGTATCCGGCCACCTCGGCCACGCGGTCTATCTCCTGCTTCAGCGCCTGACGGCCGTCTAAAATACTCTTCATAGTCAATGAGATTAATGACGATACAAAGATAGTACTTTAAACTGCGATAAAACCTTTACTTTTGATTTATAAACTGTAACTTTTGGGAAAAAGATACCGATTTCTGACGTTTCCGGTCGTTTCGGCACAACAAGAAAGCCGAGCTGAGCGTTATTCTTTGAGCATGCGTTCTTCTTCCAAGTCTATACGGTGGATATAATGATAGATTATTTCTTTTTCGATCATAGTTTTTTTTCGTTGTTTAGCTGATACCACCACGGCCGCATAGGCGTATAGTAGGCGACAAACAATCAGTGCAGCCGTTACCAACACACCATACCCCACAGCCGTCCACAGGCTCACGCCGTCTGCTTTCAAGCTGTCGATTATCTCTGGCAGATCGAGTCCTATCAGCAGAAAAACAAAGCTGTTCAGCAAGAAGATCAGGTAACTCCAAACGCTCTGTGCTCGAAGTCGCGACGACGAATATATAAAGAGCACGCTACGATAAGAGAAATAAAGTCCGCCAACCCACTACGCCCAGCACGCATACGCCTGATATGAACAGAATTTGGGTAATAAAGCGCCCATTTATATAAAAAACTCCTGCCCGTTCACAAGGAACAAGCAGGAGTTTTTGTTATTGATATAAATATTTCTTTCTAATTATTCACAAGATTAGAAGTTGTAGTACAGACCGAATGTAACGTTGTTACCATCAAGATCTACACCCCATGCGCTGCTGTTCTTAGCGTCTCCTTTCGGATCATGCCACTTGTAACCAAGGAACCCTACGTGGGCAACGAAACTGAAATGCTGGTTCAAGTTAACTGCAACTCCCGGTCTGATACCGATAGACCAGTCTGAACCAAGGTTACGATTAAACTTCTTATAACCTAAACCGCCATCAAAGAAAACATTGATGTATTGGGTATGGAACGGTGTGAAACGAACATAAGGATTCACTTCGAATGTCTCAGCAAGAGCATTCACGTTCTCTATGGTCACAGGGGTACCCTTAGCCCAACCTAAAGACATACCTACAGCCCAGTTGTCATTGATATTGTAACCAACTTCAGGCAGGAACTTGTAAGAAGTTTCAGCATCTGCATCGCCAAGTTTTACACTTGAAATACCAACGTTACCCCCAACATAAACCTGAGCACTTGCACTTACTGCGATAATGGCAGCAGCTAAAGTCATAAAAATCTTTTTCATAATCTTTCTTTTTTTACGTTTACATTTTAAATTATAAAACACTAAATCCTGAATTTTTAATGATCATTAGTGTATCAAAACACGGTGCAAATGTATCATATTTTGTCAGAGAAACACCAGAAAAGGGCTGAAAACCACTATTATTTTGCAAATATTCACTCAAAACCTACGATGTAAACATTTTTTATATATTATTCCTGCCCAACTTATCTTACTGCGACGAGTTCATCAATACTCTTTCTTATCGTTGGCTTATTGGGCTGTTTGTTCACATACCCTATCGGCACGATGGCCACGGGATATTCGTCTGCAGTCAACCGGAAGTTGCTTTTCAGTAGCTGCACATCGAAATTACATACCCAACAGCTACCCAATCCCTGCTCGGCAGCAGCCAGACAAATGTGTTCCGTAGCTATGGCGGCATCGATGTCTGCATGATTTTTTCCGTCGAAACCGCGTATCCAAGCCTCCGACACGCGTGTATATATAATAATGTAAAGAGGAGCCTGCACAAACCAATCTCGCGGATAGCACTGCTGCACAAGGCATTTTGCCTCGTCGCTCTGCGCCACGATGACCCTCCAAGGCTGCCGGTTGACCGCCGAAGGCGCCCATCTTGCACACTCAAGAATGTAGTTCAACTTCTCCTGTTCTACCGTCTTCGGTAAATAACCTCTTGCCGAATAACGCTTTTTTACCAATTCTAAAAAATCCATATCGTTGCATTTTAAGTTTTTTCTTGTCAAAATACGACTCACAAATATAATCTGCACCGTCATTTCCGAATACCTACGCATACCCTGCCAAGGGTAAGAAAATCAATAAAACGGCAAAAATAAAACTTTTCATACGTACTAAAGCCGATGAAGATCAATAGATATCAACATAGAACTGCACAGCAGAAACAGCACTCCGTCCTGCATTGCAGCAGCCTGCACATCGAGAGTAATGTGCCCGACCGGACTGCCCGACGATCTTATAATCCAGAAGTCATAGCCCGTTTTCTCCCTTTTCATAATGAAACGACAGTCGCCATAACGCTCACACACCTGATAAAATTTATCGGCAGAATAATCGTCTGTAATCTTCAGTTGCCTATCAATGCAGAACATTTTACTCTTATCGGTAATCACGATGTAGCGGCCTTCGGCGTTAAAAAGCGGTGTCGGTGCAGTATCACCCTCACGATAGGCGTAGATAGTGTCTTGCGGCACGACGATTATTCTGCCGTAGGCTTTCACGTTCCACGGCCGAACGTGTGCCACGGTATCATCCAGCGTTTGGTACGCTATGCTGTCATCAAACGCAACGAACACCTCGTCGTGCGATACGGCCGTACCTTCTATTGCTTTCTTTCGAGTTGCATAACAAACGGTATTGTGCCGTTCGCCCGTCATCATATCGAACGATGAAAGCGACGGAATGCACTGAGGTTTCTTGAAACCGCTGGCTTTCAGCCCGTAACCGTCATTGAGCAGATATAATCTTTCACCCCTCGAAAACAGTTGTGAAGCTCCCAGAGCCTTTCGTGAAAAGCCATACGACCACATTACATTCAGGTTATTGTCGAAACAATACAGGCTGTCTCGGTCGGAAACATAGCTATATTCGCCTTTCTGGAAGATATTCGAATTGAGATGCGACACTGTAAACTGGTTCACGTTCGGTGTATAGTAAGCAGCATATCCCGTCATAATGCCCATAGAAACGCCTGCTATACTCATGGCAAGCCCCGCCATAAATGCCTTTCCCGTCTCGGTGTAACTGGTTCGCGCATGGTGTATTTTATATTCACCCGTAAGGAGATCGATCAGCATTAAATGGTCATTCATCACCAACACCGACGACTTACCCACACGCCTTGCATCATTCCAGCCCCAATTCGTGTTATGCGAAACCTTCAGTTCCCAAAGCATTTCGCCCGTACTTAGCCGTAATGCACGCAACTTACCCGACACAGCAGACTTATAGCCCACCGCCACATCCAAGCTGTCGTCTACCATCAGCAGTGCGAGTTTGTTTTTCCATTTCTCCTGTTGTGTACGCGGATCAAGCATTCGCAGCGTATTTCCGTCACTCAATAGCAATCCCTGTCGTGTCCACATCATATTTCTGGCTGGAATTGCGCCCGCTTTCACGAACGATACAGAGTAATTATTGGGCAACTTCCCGCCCAAGTATGCGCCGATCTTCCCTGCCGGTCGTTCCCACAGCATCTGCTGCATGCGCATATCGTACATGCAAAGTTTCCACGTTCCAGAACTTTTGCGCGCACTGCGAAACAGCCTTACAGCCAGCAGGCTGCCATCGGGCGAGAGCGAAAAAGAAGATCCCGAACTCCCAAGGTCTATATACGGAGTTTTCAAAGGCATTCCGTCGAGTGTTTCTGCAAACGTAATAGAATCGCCCTGTGCATACACACCGAGTGTGAACAACAGACTAAATAAAATCGACAAATATATTTTCATCACGAGCAATATTTGATATTATTAATTGCTACAAAGATAGCTTTTTCCTATCAGAAAAAACAAATTATAACAAAGAATTTCACAAATAACAATAGGAAATAACAGGAGTATGGAGGAACAAGGAGTGATGAGTGACGAGTGTTTGCTGGCCGTATCGCAGCAACTCGGCTTTTACGAACCTTTGGCAAATGTGCTGTTTTAACGATACGTATATGGGAACTTGGACGAACTATATTCCTGCAATGCGGTCGTACCATCTGTCTGTGGGACATAGGGGTGCCGTCTAAGGCCATTAGAAGTGCCATCTGAAGCGGACAGGCATGCCCTCTAACCGAAACACACATAATACACTGTCAGCCAACAGGTTATAAATTGGATGCAGATAACACGCTTCTCCCCTTATTAAGGGGAGACCGTGAGGGGATGACATATGACAAACGAAAGTAGCCAAACACCTCTCTATCTCTTTCCTATAAGGTGAGAAGTGCGCTCATACTGCGCTTTTACTCCAAGCAGGGAGGCATGAAAAGTTCTATATTCAATATGTTGAGCCGGCCTCCGCAAGGTACACCCCACCTTTAGAGAGACGGGGGGAGACCCACAAAATGCCTACTTTTAGGTATTGCACCCCTACAAAACAATCCGTATCTTTGCAAATTCCAAGAGTAGAATGTAGAGGGGATGCCTAAAATCAAGTTGTTGTTCGTGTTTTGTCTATACTGTCAGTGCGGCTTTTCACAGGCTGTTACGGGTGGCGTTGTGCTCGAACGTGCCACGAAGCAACCCATTGTAGGGGCTACGGTTACACCCGAAAACGCTAAAAACATATTGGCCGTTACCGACATTACAGGACATTTCACGCTGAAAGATATGGCCGGGAAAGCTATTAAAATATCCTACTTGGGCTACAAACCCATCGTGGCAAAGGCATCAACCAACGCAGTTTACTACATGGAAGAAGACACCCGTTCGATCGGCGAAGTAGTTGTAACGGCGCAAGAGTCGCACGGCTTGGCCAGCGCATCTACCATTCAGCGCCATGCCATGGAGCATCTGCAGCCGTCGAGCTTTGCAGATTTGCTCGAACTTTTGCCCGGTGGGCGAGCTCACGATCCGTCTCTAAGTACACCGAACACCATCCATTTGCGCGAAATTCCCATCGCCAGCAGCAATTATTCCACCTCTTCGCTCGGCACACAGTTCATAGTCGACGGCGCTCCCATCAGCACCAATGCCAACATGCAGTATCTTATAGGGGCCTACGACCGACAGTCTACCTCGCGCGATTTTACCAACGAGGGTGTTGACATGCGCGCCATTTCGACCGACGACATACAGGATGTGGAGATCATTCGCGGCATTCCGTCGGCCGAGTACGGCGACCTAACGAGCGGACTTGTCAAAATAAGGCGCTTAAAGGGCGGAAATAACATCGTTGCAAGGTTCAAGGCCGACATGGATTCGAAGCTCCTATACATCTCGAAGGGTATGGAATGGCGCCCCAAACGGCTATCTCTGAACCTCAATGCCGACTATTTAGACAACAAAAACGATCCGCGCAACTTGCTCGAGACCTACAAACGCCTCACTTTCTCCGCTCGTCTGAACAAACAATGGGTTACCGATAAATGGGACGTGGACGCAGGGTTGAACTTAGATTACGGCGGTTCGTTCGACGATGACAAGGTAGATCCCGAACTTAACTACGGCGGTGTAGACCGGTATAAGTCCGAATACAACCGTTATGCGGCCAACCTGTCGCTGAATTTCAGCCGTAGAAACAGGCAAAGTTTCTTCAGGCGTGCCGAATTGACAGCCGCTTTCTCTTACGAAAAAGACATTGTCGAGCGCACAAGACTGGTACAGTTGAGTGGCGAAACACCTGCTGCAACGACGACGACCGACGGCGAAAGCGACGCCGTTCTTATCTCTCCTTACACCTACACCGCCACTCAAAAGGTGGATGGCAGACCTCTTAACCTTTACGTAAAGGCAAACAGCACGTTCAGTCTGCCGCTCAAAAGCATCTCTAACCTGCTGCTGTTGGGTGCAGACTTCCGGTTAGACAAGAATATGGGCGACGGACAGGTGTTCGACCAACTGCATCCGCTCTACCCGGGGGTGTCGGGCAGGCCGCGTAAATATTCCGAAGTGCCCACCTTGCACGAACTTTCATTCTACGCAGAAGAACGCTTCGGCACGAACATGGGGCGCAATAAACTCGAGATAGAAGCAGGTGTAAGGGCGCAAACCATGCTTCGTTTACCCGACAACCGTGCGCTGCACGGCAAATATTACTTAGACTCGCGTGTCAACATCGGATGGACTTTCCCCGCCATTCGCGTGGGTGGGCGCAATTTGTTCATTACTTTGGCAGGCGGAATAGGGCAACATACCAAGTTTCCAACGGCAGAACAACTCTATCCGGATAAGGTTTACATGGACTTAACCGAACTGAATTACTACCACCCCGTAAAGGCCTATCGCCGCATCTACCTGCAAACATACGTCATAGATCCCACGAACACGCAACTCAAAGCGGCACGAAACCTGAAATGGGAGGTGCGAACAGACATGAATTGGGGTGGAAACAGGCTCACCGTAACCTACTTCCGCGAGGATATGAAATCGGGTTTTCGCAGCATGAACAGCTATTCACCTTATTTATATAA
>CAUUQE010000001.1:0-57725 GCA_963547065.1 uncultured Prevotella sp. | reverse complement strand
CTTTCCACATCCGAATAAAGTTGGTTTTTAGTTCAGGATTTTCCCAAAAGGCCTCTGTTCCTTGTTTTGTAGATGTAGGTGCCTTATCTCCATCCATCATGGGAGGTTCGTGCAGGTCTACAACAACTTTCAAACCGACCTGCCGAGCATCGTCGATTTTGGTTTGAACCAGCTTTAAATAATCGGGAAATGCTTCCCAGAAATTGCGTTTCCGCTTGATGGCGTAACTTAAAGGGTTAAGTTGCAGCCTTACAACATTGGCTCCCCAACTCTTGGCATCAACAAGGGTTTTCTTGTCAACAGACTCTGCTGTTTCTACCATAAAGCCACGAACAGTCTGCGGCTGTATATTATTGGATACCTGTTTAGGCGACTTTGCATCAGTTGTTCCACCACACATCACACATAAAAGCAGAAATAAATAAAATATATAACGTTTCATCAGTTGCTTACTTTACATTTACAAAAACTTTGTAATCCTTTCTATGGCAGATGAAAGATTGAGGACCTAAAAGCCACCATCTTTCAATCTGCCTATATAAAAAAGTTGAAAAGAAATATCGTACGCAAGCTTTTACACCTGCCAATCGTATCAAAGTTTAGGCTTAACCAGCTCTAATCCTTCGATCGTATATTTGGTTTCAGGTTCTTTATACTTGTTATAGAAAGGCGAATAGAGTTCTGCTACAACTGTACCTTTGTTCAAATCAAAGTTTAAGAGGCGCAGATAACCACCGCCGTTATCTTCGTTTTGATAGTTCTGTAAAATCTGATAGATTTTGTTATGATGAACACCCTCATCTACTCTAAAGGCTGTTTTCATAACATGACCGCTGATAACAAAACGGATATTGGGATGCAATTTGAGGAAACGGTCGAACACAAACTGCGGACTAAAGTCGCCATAGCCGGCATTATTTTGAACAATTTCGCCTTTACCACTAAGGTGATAGTGTGTCAACACAATAACATTGTATTCGTGAAAAGCCTTCACAACATCATTAGCCCAATTGATAGCGCCTTGACGAGGACAAAACTCTAACGTCAGAACAAGCCAATAAGTGTTTCCGGTTTTGAAAGTATAGTAGGCATTGTCGCTCTTTCCTGGTTCAAACCGTCCTCTTTGCGCAATAAATCGAGAGGTTGGGAAGTAAGAATTGAATTTAAATGTCTTTCTTAGATTCTGATTGGTGTTGCCGGGTGCAGCACTTCCATCATACTCGCCCACTGCTTCGGTATCATGGTTGCCTAATGTCAAAGCATAAGGTAATCTGATTTTATCGAACTTTTCAAACTGTTGGCTGGCCTTATCCCAATGGGTATAGTTATCAAAATTAGCCAAATCGCCTACACAAAGCACGATAGGCATATTTAATTTTTCGCGGTTCTTAACAATCCAATCCACCTGACTCTCAAACATATCCATTCTTTCATCCACTTCACTTTGCGGATCGGGGAATACGGGGATTGTAAACTTTTGGGCATTTAAACCCAACGAAAACAATATGAACAATAATAATACATTTAAAGTTTTCATTTCTTTTTGTTTATTTGTAAGTTGTTTATTCTTTATATTTAATTTATTTTTATTTAAGGTATAACACACAGTAAAGAGGGCATAATCATTCACACAAGTTCCATTATACCCCTCCTGTTTCTCCAAAAAAAGAAATTAATTGACGGGAACATATTATTTATATCCCGGGTTTTCTACCAAATTACGGTTTTGATTTGTACGCGCATGCGTAATGGGGAAGTAATAATTTTCGGGTCTGAATAAGGGCGTTTTAGTAGCACCATCTATCTTATCGATTTTCTGAATACGGAACTTCCTCGTTTTATAATCTAAAATAAACTTCAGACCGTGCATATCACGAGACAAATAGTCTTCTGCAATACGCCAACGACGCAAGTCCCAATAGCGATGACCTTCAAAAGCCAATTCAACTCGTCTTTCATGACGTATCTTATCCATATCAATGGTTGTGAGTTTGGCTATTCCGGCACGCTCGCGTATCTGATTAACCGCATTAATCGCCTCGCCTGTCTTACCTAATGCCAACGCCGCCTCTGCATAATTCAATAAAATTTCCCCATAACGAAAAATGATAAAATCTTGCTTGGAACCAAAGATACCGGCTGTAGAACCGTCTCCGTTATTCTTACTTTCATCCAAATATTTCATCACTCCAAATCCACATGCTACCCAATATTTCTGTTCACCATTGGCTAAAACCCCTCCATAAGAGCCTTGCTGCAGAACTGATCCATCAGGTAAAATAAGCCCATTGTAGTAATTGAGCGTTCTTCCTTGCCATTGCGTACCCTGTGTATAGATGGTTGCAAAGAAACGCGGATCTTTATCGTGCCATAATTCATCCATTGTAACCAATCTGTCTTTTTCATAAAATTCTTCCTTTATTTTACCCGGACTTCCATCCTTATATTCAAATGCTTCGGCCATTTCAAGATAAGGAGCATCATGGTTTCCATTAGACCATCCATTGGGATAAGGGCATTGGAAATAATCATAACACCAACCGGCACCACCGACTTCTTTATCACTACCGTCGTGCTGGCGAGCAAAGATTATCTCGGAATTTCTCTTCTTAAGGAAGATATTCTTAAAATTCTTTATCTTGTTAGCATCATCATTATACAATGCGTATCGTGCAGAATTAACGATTTCTTTAGAAGCATCGTAAGATTCCTGATAATATCGGCCGGCCAAGTTATGATCAATACCGACAACACCATCTAACTCAACAGTTCCATATTGAGCGATACTCCCAGCATAAAGAGCAGCACGGGAAGCCAATGCTAAAGCCGCATACTTGGTGGGACGTCCCCAGTCATCAGCAGCTATTGAATCGGGAAGTTCTTTACTAACTGCTATAGCTTCTGAAATAATAAAATCATATACATCCTGCTCTTTATTTCTCGCAGGCCTGAGTTCTGATTCAGAATCATCCTTATGTTGCACTTTCGTGATGAGAGGAACACCGCCATATCTTTTTACCATTGCAAAATAGTTAAAGGCGCGCAGGAAACGAACTTCTGCCATTCGTTTCTGTTTGAAATTCTGAGATACGGCTGCGTTAGGGATCCGTTCCAAAAGTTCATTCAATACACGAATGATATTATAAGGATGTTCCCAATATTCCAATAATCCACCTTGAATTTTCAAAGCACCAAATTTAAACTTATAGGCATTACCTGCAAAATTTGAAGCAGATTTAGATTCGTCACTGACATTATTTACAAAATAAATAGCAAAAAAGTTACTTTTATTTGCCGAGACAACATTATCAGCTTCATTTACAAGGACAGTAGTTTTGGCATAAGCACCGGTAATATCTGCATCGATCAATGTCTCATCATTCCAAACTGTAGCATCACTGATATTATCTAATGGCTTTTTATCCAAGACATCACAAGCTTCAAAAAATGTTACCGATAAAACAACACAGGCAAACACAATGTATTGCCCAATTTTTTTAGTTTTATATATCTGTGTTTTCATAATTTATCGTTTAAAAGATTACAGTTGCTCCAAGAGATAAATCACGTTGCTGAGGATAGTAGAGACCACCTCTCCCAGAAGGACCTTCGGGATCCAGACCATATTTCTTCAATTTACTCCAAGTATAAATATTACTACCAGAGAAGAAGAAATGAATACTTTGGATATTTGCCTTCTTCAATATCTCATGCTTGAGCGTATAGCCAAGTGTAAAAGATTTCCATCGCACATAATCACCAGAAACCAACCAATAAGTTGAAATATGACTATTATCACTGGTTCCACCCACTCTGGGAATCAAAGCATTCCGATCATTATTTTCTGGCGTCCAACGAGACTCGAAATATTCACGTGTATTACCTCCTAAAGATGCAACCACATCAAACCCGAATGCTCCTTGGAAAGACAAGCTCAAATCAAAGTCCTTATAGTGAAGAGTAGGATTAAAACCAGCAAACCATGTTGGTCTTGTGCCTTTTCCTATTTCAACCTCATCTTTCCAATCTATCACTTTATCACCATTTATGTCTCTAAATCTAACATCACCAGGACGTAATGTTTTATTATTACGCTGGTCCTGATTATAAGGAAGATTATCTATCTCCTCCTGGCTAGTAAATAAACCTTCAGCAATATAACCGAACCGCCTATCTGTCCATTGACCGGTTTTCCTATTTATTCTACGTTGATCAGGATCAGTATAATCGGGTTCTTCATAGTAAATCCATTTTGAACGTGCCCATGATATATTGGCATTCACATCCCAACGGAGATCGGCCCACTGACCGGAAGATGCCACAGTCAACTCAAATCCTCTTGTACTTGTACTATTCAGATTCTCTTCAGGAAGGGTAGCACCGAAAGTTGAAGGTAATGTGATTAAGCGTGTTCCGGGTATCCCTGTTCTTTTTCTATAGAAGATATCAAAAGAACCGTATAGCAAACCTTTCCAGAAAGATGCATCAATACCTACATTATAAATCTTAAGCTTCTCCCATGTCAGGTCAGGATTAGCCAACCCTTTCGGCCATATACCCATTTGGCGTTGCGAACCAAAGATATATGAACCACCATCCTTAGCACCCATAATATCGTAACCAGCCAAATATGCAAAATTACCTACATTGTCATTTCCAGATGCGCCATAGCTCAAACGTAACTTAAGAGCATCGAGATTCTCAAATTTCTTCATAAAGCCTTCTTCATTGATACGCCATGCAAGAGACACACTCGGGAAATATCCCCAGCGAGATTCTTTCGGAAATTTTGCCGAAGCATCTGCGCGGAACGTTGCATCTAAGATATATCGATTCATAAGTGTATAGTTTAAACGGCCAACCCAGCTCATACGTCCCATTTCTGTTGTAGAGGCACCATTAGTCATCCCCTCTGTACTTCCTGCAAGCATTTCGTCTATGGCAGGTGTTAGGAAGTTAGATCTATTGGCTAAAATACGAGTATTGAAATAGTCGGTAGCCTCAAAAAGAACCAATGCATTTATATCATGTATTTTCTTAAATACATTTTTATATTCAAGAGACGTTTGGTAAATCATACGTCGATTATTGGGAAGAACATAACCCAAATTCGCAGAAGAACCAAAACTACCAGAATTTGTATATTTATTTGCACCGTAATCATATTTCCAAAACGGAACAGGCTTTTGGAAGATTTTTTGTGTGGCATACATTTGCAGATAATCGAGTCTGGTTTTAGCCTGCAAACCTTTCAAGAATGAGAAATTATACTTCAATTCACCGATAAACCTTGTTTCTTGACTTCTTGTATCGTTATAGCCGGAAAGGCTCCTATCTGTTGTAATATGGGCACCACCCGTACCACCACCTTCAGCATAAGGGATCTTTGTAGGGTCGGGAAATCTATCAGGATACATTGGAGATGTATTCCAAAAATCACCCCACAAGTTCTCGTTCATATTTCGAGTAGTATAATTACGTTCTCCCACTACTAAAGAGAAATCCATACTAGCTGACAAATTTTCAGTAATCCTTGCATCTATACTCCCTCTAATATTATATCGTCTGTAAAAAGCGTCACTTCTTTTAAATAAGGTTTCTTGTTTCAAATAGCCCAAGAATCCGTAGAACTTGATATTATCAGAACCACCTCGTATAGAAAGATTATGTTGCTGCTGGGGAGCCCAGTCTCTAATCAACAAACCATACCAGTCCGTATTGGGATATTGAGGGTCTGTACCTTCATAATATTTCTTAATTTCTTCTTCTGTATACGGAGCAGTGCTCTCTGGCTGTCCACTTTGCAAATGCCCTTCCCGTCGTACTTGGGCCATCTGTCCAGACGACGCCATCTTGGGCATGTCCGTAATACCTTGCCAAGTAAAAGATGTATTCAAAGTCAAAGTCGGTTTACCCTTAACGCCTCGTTTAGTAGTTATCAAAATGACACCGTTTCCTGCCCGCGCACCATAAATAGAAGCAGAAGCATCTTTCAAAATAGAAATCGATTCTATCTCATTAGCATCTATGGTCGAAATATCACCTTCAGATCCGTCAATTAATACCAACGGAGCATCGAAACCACGTATTTTCATCGTAGCTCCGTCTGAACCGGGAAGACCAGATGACTGTAACGTGACCAAACCTGGCATTTTACCGGAGAGTGCATTAGACACAGTTGATACGGGAGATTTAATCAAATCGTCTCCTTTAACGGAAGCTACCGAACCGGCAATATTCACTCTCTTCTGATTACCATATCCTACAACTACCACTTCATCAAGTATCTTTTTGTCTTCCTGTAAAATGATATTAAAACTTTTATGACTACCGACTTTAATATCTTGTGCTACAAAACCGATATATGAAATCTCTATTGTAGCATTCTCCGGAACATTTAATTTAAAAGAACCGTCAGCATCGGTTAAGGTACCTTGTCCCTTACTACCTTTCACCATAATACTGGCACCGATGATCGGTTCTCCATTTTTATCTTTGACGGTTCCCACAATCTGCCGGTGCGAATCTTGTCCATTCCTTGTAGCAGCCCCTTGCGACTGTTCCTTTTGAGCAGATGTCATCAGCAGAATATTATTGCCATTCATCTTGTAAGTGATATCCGTAGACTTGAAGATCATTTCCAAAACAGAGACAACTGAAGTATTGGCAGCATCAATTTTAATCACCTTATTTAGGTCTATATTCTTGTTATTGTAAACAAACATATAGCCGGTCTGCTTTTCAATTTCGTGCATGACATCCTTTATTGTCATGCTCGAAGTTACAATAGTTACTTTCTTGGATTGAGCGTTTGTCTGCCCTGTATAGACAATTGTAGACAACAATATAAGAACAAGCATAACTTGTCGTTTTGTGCTATCCAAGAAATTTCTAAAAAAATCACTAGCGTTTAACATATTTTTCATACCCTTGGCATTGAATTATGGCTTAATTAATATTAGGTTATTTCAAATCTAGTTTACGAGATGATGATGCTACTCATCATCTCGCTTTGTCATCTTTGATCATCTTTTTGTTCTTACTTCATAGAATTCATTATTAGGTCAGTAAATAATAATTTTATTGTCATTTTCTAAAGTATACGCAAATTTATCGTACGCACTCAACACATCCAGTATATGACTGATTCCGTCGTGGACGGCAAACGTCCCGGTGTATCGACTTTGAAGTATTCTTTTATTGTAAACAATGATCTTGACATCATAACAGGCTTCCAACTTTCGAATGATTTCTGTCATTGATCGATTTTCAAAACTTATTTGGCCTCTACGCCATTTGAACGCACTTTCAATTGTGTTCATACTGCGTTTCATTAGATTTCCGTTTTCCACGTATGCTTCCGTATTTGGTTCAAGTACCATCAAATTGCTACCGTCTTTCGCATCAATATCTATCTTACCATTAATCAACGATGCATGCCAATCACGCGTTGAAGAATAAGCTGTCACATTAAATTCCGTACCCAACACTTTAATATCATATCGAGAGGTCTTTACAATAAAAGGTTTGGCAGGGTTCTTCGTTACAATAAAATAACCCTCACCATCCAATTCTACCACACGACGGTCTTGAGATGTAAAATCGCTATACTTCAAAGTACTATTAGAATTTATCCATACCTTTGTTCCATCCGACAACAACATTTCCGTACGTTGCCCTTTGGGCGTATGAACAGTCTGTATGGCCGGCGCAATATCTCCCTTTCCCCTGGCCCACCAATATGTGAGAGAAAAGACTACAAGAACGATCGCAGCAATACGACACATCTTAATCATTAAAGACTTGGAGAGAATCCCATAGTTTTTTTTCTGTAAAAACACTTCAGCCTCTTCCGTTCTCCATAATGCAATATCATACAAACTGCGATAAACCTTATATTGATGTTCATTCTTATTACTCTCGGCAATCCATGCTGCAACTTCCAAAGCTTCCTGCTCAGATACATCTCCCGCAACATATCGATGAAGTAAATTCGCATCCATATTTATTCTATCTTATTTTTAGATTCGTAACTTAAATTAGAGTTGACTATCTATTTCTAAACTCATAGAAACTCGTTCCGAAATACGAAAATACCTTTCCGTGTTTTTCCGAGGTATCACGTATAGAATAATATTAATATATTGTATGACGATGATTTGCCAGTTAGGTAATTCCATGTTTTTTCAATTCATAATAGGTTTGGGCCTTTTAATATAAAACAACCCAACAAACCCAAACCCTAAAAAGAAAAATGAATTTATGCAAAAAAGAATAAGAATATGGGCAAATAATCCTTTAATGATAGTCTTAAGGCTTTAAGAGTCTTGGTTATATGATACTCCACTGTTTTTTCAGATATACTTATTTCCGACGCGATCTCCATATTACTCTTTCCTTCATTACGGCTCATTTGGAATATCACCCGAGTCTGTTGGGGGAGTTGACTTAAAGTCTCTTCCACGATCCTACCGATATCTTCCATAAATATTTTATCTGGATTACACGCTTCCAAGGAAGATATTCTGACAGACAATTCGTAACTTTTCATATCCTGTAAATTTTCAATTGCAGATTTTTTTATTGCTTCATGCTTCAAATGGTTATAAGCTTTATTTCGGAGAATGGTAAACAACAGAGGTGCAATATCCTTGTCTGAACTCTTTTCTTGTCCGCTCCCCGCTTGTTGTCTTAAATTTTCCCACAATGCAATAAGTGCTTCGGTTACAATGTCTTCGGTTACAAGATCCGAATGTATATATGATTTTACGAACAGATAAGACCGTCGATAATATTTGTTGTATATGTTATTAAAAAATCTTTCCTCTATCTTCATTTTACAAAAATATCTGTCCTATATTCTACAGTAGATATATTTTCCAGACATAAAACTTATATAATTGGGTAAATAATAACTGACCTAATAAATAATATAAATTGTGGTATTTTATTTAACTGTTATGGAAAAAAGAAAAACTTATCCAATCAACGTCCTATTCATTAATAGTAACAAAAGTATATAATTAAACAATATAAATGGGAATAAGATAGGTTAAAAATGTATAATTCTGTTATAAATCTGACTATCTATAAAAAATTTTGAACAGAATTTGCAATTCTCACCGAAGTTACACACAAAGAGCATTTTGTACACATAAGCAATAGAAACTGAAACCTGTTAACAATCTTGAACTATTATTGATAATTCTACATTAATTTGATATAATAATATTAAGTTATTTCCTATATTTACACTTTTATATTTCTTAACTCTCCTCGCTATACCATTTATATTAGTTAAATGAATGTCAACAAATTTCATATATATTAAATCTGACGGAATGACTACAAATATTACACGAAAATAAATTCTCCCTATTTTACACCTCTTGTTTAACGGGCATAGACCTGCCCTGTATTAATGATATTGCATAGATGTACGAGACATAAAGTATCACCCTATGAAAGATGAGTATTATTCACAACATATCTGGCACACAACCCTTTTATCATATTTCATCATAACGATACAATTCAAATAACAATATATTAGATGCCAGCCGGCACTTTGCAAGGATTATGGCAAGTGACTGTAACATATATAAATCTTAAATTTTCCATTTTTTCATTCTGAATGTTCTTATTCACTATATTTTTCACACAAATTCAGTTTCAATTTTAGGGTTCATGTTTTTTGGATTGTAATATACTAGTAAAAGGCTTATCAAAATTAATATGTCTGTTGAACAGAATACGGTTATAGTCTCATTTTAATTAACAATACTTAGAACTAAAATTATGAGGAAGAACATAGCATTGTTCATACTTTAATTATTAACTTAAAACTGTAATTATGAAAAAAATTATTGCATTGTTGTTTATGTTGCCAATCCTATTTGCTTGCGGTGATAAGAATACCCCAGACACACCTCCTGCACCTAATCCCAACCCTAATCCCCCTAACCCACCGGTAGTAGTAACGTCCCCCCCAAGAGTGCGAGGCTTCATGGTTCAGACTGCTAACGGACTACACCCACAAACAATCAAAGATTTGAGTACTTGGGGCGCCAACGTCATAAGATTGCAACTTAACCCAGCAACTTATGCTTTGAAAAAGGGAAAAGATTTATGGGAAACCTTGCCGGAATATCTGAATTTGGTAGAAGAAAAAGTACGTGCTGCACAAAGTGTAAATGTAAAAGTTATTCTAGACTTGCATGAGCCTCCTATCTATGTAAACGGAAAAGTACCAACATTAGACGACCACAACCAGCGTGGTTTTTGGGCAAATCATCCGGAAATGAAAGATGCTCTTATCCGGATGTGGAAGAACATTGCACAGCATTTTACAAAAAAAGAATACGAAAATGAGATATGGGGATATGATCTTTTCAACGAGCCCAGCGAGAAAGGAAGAGCTGCGGTGCAGGAATGGTTGGCTATGGTACCCGATATCATAACAGCAATTCGCACTGTTAACAAAAACGTATGGATTGTTTTCCAACCCGGTCTGGTGGCAGAAACCTTCCAAAAAGAAAAGAAAAAGATTATTCAGAAAGACAAGCGGGTGGTATACAGTCTTCATTTCTATTGCCCTGAAACCTTTGCTTGTCAGGGAATATTATATAAAGGAGAATACAATTCCAAAACAATGACTCATGAAGAAGCCATTGCTTCTTTCAAAAGAGAATACCCGGGAAAGGCCAAAAACCATTGGTGGGAAAAGGAAGAAACTTATTGTGACAAAGCAACCTTAGAAGCTGAACTCAAGCCCCTGACAAATTTTGCCTCTGAATATAAAGTTCCTGTCTTGATCGGTGAATTCAGTGTCATCACATGGGCACCTGTAAATTCGGCTATCAATTGGTTTAAAGATGTTATAGATATCTTCGAGAAGAATAATTTCTCTTGGTGCTTCCATGCTTTCCGCGAGTGGCAAGGATGGAGTCTGGAAAGTCCGGAAGGTCTTAATGCATTCTGGTTTAGTAGAGAAAAGGCTCCAGCTCCACAAGCAAAAGAAACTCAACGGGCCAAATATTTTAAGGATGTGTTCAAGAGGTTGAATAAAAAGACTTCCGCATCAGGAAAATAACAATATATTAGACAAATAGTCTTTATTCAATATAATCTCCCGCCTGTTTGGGATACCCTAAAAGTTTAACATAACACTTTCTGAGTATAATCCAAGCAGGTGGGAGAATATATTTTGATTATTATTGCCGGCTAAGACGCAGGAACACCAATAAATTTTCTTGAATAAATCCTTATCATAACTTCCTTAAAAGAAACGTCCTTATTCATCCCAATACAGAATAAATATAGACATTATAGACTTCTTAAATTAATAAAATAACTTCAGTCCGAGGAAATAGCATCGTGGCACCCCCGGCCCATATATATAAGCAGAGTCTCGTCCCCACCCTCTATCGAAATCTTTCTGATAATCATTCGTCATATTCTGAACTCCGCCATTGAGTTGTATGCCTACATGTCCCACAACGTGTATATCGTACGCGATTTTCGTATTGAGCGTAACAAACTGTGGAGTTCTCACAGCTACAGGGGGAATGTCTATTCCATCTTCACGTATGTGTGCCATATGACCTACAAGCATATTCCCCGTATAATTACCCGTAAGCGAAACTGTAAGACATTTAATAGGCGTAAATGAAGCTGTAAAATACCCGTATGTGTCTGGTGTGCGCAGTATTCTTCTCTCCTTGGGCGCTTTATCGTTCCATTCTTCGGGCCGATCGTACCTACTTTTCTGCAAAGTGATACCGCCTTGCAGCGAGAACCAAGACGTAAGAGCGGCACGAGCTTCCAGGTTCAACCCAAATACTTTGGCACCCCCGCTGTTATAACGTTCCTGTATATCGTTGCCTTCCGCATCTTTACGATCAAGTGTACGAAGAGCGAATTTATCTGTAAGTAACGTGTAAAAGGCTTCGATGAGGAAATTAGTCTGCACAGAACCAAAATTTCTGTACATATCTGCTGAAACACTAAAACTATGAGAGCGTTCCTCTTTCAGATTAGAAGCCAGTTGAGTAACAATACGTTCACCGCCTGCGAAGCCTACATGCAAATCTTCGTCAAACGCTTGCGGTGCACGAAATCCTCCGGAGTAGCTTGCACGCAGATTAACTTTATCCGACGGGCTCCACCGCACATTCACTCGTGGACTGAAGATGACATGTCCGATCAAATTATGCTTATCAAAGCGTCCGCCAAGAAGGAAACTCCACCGCGGGTTTTTCCACTCATTTTGAAAATAACCACTGGCAACACGCACCTTTTGATCGAGCAGATGATTGTAACCCACAATCTGATCACGCAGCCCGTCATAACTATATTCCGCCCCTATAGTGAGATCCGACGGCATCATGAGCAGTTCGTCGAAACTGTGTACATACTGCGTACCAAAGATATACGTAAAATCTTTCGTACGACCGTATGCCTTACGGGCTGTATCCACATCATCGGGAGTACCCTCGCCTATACCTCCGTAATAGCTCTTACGCGCCGTGTTCGAAAACGAAAAATAAGCTTTCAAACGATCGTTACCGTTATGGGATATAAAATCATAGGCCATGTTCCCGCTATTCACTTCGTGATCTAACTGTTCAGCAATATTAGCTTCGTGCGGAGCAAGTTCAAGATGATTGCCTCCCCTGCGGAACTCACTTGTGTTATGATACTGCAGTGTAAGTTTCGAATAGGAACTGAATTTATAGAAAGAGCTGAATCCAACCGTTTGATTACGCAGATTCGGCAGCTCAGTATAGCCATCTCCGTCGTGATCGTAGCCCGGTCGATAATGATGCTGCCCGTAAACATAAAAGCCCACTTTACCGTCTTCTGTCACCAAAGATGCGTTGGCAGTGGTATTGTTCTCATAGCCACCCTTCCCGTTAATAGAAGTTATCGTATGTGCAAGTTCAGCCGAATTACGTAATGGCTCCTTGGTAATCACATTGATAGTACCGCCTATCGCCGATGCCCCATAGAGAGCCGAACCTCCGCCACGTACCACTTCTACGCGATCTATCATGTTTGCCGGTATTTGTTCCAAGCCGTATATACCGTTGAGCGAACTGAAAACG
Source organism: uncultured Prevotella sp. (assembly GCA_963547065.1). Taxonomy (GTDB): domain Bacteria; phylum Bacteroidota; class Bacteroidia; order Bacteroidales; family Bacteroidaceae; genus Prevotella. The sequence continues at coordinate 44,619 of CAUUQE010000001.1, read as the reverse complement.
GGCCGAGAATCTATCAATATCTGCGAGTAATGGCCGTCTAATCCATTGATGCGCACCTGTGAGAAGCCGCAATTCTGACAATTATCCTCCGTTCTTACGCCCGGCTGAAAGTTGAGCCCATGCGACAGACAAGCCGAATTCGTAACCTCGAAAGTTTTCGTATCCACCACATTCACCAATGCAGGAGCCTCTCTACGCAACGTTTGCGAACGGTTTGCTGTGGTTACAACCTCATCGAGCGATATCGCATCGGCAGTCAGTTCGAAGTTAAGCTCTAAGGTTTTTCCCGTAACCGTTGTAATTTCGCACTTTGAAGTGCGATAACCCAGCAGTTTCACCTCAATAGTACACGTACCAACCGGCAGATGTTTCAGAAAATAAGACCCCGTCGCATCGGTTGACGTTTCAAGTGTAGTACCATTCACCGCCACATATACGTAAGGCAGTTGTTCGTGTGTTTTGGCATCCACCACATGCCCGAATACATTGGCGTCGCCACCTGTGTCAGTCGTATTGTCGTTTGCCGCCCATAGAGTTCCCGGCAGACGTAAGAACAACAATAATAAAACGTAAAAAGTAGATTTTTTCATACCTAAAAAACAAATAAGTTAATTACAGCCTATGAAGCTTTTCATGTATGCAAAGTTACATATAGCCATCCTTTCACACAATACCTAAAAGCCATGATTTGGAAAAAATACCCGCCACAACAGTCTTCCAACAGATAATTACGACTTTTATAAAAAATGTTATCTCGCTGTTTTTCAACGCATTAGCCCTACAACAGACACACATACACCACCACTCTGCCCGCCCTGCAAACTACCTATTAACAGGTATGTGGAGCAACATACCTCTCATAAATGCACCACCTATCCACGTTATATGTATTACCTATGCCGGTCAGGCGCGCTGTCTATCGCTGAAAGAGCGCACCTCTATCGCCGTCTGTCGAGAAGGCCGACCATGATACGGGCAGCATTGTCGGGGGCAATCTTGTTGCTGAGCCGGCGACGCACTTCTTGGTAGGCCTGCAGCATGCGGTCTCTGTCTGCACTACCCGACAGTATTTTGCCGAGTTCAGACGCTATGCCCGCTTCAGAGAAGCGGTCGGCAAACAGCTCGGGCACAATCTCGCGATCAACTATCAGGTTGACAAGTGAAATGTATTTCACCTTGATGACGTGGTTAAATGCGAAACGGATGAGATGCGGCACAGGTGTTTCGTAACACACCACCTGCGGAACGTTGAACATAGCCGCCTCGAGTGTTGCCGTTCCGCTTGTTACCAGTGCTGCTGTGGCATGAGAGAGAAGGGCGTAAGTTTCATTTCTCACCAATCTCACTTCTGTGCCCTTTATAAATTGTGCATAGTAGGCGTCGTCGATGGAAGGCGCACCGGCAAGCACCATCTGATAATCTCCATATCTGCGGGCAGCCGCTATCATAGCCGGAAGATTATCCTTTATTTCCTGTTTACGACTGCCGGCAAGCAGGGCGATGATAGGCCTGTCGTCAAGAGGCGCCACTTTCACTGAAGACAAAGCATTGATCTCATTCATCCGTTTAGCGAAACCGGCCTGCATTTCATGATATTTGGAGCGAAACTTCCGCACCTCGTCTGCCGTGGGATTACCCACATAATGTACGGGGAAACAATGTTTCTGCTCATAGAATGCCACTTCGAAGGGCAATATGGAAAACAGTTCGCTCACATCTCTCTTAATGCTTTTTATGCGATACTCTTTCCATGCCCAGATTTTAGGCGATATATAATAGTACACAGGGATGGAAGTGCGGGCGTGAAGATACTTGGCTATGCTGAGATTGAAGCCCGGATAGTCTACCAAGATCACAACATCGGGCTGCCAGCTGACAATATCGTGTTTACACATCGCCATGTTTCTGAAAATCGTGCGTAGGTGCAACAGCACGGGAACGAACCCCATATAGGCAAGTTCCTTATAATGCTTCACGCACGTTCCACCCTCTGCTGCCATCAGGTCGCCGCCGAAGAAGCGGAATTCGGCACGGCTGTCGGCCTTTCTGAGTGAGTGCATGAGATGCGAAGCGTGCAGATCGCCACTCGCCTCGCCTGCTATAAGATAATATTTCATAGGTCGGAGTTCTTTACTGTAGGGCGTTCGATCAAAGTTCTTCTGCATTGAACAGTGCTTTGGCATGCTGCATATAGTCGTATGCCGTAATGTCCATCCGCACAGGAGTGATGGCTACGTAGCCTTGACTGAGTGCCGTGCGATCGGTATCTTCAGCCTGTGGCTCGTCGTTATGGTACTCTCCCACCATCCAGTAATAGTTATAACCGTGGGGATGATGTGCTGTTACCACTTCATTGATCCAACTTCCGTACGCCATACGGCACACTTTGATGCCCTCGAATCGTTCGCGTGCGGGAAAATTCACATTCAGGCAAATACCCTTAGGTAGCCCTTCCTCAAGTACACGCTGTACAATCATCTCCACGAAAGGGTGCAGCGGTTCGAGATTGGCATCTTCATTGCAATAGCAAGATGAAAAAGCTATTGACGGGATATGTTTCATGCATCCCTCCATAGCTACACCCATAGTGCCTGAATAATGGGCATTCACGGATGAATTATCGCCATGGTTGATGCCCCCGAGTATCAAGTCGGGCCGACGATGAGAGCAGAACTGGTCAAGCGCCAGCTTCACGCAATCAACCGGTGTTCCGCTACACGACCACACATCGGTCGTATCTATGCTGCGCCTACGCTTGAGTCGCAGAGGCGAGGCAGCCGAAAAAGCACACGAATAACCTGAGCGAGCCGCCTCCGGAGCGCACACTAACACATCACCTATGCCGCTAACCATGTCTACAAGTGCACGGATACCGGGGGAATGGTAGCCATCGTCATTCGAAATAAGTATAAAAGGTCTGTTTTTATCCATGAGTCACTATGTTTTTATGATGCTTACTATGGCGTGCGATGACGCGGAATGCCGCACATAACAACACCTGCCGATATATTCAACGGTGCCTGACGGTTATATCTCTTGATGCTTGCTGACACTCAACAACGCTTGCCACAATCTGGACTCTTCTGCAGACCGACGGATGTGCTTCCTGCATTTCATCCGAACCATCGTGGTAATCTATTGTTCCGAACATGACGTCATATTGACAGCGGGCAGCACCGTGTTCCTCGGAACATGCAGGCAAACTTAGGAATATGTCTGTTCTTTCTCTAGAATATATTTACATTTTTCGGGATGCCACTGCAGTTTTTCGAGAATACGGCCACAGTCTCTCGGAAATATATTTTCAGTGTTTCCAAAACATGCCCGTGACACCTCTCAGACACGGCACCTGCTTCTTTTTCAAACTTACGCACACCACCGAACCACAGATGCCCCTTTGTAGGAGGTACAAACTTCCTGTAAGCTCGGTTTCCATACATTCATATGCACACCAGCACACTCTTCAGCACACCCGAGATATAGGTTATTTCGGTACAAAAGTACGAAAAAAGGTTTAATTTACCTCTTTTTCATATAAAATATGTAACTTTGCACGCACGAAATATATAGGTACTAAATTTTAATGAAATGGGAAATATCATCGCATTAGCCAATCAAAAGGGCGGTGTGGGCAAAACCACTACCACGATCAACTTGGCTGCCTCGCTTGCCACTCTGGAGAAATCGGTGCTCGTGGTAGACGCTGATCCGCAGGCAAACGCCTCAAGCGGGCTGGGAGTAGACCTTAAAGAGGTGGACTGCTCGCTCTACGAATGCATTATAAACCACGCCGACATACGAGATGCTATCTATACGACCGACATTAACCGGCTGGACATTATTCCAAGCCATATAGACCTTGTTGGTGCCGAAATAGAGATGCTCAACTTGGAGAACCGTGAGAAAGTGATCAAAAACTTGCTCGATCCGATTAAGAACGACTACGATTATATCCTGATAGACTGTAGTCCATCGCTCGGACTCATCACGGTGAATTCACTCACAGCGGCAGACTCCGTCATTATCCCCGTGCAGTGTGAATATTTCGCGCTCGAAGGTATCAGCAAACTGCTCAACACTATTAAGATTATCAAAAGCCGGCTGAACCCGAAACTCGAGATAGAAGGCTTTCTACTGACAATGTATGACAGTCGTCTGCGACTAGCTAATCAGATTTACGAAGAAGTGAAACGACACTTTCAGGAATTGGTGTTCCAGACTGTTATCCAGAGAAACGTTAAGCTGAGCGAGAGTCAAAGCCACGGACTGCCCGTAATCCTCTACGATACAGATTCTGCCGGTTCACAGAACCATCTGGCCTTGGCCAAGGAAATTATCAATAAGAGACATTGATCATAGCCTGTACGTAAAAATCTGCATGAACCATAACACACTTATAATTAATCATTCTTAAGAAATGGCTGTACACAAGAAATATAGTTCCTCATCTAAAAATAATGCGCTTGGGCGTGGTCTTGACGCACTGATATCCACCGAGAGCGTACGTACACAAGGAAGTTCTACCATCAATGAAATTGCTGTAGACGAAATAGAAGCCAATCCCAACCAGCCCCGACGCGAGTTTGATGAAGATGCGTTGAACGAACTGGCAACAAGTATTCGTGAAATAGGCATTATACAGCCCGTTACATTACGACAGACTGCAGCCAACCGCTTCCAGATCATCGCCGGAGAACGCCGTTGGCGGGCATCGCAAATAGCCGGACTGAAAGCAATCCCCGCCTACATACGTACAATAGACGATGAGAGTGTGATGGAGATGGCGTTGGTAGAGAACATCCAGCGTGAAGACCTAAACGCCATAGAGATTGCTCTGGCATACGAACATCTGATGGAAAATACCGGTATGACGCAGGAGAAAGTATCAGAACGCGTGGGCAAGAGTCGTACTGCCATTGCTAACTACCTGCGACTGCTAAGACTTCCTGCACAGGTACAAATGGCCTTGCAGAAGAAAGAGATCGACATGGGGCACGCCCGTGCACTACTTTCGCTTGAGAGTCCGTCATTACAGGTTAAGGTGTTCAAAGAGATACAGAAATATGGTTATTCCGTACGGAAAGTAGAAGAAATAGTGCAACAGTTAAAGAATGGAGAAACCGTTGATACCGGAAATAAAAAGATTACGGCTAAAACGGAAATACCGGAAGAGTTCAATACGCTGAAAAAACAACTGTCGCAATTTCTTAATACCAAAGTACAACTTACCTGTTCATCAAAAGGTAAAGGAAAGATCAGTATCCCCTTTGCCAGTGAAGAGGAATTGGTGCGCATCATGCACATCTTTGACAAATTAAAATAGATTGAATACTGTTCGTATAAAATATATCGTTGGCTGTTTAATAGTCGGCACATTATCATGGTTTATCATTCCGAAGGTAACGGCTCAAACCGATACCATACAGACTGTATTGTCCGACACGAGGGGAACAAATAGTGAGTTTAAGACGATATCGATACGAAAAGATACCACGTTACTGCCACAGGCAAGTAAAGTAATAAAAAAAAACAAACATGACTGGGACACATGGCGCCCCAGTCCTAAGCGGGCATTATGGCTTGCGATTGTATTGCCCGGTGCCGGACAAATATATAATCGTAAGTATTGGAAATTACCTATTGTCTATGGAGGCTTTGTGGGGGGTGTCTACGCTCTGCGTTGGAACAATCAAATGTATCGCGACTATTCGCAAGCATACATGGACTTGGTAGATAATGATTCGCAAACTCATAGCTATGACCAGTTTCTTCATCTCGGTAATAAAATAACACCAGACAACATAGAAAGATATCAAGAACTATTCAGAAAGCGTAAAGACCGGTATCGCCGATGGCGTGATCTAAGTATATTCACCATGATCGGTATATATGCCTTATCGGTTATTGATGCTTATGTGGACGCCTCGCTATCGGAATTTGACATTTCTGATAATCTTACGCTTCGCATATCACCCGCCATTATCAACGGAAATACCAGTAGAAATCCGCTTAATTCAGCAGGGATAGGACTACAATGCAGTATTAATTTCTAAAAGATACAGAACATAAAAAAACAGAATGGAAAGATTTAAATTATTGCTGATAATAATGACATCTTTATGCTGTGCAGGAAATATACAAGCACAGAACAATGATGACGAAACAGAGATTACAGTTACCAATCAGCATGGAAAAAAGGAGGTTATCGATTTGCCGGAAGCGATGACATCCGGTGTAGATAGTCTCTTACACCTATACAATACCCGGACTTATCTGAGACCTGATACAAATTGCAATATGCCTAATATCAATCCAATGTATGCCAAACACGTATACAAGGAGCGACTCAGTAAACTCCCTACCGTCATCGAAATGCCTTACAACGATGTTGTGCAAAAGTTTATTGATAGATACAGCGGGAGATTACGCCGTTCAGTCAGTATCATGTTAGGAACGACCAATTTCTATATGCCTATCTTCGAACAGGCTCTTGAAAACTACGGTCTACCTTTGGAATTAAAGTATCTTCCTGTTATAGAATCTGGTCTAAACCCAAAAGCGGTATCGCGTGTGGGTGCTACCGGCCTTTGGCAATTCATGCTCGCAACCGGCAAAAGATATGGATTGGATGTAAACTCTTTGGTAGATGAACGTCGCGATCCTGTAAAGTCTTCTTACGCAGCTGCCCATTATTTAAAAGATCTTTATAAGATATTCGGCGATTGGAATCTTGTAATCGCAGCCTATAACTGTGGTCCTGATAAAATTAGCAAAGCTATACACCGAGCAAAAGGAGAAACCGATTATTGGCAAATATATCCCTATTTACCAAAAGAAACGCGCGGTTATGTACCGGCATTTATAGCAGCCAACTACATCATGAATTACTATTGTGATCACAATATATGTCCTATGGTAACGGAACTCCCCATGAAGACAGATACAATCGTAGTGAATCGAGATATACATTTCGACCAAATTGCCCATGTGCTCAATATCAATGCAGAACAGCTGAAAGACTTAAATCCGCAATATCGTCATAATATAGTAAACGGTAGCACCAAACCTTCGCCCCTCAGACTGCCTGTCTCAAAGATTAATGCGTTCATTGACAAAGAAGATGCTATTTATGCTTATAACGCAGACTTACTGAACAAGCGTACCGAAGTTGAAGTTAATGACGACATACCCACGTATACGCACGTTCACACGTATAGTCGAAGTAAAAGGATAAAAAAAGACAAAAAGAAACATAAACAACGTGCTGAAGCTGGTAAAAGCATAACCATACGTGAAGGAGATACGCTATCAGAGATAGCAGCACGAAATCATACCACCGTAAAAACATTAAAGAAGTTGAACGGAATCAGTGGATCGAATATCCGTGCCGGTAAAAAACTAAAGGTAAAATAATACTATAAAGATAGGATACTGCGAATATGGAGTAATATGAAACTGATGATATGACGCAAAAAGAAAAAAAAGAGGAGACTATCGAGGACAGGATGATCAACAAATCGTTTCAACACCTGCTAGATACGTATTTGGCATCGCGTCATCGTAAAAAAGTAGACATTATCACCAAAGCATTCCATTTTGCAAGGCAGGCACATAAAGGAGTACGTCGCCTATCCGGCGAGCCCTATATCATGCATCCTATTGCTGTAGCACAAATTGCCTGTGAAGAAATGGGTCTCGGTTCAACGAGTATTTGCTCAGCACTCCTCCACGATGTAGTAGAAGATACTGACTACACAGTGGAAGACATAGAGAATATTTTCGGTCCAAAGATTGCACAGATTGTTGACGGGCTGACCAAAATATCTGGAGGTATCTTTGGTGACAAGGCATCAGCTCAAGCAGAGAACTTCAAGAAATTACTACTCACCATGAGTGATGATATTCGTGTGATACTCATCAAGATATGCGATCGTCTGCACAACATGCGTACCTTAGCCAGTCAACCACCCAACAAACAATATAAGATTGCGGGAGAGACCATATATATATACGCCCCCTTAGCCAATCGTCTCGGACTGAATAAAATCAAAACCGAGCTCGAAAACCTGAGCTTCAAGTTCGAACATCCACAGGAATACGAGAATATCACCAATAAGCTTTCATTCACAAAAGAAGAACGCGACAAACTCTTTCTGCAGTTCACCACTCCCATCCGAGAAGCCCTTGATAAAATGGGCATACAATATGAGATCAAAGCACGTGTAAAGAGTCCTTATTCTATTTGGAATAAGATGCAGACAAAACACGTTACATTCGACGAAATTTACGACATCCTTGCCGTAAGAATTATCTTTACCCCCAAGATACGCGAAGAAGAAATCAACGAATGTTTCCAGATATATGTAGCCATCAGCAAAATCTATAAATCACATCCGGACCGCCTACGCGATTGGCTCAACCACCCGAAAGCCAACGGTTATCAGGCTTTGCATGTTACATTGATGAGTAAACAAGGACAATGGATCGAAGTACAAATTCGTAGTGACCGCATGAACGAGATTGCCGAACAAGGATTTGCAGCTCATTGGAAATATAAAGAAGAGGGAGAGATCACCGAAGATGAAGGCGAACTGAACGACTGGCTGCGTACAATCAAAGAAATATTGGATGATCCGCAACCTGATGCCATGGATTTTCTTGATGCCATCAAACTAAACCTCTTTGCATCAGAGATTTTTGTATTTACCCCAAAAGGTGAAATCAAGACCATGCCTGCAGGCTGTACAGCTTTAGACTTTGCATTCCAAATACATACTTTCCTCGGCAGTCATTGTATCGGTGCAAAGGTGAACCATAAGCTCGTACCGCTAAGTCACAAACTTCAGAGCGGCGACCAAGTAGAGATACTCACCAGTAAGTCACAGCATGTACAACCGTCATGGATTAATTTTGTCTCTACAGCCAAGGCCAAGGCCAAGATACAAGCTATTCTGCGACGCGACAATAGAGAAATACAAAAAAAAGGTGAAACTATTCTGGCCGAATGGCTGAAAGAGAATGATATGGAGATGACCACCTCTGTCATTGACAGACTATGTACTCTCCATGAGATTCAAAAACACGAAAGTCTTTTCCTCGCAATCGGGGAAAAAAGCATAATCTTAGAAGAAAGGGACCTCAACGAATTGCTCGGCAAAAACAAACGGGGAAACACTTCGGGGGGCTGGCGCCGATACATGCCGTTCTTCAACCATGATAAGAAGCTAGACAACTCACAAGGCGACAGACAATTTATCGTTGTGGGTAAAGACTTTAACAAAAAAAAGCCCGTCGTCATCACCGAAGATAATATCAACACATTTATTTTCCCCAACTGCTGCCATCCCATACCAGGCGATGATACATTAGGCTATATTGACAATAAGAACCAAATTGAAATACACAAACGCACATGTCCGATAGCGAACCGACTAAAATCAAGTTTCGGGAACCGTATCCTTGATGCCAAGTGGGACATGCATAAGCAATTATATTTCAATGCAAGCATCAAAATCCAAGGCATCGACCGAAAAGGAATGCTGCAAGATGTGGCCGAAATCATTTCTGGGAAACTCGATACCAACATACAAAAAATAACCATATCGAGCGACCAAGGCATCTTCGATGGTATCATTGAATTAAAAGTACATGACCGCGATGAAGTAAAAATTATTATGGACAACCTGAAAAACATCAAGGATTTACAAGAAATCCAGCAACTTTTATAACTTTCTTCTTTTGTTTCCTTACCTACCAAGCATTTGAGAACGAGGCGTTCCGTATCTTTACATGCACAGAGCAAAGTAACCATAACAAGAAATAATACTTATTCTTCGTTCAACATCATTATATCTGCGTTCTACGTCAGTTCCCAAACTTTACAAAATAATGCCTGTCTCACAGGCACTAAAGAGATAACCAATACACCGAAAGCAAAGTTCCAACCTGTAGTATAGCCTTGGCTATTTCCATTATGACAAATGGCCAAGCGGATATTAGCGTAAACAGATAAAGAAATAACTGATAAAAAAGCGACGGGCACAAATCAACAACATTTTCGTCGCCCTATATCATTATGACTGCTGCCGAAACAAACTATTAGAGGCCAAAGCCGTGGTACGCTGGCAAAAGTAACGCAGGATACGAAAGAACCCATTGTAGCAATGACTACACCCACCATTTCGATTTACGATTACCGACAAAAGAAACCGGTATTGTCGGTCTTACGACCGACAAAATAAGAAACCGAGAATAACAATAGGAATAGACCATAATCGTGATAACAATGGTTAGTGCATCCATGTAAGATATTTCTGAGGATAGTTTTAAATTGATTTAGGAGATAAAGACTTATTCACTTTATGGCGAAGGTATTTCTATAGGCGTAACTTCCAAATCCCACGACCACTGGTCGAAATACAAGTTACCGCCGGCCCATTCTACTTCTCCGCGTTGAAAGTCTACCGTTTCACTGCGCGGAAAGTTCTTTTCGGGCCATAAGGGCATACCAAAATCGGTGTTAACCACCATACGCCACGAATCTATTCCACCGAGGAAAAACCAGCGTTCTTGCTCGTTGACAGCGTAAGACGGCATACCGAATGACATGTCTACGGGCACCCATCCCAAACCTTCGAAGTAAATTTCGCCCCAATCATGTAGGTTTTCGCTGCCCGGATGCATCATAAAACCACTTTCGAAACGGGCCGGAATGCCGCTGATACGGCAAAGCGTAAGAAAAAGTAGTGTCACCTGTCCGCAATCTCCGTGACGATTTTCCATCACATATTCAGGAATATTCTTAATCGTAGAATACTCACGTGCCGATGCCCAAGGAAAGTTAGCATCGATCCATGCAAAGATTTTTTTCGCTTTCAGCAATGGATGTCGCTCACCGCGGGTAAGACTGTCGGCAATGCAGCGCAGTCGTGGTGTGAATAAGATGTGCTGATCGCGTTCTGAGGTGTACTTCTTATATAATAAAGTGCGCGTATTATAGGGTTTTATTTGTTTGGGTTGTAGGTCGTACCAGCATCCTTTAGATGTGTATTCAAAAACCTCTTGAAACACCGTGGGCTTACCTTTTTCAGCTCTTTTCTCCATGTACAGAGTGGAATGGGCACAACTTTCGGGAGAACGTTTGTAACTCTTTTCAGATGTACTCAGCAGTTTTACGTCGGTTTGTCGTGCTATATCCGTTCGCGGAAAAGGCAACCAGCAGCGAATAATTTGCCCTTCAGGCACGGCATCTGCCTCTACTGTCAGTGTATAAGTAACGCGGTGTCGTTTCGGTTCGGCTATCCGCAGGCCGTCTTTCGCCGCATTTCTGATAATCAGAGGCACGTTTTCCTTGTTTATCTCTTCGGAACCTTCCACCTTTATGCCGTCTTTCGCCGCTTTGATACGGGCACATTCGGGGTCTATACGGAACAGATTGGGCGCCGCATTGTGGAAATAACGCTTCTTACCGTCTATAACCATTGTCTCCAGAGCCTTTGTCTGCTCCCACTGTTCCATCTGTTCGTCGGTCGCATCCGGTATATATCTCCGGATATAGTTTTTCACCTCGTCGTGGCTTTTATTGAAGTCTGTCAGTAGCCGATGGTGCAGATCGGCGGGTTGCAACTGCGCTTCGGCAGCCATGAAACAGCTCAAGAATACGAGCGCAAGGGCGATATGTAGGCGATAGTGTGTCATCATGTGATCAGCGAGTTATGCTTTCGGTGATATTTTCACTATGCCAATGCCCGGACGATTGGGCAGTGTAATCCGTCCTTTCACCACTTCCATACCTTTGAAACGGTCGTTTGCGATGAGCAGGTTACCGTCCAAATCGGCGAAGTCTACGGCCGGAGACAGCTGAGCCGCAGCACTTACAGCGCACGAAGTTTCCGTCATGCAGCCCACCATGACTTTCATACCGATGGCGCGTGCATAGTTCAGCATCTTCCAAGCCTCGCGCATACCCGTACATTTCATCAGCTTAATGTTGATACCCGAATAGGCCCCTTCCACATTCTTGATGTCTTTCAGCCTCTGTATAGCCTCATCGGCGAAGATAGGCAGCGGACTTTGCTGCGTTATCCACGCAATATCGTCCTTTTGTTCCTTAGGCATGGGCTGTTCCACCATCACGATACCACGCTCTTTCAGCCAGTATATCATATCGAGAGCCATCTGTCGGTCTTTCCATCCTTGGTTTACGTCTACGGCAATCGGTAGTTTTGTCACCCCTCGAATGGTTTCTATCAGCTCTTTATCGTTGTCGCGTCCCAGCTTCACCTTTAATATATTGAACCTGTCGGCACATTCCCGTGTTTTTTGTCTTACCACTTCGGATGTATCAATGCCTATTGTAAAGGTGGTAGAAGGCGCTTTAGCCTTGTTAAGTCCCCATATTTTATACCACGGAGCACCGAGCAGCTTACCTACAAGATCATGCAAAGCGATGTCGATGGCCGCTTTGGCTGCCGTATCCCCTGCAGATAAGCCGTCTACATAACTCAAAATGTCTTCTAACTGGAACGGATCGTGGAACTGACCGAGATCTACTTTGCTTAAAAATGCCGTGACACTCGCCACCGACTGCCCGAGATATTGCGGCATAGAGGCCTCTCCGTAGCCCGTAACACCGTCGTATGTAATCTCTAACTGTACGTCGGGAGTGGTCGAGCGCGAGTAAGAAGCCACGGTAAACACATGGCGCAATTTCAATTCATAGGGAAAGAACTTCATTTCGAGCCTGCCTGTATGGCCGGCTTTCCTATTGACATTGAATAAAGGGAGCACCATCTTGCCGATGGCGTCTGCCTTGTTGATGGAGACGGCCGCCCCCACTGTGGCCAACGTAGCCTTTTTCAGAAACTCTCGTCTGTTACTCATAATTTTTCTTGTTATGTGGAATATCTTTCGTTTTTATGCCGACCGGCGTTTATTTGTAATAAGAATTGCGATCGGTGGTGCTCATACCGTCTTCTTTATTTATATAGGGTAGCACTCGTTGAGCCCACAACAACCGGTTCAAATCGTACTCGTCGTACTCTTTATCCTGCGGATTGAAGCTGTTGATATGCACAAACCCGAGCGAATGAATAAATTTCTTATCGCCCAGATAGATGCCTACATGACTCACATGCGGCTTGCCTGTCTGCTCATCACGTGAGCCGAAGAACACCAAATCGCCCGCTACGAGATTGGCGAAGTCGGGTGCTATCTCCAGATGTTCACCTTTGTAAGCCTGCTGCGAGGCGTCGCGAGGAATAATAATGTCGTGCATCAACAACGTCGTACGCACGAAGCCGCTACAATCCACCCCTTTCGTACTCGTACCGCCCCACATGTATGGCAGTCCCATAAGCCGTTTAGCCGAGGCAATGATACTCTGTGCATTACGTTTGACAGCTCTGCGCCACGCCCTTATCTCCTGTCCGTTGCGCACATGCAGATATCCTCTGCGCCCGTCGGGATAGCCCACATGGAAAAACATACCATGCTTGCCGAGCAGCTTCAGGCGGTCTCCGGCTGCCACATCGCTCACGGTTTGCGCCGCTACATCGGGCTTGGTGTATACAAAAGCATACAGGGCAGTAACCACAACCTGCCTGCCTGTATTCCATGCAGTGAGCTCGGCTCGGCTAACCTGTTGCACCGTCTGTGCCAATACCCACGACTCATAATCGTCGGGGGTGGTAACTTGCAGCCATGCACCGCTCTTTTGATTCACGCGCAGGGGCATACCGAGCAACGCCTGCGAAGCTTGTCCTGCATTGTAATCGCCGGCCTGTCGCAGATTGCAAACCGATACGTTCACAATGGCCCAATCGTCTGTTGCCAAAGAGTCGGCCGCCCGTGCGGTAGAAGCAGATGCATCACCAACGGCAAACAGCAAAGCGATGCAAGAGAATAGGACTTTTGGGGAGCAATATCTTTTGTATAGGATAATCATGTCGTGTTCTTTTACGAATGTTAGGTAGTTGTATAATTTTAGGTCTTTCATGACCTATGCCTCATAGAAAGGCGGTGCCAATTTACAAATAAATTTGCATTTGGCAAAGAAAATGCATGAAAAGATGCGGTATTATTCACCCTTTTTGAAACTTACTCTTACTATCTCTCTCAGATAAATATGCCATCTATCGCCTTTAAACGGTCTGTCTAAGTACTTTAAACGGGGTGTCTGGCGATCTTAGACAGACACTGTAATAAAACAACTCTTGCAATGTAAGTAATCCACTGTTGCATAGGTTGTTTTATGGGGTGGATGTTTATGTCCGCCGATCAGCAATTCTGTTTGCTCGTCATAATGTGCAGAACCATGTCGTCTGTGGCACACATGGCATCTTTACCTATGCTCGTAAGGTTATGGATGCTGCGGTCTACATCTTCATCTATAATGCCTTCGGCCGCTGTTACGTGCTTTCCTTCCATAGAGAGCAGCGCCGAAAGCAGCGCAGTGCTTACACCTGAACAGATTTTAAGTGAGCAGCTGGGCTTCGCTCCGTCGCATATCATACCGGTAAGATTGGCAATCATATTCTTTACGGCATGGCAGATGCGGTTGTAGTCGCCACCCATGAGGTAAGTAATGCCGCAACTCGAACCGATACTTGCCACCACACAGCCGCAAAGGGCCGACAGTTTGCCGAGACTCTGTTTGATGTATATGGCTGTGAGATGGCTTAATGTGAGCGCTCGAATAAGCTCCTCTTCGGTGTTTTCGTTCTCCATAGCAAACACAACCACGGGGTTTGTGGCACATATACCTTGGTTGCCGGAGCCGCTGTTGCTCATTACGGGGATCATAGCTCCCCCCATACGGGCGTCACATGCCGAGGCTGTCTTTGAAAGAATATGCGAGAAGATGCTGTTTCCGAATATTCCGTGGCTCAAGGGCCTATCCATCGTCTTGCCGAGACAGTGACCGTAATTGCCTTTGCGCGACTCTTCGGCGGCCTTGAGATTATAATCTTTAGTCTTTAGAATGAAGCGCAGATCGTTGATTGGCGTAGTTGTAGCGAAATCATAAACCATCTTCAGGTTCAGCGAAACGTCTTTTTCTTCCGTTGTTTCGACCGCCTGTCGGGAACGGTCGAGCCATATGTCGCCGTTACGCTCCACGCGTATGAAGTCTGTATGGCCACCTGCGATGACTGCCACGGCCGTATTGCCCTCCGCTTCGCACCGTATTTCGATGTAAAGTTTCTCGGTTATCTTTTTCAACCGGATGTCTATACGGCGTTCATCGATGAATGCCTTGCCCTCGGACAGCGCCTCCGGCGTGAGGTCTTTAATGACTTCGAGCTGATATTCCGACCGCCCGACGATAGCTCCAAGAGCAATGGCGATGGGCAAACCTATCATCCCTGTGCCCGGAATACCCACTCCCATAGCGTTTTTCAGTATGTTCGCGCTCAACAAGGCCGTTATCTTCTGCGGACGCATACCGAGTGTTTCAGCAGCCTTTGCCGTACAAAGCGCCACAGCCATAGGCTCTGTGCAGCCTACAGCGGGCACTACCTCGCGATTGATCAGCCGGAGAATTTGGGTTTTCGTAGCGTTATCAAGCATCGTTTGTTGTTTTTATGGAATTCGATAGATGGGTATGAATAATAAAGAAAGGCTTGGAAAGAACAAAACCACAGGTATCTTGAAGCCCGATACCGTGGGGTTTTGTTCCGTAAAATATGCGCACTGTCAGCGTTTTTTATAATTCCGCAATCCTTTGTTGAGGAAACCGAGGAAAGCAGACACATCTTCTTTGTAGCTGAAAGAGCCGGCCAACGGGTTTCCATCGTTATCTACAGGCACATAGAACGGCTGTGTGTTGGCGCCAAACTTACTGCGTTGCAGGTAACTCCACTTATCTCCGATGGTACGAAGCGTATGTTTCTGACCGTTCTCCATGATTTCTATCGGTGCAGCAAGCGGTGTCTTGTCGTCTACAAAGAGCGAAATGAGCACATAATCTTTCGTTAGCACGTCGGCAACCGAAGCATCTGTCCACACTGCAGCCTCCATCTTTCGGCAGTTTACGCAGCCAAAACCGGTGAAATCTATAAATGCCGGCTTGCCTTCTCGGGCAGCTGCGGCCATTCCTTCTTCATAGTTAGTGTAAGTAGCACGTACTTCGTGGGTGCTTAGATTGAAATCCTGTGTGCTGATGGGGGGTGCAAAAGCACTTACAGCCTTACAGGGTGCGCCCCATAGACCGGGCACCATATAGACCGAGAAAGCCAAAGAACAGAGACCGAGCATGATGCACGCCACCGACATGGGCTTGTTTTCACCGCTTACCATATCGCTCTGAAACTTTAATTTACCGATGAGATACAGACCGAGCAGGCCGAATATCACGATCCAAAGCGACAAGAACACTTCACGATCAAGGATGTGCCAACCGTAAGCAAGGTCGGCTACCGACAGAAACTTTAGTGCAAAAGCCAGTTCTATGAACCCGAGAACAATCTTGATCGTGTTCATCCACGAGCCCGACTTAGGCACCTGTTTGAGCCAAGAGGGAAAGATAGCGAACAAAGTGAACGGCAATGCCAGCGCCAAAGCGAAGCCAAACATGCCGATGGCAGGCCCAATAAGATTACCAGATGTGGCGGCTTCGACAAGCAGAAGCCCTACAATGGGAGCTGTGCACGAGAAAGAAACGAGCACAAGCGTAAGTGCCATGAGGAAAATAGACAATAAACCAGTGGTAGCAGAGGCTTTGCTATCTACCTTATTGCCCCATGATGCGGGCAGTCGAAGCTCAAACCAACCGAAAAAGGATAAGGCGAAAACAACCAACATCAGGAAGAAAAGGATATTGAACACGGCACTTGTGGCCAGCTCGTTCAACTTGTGAGGATCGTAGATAGACGTGACAAGAAGACCGAGCATGAGGAATATCACGATAATAGATATGCCGTAAGTGACGGCATCACGCAGTCCTTTGGCACGATTTTTAGAACGTTTCAGGAAGAAACTCACCGTCATGGGGATGATAGGCCACACACACGGCGTGAATAGAGCGAGCATTCCGCCCAAGAATCCCATAAAGAAAATGTAAATCAACGAGCTGTTACTGTCGGTAGGAGTACCGTCAAAAGCGCGCATTTCTTTAATAACAGGGTTCCAAAGGTTGCCTGCAACAACGGTTTTGCTTGAATCTGTCTGTACCACAGCAGGCACAAGAACTGCCGAAACGGTGCTATCAGTTGTCGTTTCTTGTGATTTCTCCGTCTTTATGGCCTCCTTTTTCGGTTCCTCTTTGACTGCTTTAGCGTCTACGGAGGGCGATTTACCTGATTTAATAATTGAAATTTGCTGCGGTGGCATACAACTCTGATCGTTACATGCACCATACTCGAGGTAGGCATCTATCTTGTAATCGGGCTTTATGAATTTTACTTTTTGAATGAATTGTACGCTGTTTTCAAAGTAACGTAGCCGCATACCGAACACATTATCATACTTCGATATCTCGTTTCCACGGTGTGTAAGACTGCCCACCGGCTCTGCACCTTCCATTTTCACGACATGGAAAGACGCTTGTATCGGCCCTTCGGAACCAAGGTTAGAAGAATATACGTGCCATCCGGCATCGATTTTCAAACTGAAAACAATCTCTCCGATAGCGCTTCCATCGGTTTTCAACTGTGATGAGGCATGAACCGGATTTACTATTTGGGCGTTAGCAAACGCCGTAGACAACAATAATAAAATAAATGTTATAGCTTTTCTCATGTCTTATAAGTGTTTGTTATCGCTGCAAAATTAATAAAAAACGTGCAACCACCCATCAAAACAAAAGATAAAAACCTTGGAGAAATAAATAGTTTTACCTGCGTCCTGTGCTATTTTTTCACGATAAATTAATTTCTATTCATGATGTATGTTGACTATGCATCAAGCACCGACTTGCGAGCCAGCATGCAGGCACCGATGACACCTGCACGGTCTTTCAGCTTCGAAATACAAATTTTAGTGTCTTTATTGACAAGATTCAACGAATACTTCAAGATAGAAGTATTGATGGAGTGCATAAGCAAGTTTCCTGTTTGCGACATCGTCCCACCGATAACAACCAAGTCGGGATTGAAGATATTTATTAATGTGGCGATGGCCTTACCGAGTTTCTGCCCTATACTTTCAAGGACATCGAGACAGAGAGGATCCTCACGATTGGTAGCATCGATAAGTTCTTCCAGTGAATATTCCTCATTGCCGCTGTCGGGCAATATTGAAGTTTCTCCATTTTTAATTCTTTCGCTGACAATGCGTATGAATGCCTTGCCTGATGCTTCGGTTTCGAGACATCCTTTCTTACCGCAATGACAGATAATCTCGTTGTCGAATGCCGGCATGTGACCGAACTCTCCTGAAAATCCCGACTTACCTTTATAGAGATTTCCATCAATAACGATACCTAATCCGAGCCCCCAACTAAGATTTACAAACAATATATCCTTCTCACCTTTTACGCAACCTTTCATATATTCACCGAAAGTCATAGCTCTCGTATCATTGTCTATCGTTACTTGACAACCTATTTTATCGGATAACAACTTGGTAAGCGGCACCTCTGAAAAGTTAAACAGACTGTAACTGTAGCCCGTGTCGGGGTTTACACGTCCAGAGATATTGATGTTTATATCGAGTATTTTCTCGCGAGCTATATTCAGGTTATCGATGAAATGTTGAATGTGCACGCACAGTTCATCGAGTGCTTCGGGCGTATTTTGGAACTGGTAAGGCTCGTCCATCGAGAGTTCTACAAGGTCTCCCCTGAAGTTCATCTGACCGATATTTACCGTATTTTGTTTGATATCTACGCCGATGAAATAGCCTGAATCGGGGTTCAATCCATACAGGTTGGGCTTTCTACCTTCTGTAGTTTCCAACTTTCCGTATTCTATCACGAAACTATCTTCACACATTTCATTGATGATTTTTGACACGGTCGGCACACTTAAATTCAGTTCTTTCGAGAGATCTGTATTCGTGGAGTTACCGTTAAGAATGATATACTCGATGATTTTGCTCTTAATGATGCTGTTCTTCGAGTCTTTGTCATTTTGAAACATATTTATCATAGGTCGTACGAATTTAGTTGCCACCCCATGATGGCCGATATTTGCGGAATAAGCGTCATGGCAATCTTGCGTTGCCCTTGGTAATTCGGGTGCCATGCAGCACCCATATCATAGTCTTGCGTGATGATATCCGGCATCGGAGAAGCCACATAGATATGATTATGCGCGGCGGTTTTCTCTTTCAATTGGCGAAGACATGCTGTGAGATAGAGCCCTGCCGAATAGGGTATTATGCAAAAGACAGGAATGTCTCCATAGTGCAGTTTAACGGTGTCTATGAGTTTCAGATAAGCGTTAACGTACTGTTCGGCGGTAGGTATGGCCCCCGAAGCGAAGTCGTTGGTGCCGAGATTGATAATAACAAGCTGCGGACGATACTCCTTGAAGTCGTAAGTTTTACGGTTATGATCATCGTACACCTGCAGGTAACGGGTCGTCATGTTTTGTACCGACACTTGTACCGTGTCGCCCCAATCTTTGATCAATCCCTGTCCGGAGTGAGCTACCAGTACATAGTCGGCATTAAAATAGCGCGCAATGATACATCCGTACGCCTTATTACAATTCTCGGTCTCCAGCTGAAACCTATCATTTGCGTTATTACTTTCCGTACCGAAGCCGCAAGTATAAGAGTCACCAATAACTTCTATCATCCTTTCCTTGGGGGCAACGGCTTTCAAGGTGCCACCTCTTGCAAGGCAGAGACCGTGAATAGTCGTACGTCCATATTCCCCTTCGGTGCATTTCTGCAGGCAAAGTCGGTGAACACCTCTGTCAAGTCCGTCGGCCAACACCACGTTATGAGATTCATTGCCATTAACTTTGATTTTCTTAATCAGCTTCCCATCAATAAATAGATTGTGGAAACTCGTGCCCGTATCAGAAATGTTTACGGCGATGGAACCGCCGGTGAAGTCGGTCTGAAAGTAAGTTCCAACCCAATCGTAGCTCACGGTTCCGTCGGTCGTTCTTTCCGTACGACCGGTGTAGGAGATATTTCTGTCTGTACCAAGTATCTTGTTTTCGTAGTCAATCTTGGCAAAAACACCTGCTGTCGGCAGCAGCAAGAGCATGATAATCCCTATTATTCGTCTCATATTTTTAATATTTAAGTTTCCCAGAGACATTCCTTTTTAGGAAATTAGCTTCTCCATTGAACCATATCAGCGCCCGTTTTCCTGCACACAGTTGTGTGGCAAGCTCCATAACCAATGCGATAGCAAGCAGTCTTTTCATATCCTTATGATTGTTTTTCGTTCTTTTCTTTCGTCCAATAACGCTCGATATCTTCCAAAGACATGCCTGCTGTCTCGGGAACAAGTTTCCACATAATGAGCATATAGGGGATGCACATCACGGCAAACAGCACGAACGTTCCTGCCGGAGACAGGTTCTCGAGCATCCAAGGCGTAAGTTGTCCGATAAGATATGTACCTATCCAAAGGGAAAAACCAGCTATCGACATAGCTAATCCGCGCACACTGTTAGGATACATCTCCGAGAGTAGAACCCATACAACGGCACTGATGGAGATGGCACAGCAAAAGACATAGATAAGAAAGAAGGTAAGCATGAAGTAAACCGAAAACATATAAGAGAACATGAAGTACACAGCAATGAGAATAAGAGACGCGATCATGCCCGACACACCGTAATAAATCAGCTTATGACGCCCCACCTTATCTATAATAAGCATGGCGATAACTGTTGTAAGCATATTGACAACGCCCACCAGAACCTGACAGAACAGCGGATCGTTCATGCCTGCTTCCTTGAAAATAGACGGACCATAGTAGAGTACGGCATTCACTCCCATGAACTGTCCCAATATGGCGATGCACACACCGATAATAACTGCTTTCAATATACCCGGGCGAAGCAGCTCGCGCCACTCCGATTTTGCTTCGGAAGACAGCATAGACGTCGTGTCTGCGATCTGCCTTTCCACATCGTCGTTGTTCCGGTAAATCCTCGAAAAGATATGCTTTGCCTTGTTTTCCTTTGCTTTTACGATGAACCATCTAGGACTTTCGGGAATGAAAAACAGAATTAAAAAGAACGTTGCAGCGGGCAAGGTTTCCATGCCGAGCATGCCTCTCCAAACCTCATCTGCAAAAACAAGCTGCATCCATCCCGCCGAGAATGTAGAAGACTCCGATAGGTCGAGCAAGAGATAGTTAACGAAATAGGCTGCGAGAAAGCCCACGGTGATGGCCAATTGATAAAGCGAAACCAGCCTGCCCCGATAGGTTGTGACGGCAATCTCTGAAATGTACATCGGCGCAACGATAGATACGATACCAATGCCCACACCCCCTATGAGACGATAAAATATCAGCCATGAGAAACTGGGACTGGCAGCACAGCCAACAGCCGACAGAGTGAAAAGGAATGCAGAGATAAACATTGTGGGACGCCTGCCCAATCTGTCGCTCATAATTCCCGCAGAAGCAACGCCCAAAATGGAGCCTATCAGTGCACAACCCACGTACCAGCCTTGCTGCAGGGTGTTGAGAGAGAATTGAGAGGTTACTTGTTCTATCGTTCCAGATATCACTGCAGTGTCGTATCCGAACAACAGACCGCCCGCAGCGGCAACGATCGACAGAAAAACTATATACCCAAATCTTACGGATGTATTCATTGTTATTGTTTTATTTTATGGTAATTTCGATGATTTTGTATATTTTTTGGTCGAACATTTCAGTCGACCTGCTTACATAGGCTTTTAGGCTGCTATAACAAGTTGCTGCTCATGGCATTATTACATAACTTGTTTAAGCGGAATAGATAGTTTGCCTAAAGCACTTAGATATGTTATATAAGACCGGTTGACGATATATCTAAAACGGCTACGCGATGTATATATTGTTGCTATACCTGCATTCAAGCTTACTTTATATTAAAGTATTCCTTGTATCTGTCGTAAAGATGATGGGCTTGGATATAGGCCGATTGCGGGCTCATAAAGTGAGAGAATTCAAACGTGATGCCCTTATCGTAGCCGCATTTGTGCGCTGCTTCCAGCTTCAGACGCAGCTTATCAAACTTTATCGGCAGAAAATGTATCGGCATGTCGCGGTCGAAAGTCTCGGCGTTTGTCCAACATTGCATGCCGTATTTATCTGCCAACTTCTTGTTTACGGTAAAGAAAGCATCCAATTCATCGTAGTCTATGTGTCCATCTTGGAATGCACAAGCGTCTACCACATCGTGTATACCGTCGAAAATTTCATTCCATTCCTTTTCGTGTTGCTGCACGGAGACTGCTTGATCGTTCGTCATTTTGCCCGTACCCATTACGGCCTTTTTACCGTCTATCCACGGAGAAATGAAGACAGGCAGTCCTCCCGACACGTCTTTACATTGCTTGCCCATCGTGTGAAACGTATTGATGGCACCTTTTGTCTGCCGGCTTATCTCCGTACTTATATACCACCCTTTGAAACTTTTGTGCTTTCCATAAAGCTTCCATGCCTCTTCAATGACATATTTGTTATCTTCCAATTCCTGCGACATATCGCCCGTGTCCCAGTAATGCCCCGAATCGTAAAGGCCGAAATAGAACTTCATTCCGTATTTGTCTGCCAACCTGAGAAACATGTCGATCAGGTCTACCGAAGGCATATAGCATCCTTTCTTTAATAAATAAGGTGAAGGATAGGTAATGAACTTGCGATATCCCGAACGAATAACGATCACCGTGTCAATGCCGATGGCCTTCATGTAACGGAAATCCTGCTCCCATTCCTTCTCTCCCCAGTTCTGATGAGGGATGTCGTGCGATATTTCGTCTAAGAAAGTTCCTGTTATTCGCAAGCCATTATTCTTCTTTACAAGATAGCGAGAGACGCCACTGGTTTCTTTAGGCAGTACCGGTTGCCTCTGCGGCAACAGCCTCTCTTTGGCGTTTAGCAACTGTGGAGCCACCACGGCCGATAGGCCTGCAAGCATTGTTTTCTTAATAAATTTCCTTCTGCTTACCATTTTATTAATTAAGGTTTAGTTATTTAATATTTGAATTAAACTCGGGTGCAATTTACAAAAATATTAAGTATCGACCAAAGATTTGTCGAAAATATTTTGGAAGTTAGTGTAATTAAGCCTATATTTGCACAAAATACTCCATCAATATTATGCTTTAGCTAAAAATAGAACCTATGCTTTTATTTCATTGCTCACCAATATCTATGCCTGCATCAACGCATCCGACGGCCATTTCGTTTTCGATATGGTACATGTGCGCAAGTATGATTACCGGAATGCACTCAAAACAGGTATCGAGAAGTATTTGAATCAATAAAACACAATGATAACTTTAAAACACACAGCGTATGAATAAGACTGAATATCTTGAGTTTTGGGCAAACTCATACAAGCGCGATCTCACGCAAAACATTATGCCGTTTTGGCTGAAACATGGGCTGGATCGTCAGCATGGAGGAATATATACTTGTCTTGATCGCGACGGTTCGCTGATGGACACCACCAAGTCAGTATGGTTCCAAGGACGTTTTGCCTTTATCTGTGCTTTTGCCTACAACAACATAGAGAAGAACGAAGAATGGCTACACGCCGCCAAAAGCACGCTCGACTTCATAGAGAAACACTGCTTTGACGACGACGGACACATGTATTTCTCTGTCACTGCCGATGGCAAACCTCTACGCAAGCGTCGCTATGTGTTCTCTGAAACATTCGCTGCTATAGCCATGTCCGAATATGCGTTGGCCACAGGCGACAAAAATTATGCCGACAAAGCCATGAAGATTTTCAGCGATACGCAGCGTTTTCTCACCACTCCGGGCTTCCTTACGCCCAAGTTCGAACCCGAAGTGAAACTGCAGAGCCACTCCATCGTTATGATCCTCATCAATGTGGGCTCGCGCATACGTGCCGTTATTGACGATCCCAAGCTGACCGCACAGATCGACGAGTCTATTGACAAACTACGAAGATATTTCATGCACCCCGAATTCAAGGCGCTCTTAGAGACTGTCGGGCCCGACGGAGAATTCATCAATACCAACATGGCGCGTACGATCAACCCGGGCCATTGCCTCGAAACGGCGTGGTTTATTATGGAAGAAGCAAGGCTGCGCGGCTGGGATAAGAGCCTGATGGATACTGCATTGACCATTTTCAACTGGTCGTGGGACTGGGGATGGGACAAGCTATACGGCGGAATAATCAACTTCCGCGACTGCAAGAACCTGCCTCCGCAAGACTATTCGCAAGACATGAAGTTCTGGTGGCCACAGTGCGAGGCCATCATAGCATCGCTTTATGCCTATCTCGGCACCGGCGACGAGGAGTATCTCTATCGCCATCAGCGCATCAGCGAGTGG
Organism: uncultured Prevotella sp.; assembly: GCA_963547065.1. Classification (GTDB taxonomy): domain Bacteria; phylum Bacteroidota; class Bacteroidia; order Bacteroidales; family Bacteroidaceae; genus Prevotella. Next base: position 20,186 of record CAUUQE010000001.1, on the reverse strand, counting down.
ACATACGCCCACTTCCCCGATGCAGAATTCGGCGAATGGTACGGCTATCTGCATCGCGACGGCACCGTGGCGCAGCCCGCCAAAGGCAACCTGTTCAAAGGCCCCTTCCATATTCCGCGCATGATGATCAAGGCACACGGGCTATGTCTGGACATATTAAATAAGGTATAGAGCCATGAAACGACCGGCACTCTTCTGCATCGGCTGCCTCATGGCGGCGACCATCGGAGCACAAGAGCTCAGATTCCACGAGAACGGCGAGTTCAAAATCGCCCAATTCACCGATCTGCACTACGCCAAGGGCAACCCCAATTCCGCCTCGGCGCTACGCTGCATCAAAGCAGTGGTACGGGCCGAGCACCCCGATCTCATCGTAGTAACGGGCGACGTGATATATTCCCACCCGGGCAGCGAGGCCATGAGCGACGTTCTCGAATGCCTGTCGGCGCAAAACGTGCCATTCGTCGTGCTCTTCGGCAACCACGACGCCGCAGAAGGAGCCACCACCAACGAAGCACTCTACGACCAGATATGCAGCGCACCGAACAACATACAGCCCGAACGCAACGGCCGCCGCTCGCCCGACTACGTGCTGCAGGTGAAACCATCTACGGGAAACACCGCCGCCGCCCTGCTCTATTGCATGGACTCTCACGCCATGTCGCAGCTGAAAAGCATAGACGGCTACGCGTGGCTCACGTTCGAACAAATAGACTGGTATCGCCGGCAGAGCCGCAAGTTCACGACCGAAAACGGCGGAGCGCCCGTGCCCTCGCTGGCCTTCTTCCACATCCCGCTGCCCGAATACAATCAAGCATCGGCCACGGAAGACGACATCATGATCGGCACGCGCATGGAAACAGCCTGTTCGCCCAAACTCAACACCGGCATGTTCGCAGCCATGAAAGAATGCGGCGACGTGATGGGCATCTTCGTAGGCCATGATCACGACAACGATTACTCTGTCATGCGGCACGACGTGCTGCTTGCCTACGGCCGTTTTTCGGGCGGAAACACAGAGTACAACCATCTGCCCAACGGCGCAAGGATCATCGTTCTCAAAGAAAGACAACGGCGGTTCGACACCTACATCCGGCAAACGACGGGCGAACAGCTCTGCCGCACCACCTATCCCGACAGCTACACAAAAGACGACTGGCGCGCGCGCCGGCCCTCGGAATAAGCTCCCCGAAAGCGTCGCAGCGCCGTCCAGAGCGCGGGGCGACGCCCGCTTCTTTGAAACATTACGCCCGCCTCCGCAGGGGATGACGTCACTTCTTACGAAATGTGTCGACAGATTCTAAAAATTTAGTCGACAGATTTTGAAAATTAGTCGACAGATTTTGAAAATTAGTCGACAGATTCTGCGGGCCTGCACTTGATGCAGAGAAAGCGGGCAGGTAAAGAGGCTCTGAACTTTCAGTATGCCCGCCCGAATGGTTCAGTATGCCGCTCGAGTTTTTAGCATGTCCGTGAGGTGATTCAGACGGCCCGCCAGACAGGTTTAGGCGACCTGCCGAGCGATTCAGACGGCATGCGGGACAGGTTTAGACGGCTCGCCGAGCGGCTTCAGAACGTGCGCCGGCGCGGCTCACTGGGCATATCTGCACCTGCAAGGCGCGGGGTGGCGCCCACCGAGACTATGGCTCGCAGAGGAAGCCACGGCAACAGAAATCAGCATACTATACTATTTTTTTTACTATCTATTAAACTTTTAAAACAAAATGAAAAACCTTAAACGACAAACAAACTTGGGCAGAAGGAGACTTGCTATGCTCCTTCTTGCCGGTCTGCTCGGAACAAGCGTTCCTTTGGTGGCAGCAAATTCTCTGCAGGGCAGCGCCGAACGGCAGCAGCAGGCGCAGAAGAGGGTGACGGGAATCGTGCTCGACGAAAACGGCGAGGCTGTCGTCGGAGCCAGTGTCTATGCGAAAGGGACGAAAAGCGGGGGCGTCACCGATCTGGACGGACGGTTCTCGCTGTAGGCAGACGACGGCGCAACGCTCGTCGTGTCTTATCTGGGCTACGAAACTGCAGAGGTCTCTGTCGGCGCGAGGAGCACTGTCAGAGTGGTGCTGAAGCCCGTTTCATCGGAATTGAACGAGGTCGTCGTGACGGCTTTAGGCATCAAGCGCGAGAAGAAGGCCTTGGGCTATGCTATGCAAGAAGTGAACACGAGCGCGCTCACGGAGAACAAATCGCAGAGCGTGTCGAATATGCTGCAGGGCAAAGTGGCGGGCGTGCAGATCGCGCAGTCGGGCACGGGGCTGGGCGGTTCCACACGCATCATCATGCGAGGACTCAACTCTCTGAGCGGCAATAACCAGCCGCTGTGGGTGGTAGACGGTCTTCCCATCAACGACGGTACTACGGAACAGGCCGATCAGTGGGGCGGCAGCGACTATGCAGGGGCAGCATCAGAGATTAATCCCGAAGACATCGAGAGCATATCGGTGCTCAAGGGAGCCAATGCGGCAGCTCTCTACGGCTCGCGCGCACAGAACGGCGCCATCGTTATCACTACTAAGAAAGGTCGGCAGGGGCAGCCTCTGACGCTGGAATATAACGGAAATCTCAGCATTTCAAGCGTTTACTCGCCCTACGATTACCAGAATGTTTACGGCCAAGGTTCGGGCGGCACGTACGACATAAGGTCGCAAATGAGCTGGGGACCTAAGATGGAAGGCCAGCGGATAGGTAACTGGCGGCAGATGTTGTACGGCGATAGCCGCTACACTTCGTATGGGCTGACGCCGCAGAAGGACTATATCAAGGATTTCTACGAAACCGGCGTGACCTACACTAATACGGTCACGGCGGCGGCCGGAGGCGAATTTCTGTCGGGGCGCCTGTCGTTTACCGACTCCAGAGCCGACGACATCGTGCCCAACTACAAGCAAAATCGCCAGTATTTCAGCCTGAACACCGAGTTTAAGAACAAGAGTCTGACCATCGGGGCCAAGATGAATTATATGCGTGAGCTCACTTTCAATCGCCCGGGACAGGGCGAATACGGGCTGATGGTACAGCTGGTGAAGATGCCGAGAGGTATCCGTCTTGCCGATCTGAAGAACCCGCGCGGCACGGGAAGCTATATTAATAATGCCGTAAACTGGTCGGGGCCGAGCGATAACTACGCCAATCCTTATGCCTTGACAGACGAGGAAAACGGCAGCAGAATGGAACGCAACCGCATTATAGGGCAGCTCAGCGCGTCGTATCAGTTTACAGATTGGCTTCGTCTCACGGGGCGCGCGGGCGTAGACTGGTATAACGACCATCTTAAGAACTACAACGCGCTGCCCGACCCCACGTCTACGGCATCGCAATATCTTAACAGCACGCTCACCAACAAGGAGTTCACTGCCGATCTTATTCTGTATTTCGACAAAACGTTTGGCGATTTTTCTGTAAATGCAAACCTCGGAACATCGGTCATGAATATGAAGTATGAGAGCCTGTACGGTTCATCGGGCCTGTTTGCCATACCGCGCGTGAAGAACTTGGCCAACGGTCTTACCCAGACAACGGGCGAAGGTTATTCGAAAAAAGAAATACAGTCGGTATTCTTCGGTGCTACGTTGGGCTACAAAAACATGGTATATCTCGACGTTACGGGGCGCAACGACTGGTCGTCTACGCTGCCCCGAAACAACCGTTCTTACTTCTATCCTTCGGTTAGTGCCAGCGTTATCCTATCGCAGATGCTGAAACTGCCCGAGTGGGTGAATTACTGGAAGGTGCGCGGATCGCTTGCGCAAGTGGGCAACGATACCGATCCCTACAAGCTGGCCACCTACTATTACCTTTGGACATCGGGCGATAAGAACGATCCTGAGGGCGATAAAGTGAACCCGAACATCATTAAAGAGTATATCGGTAAAATCAAATCGTTGGAAAATCTCAAGCCTGAATCCACCGTGTCGGGTGAAATCGGCACGGAAGCACGTTTCTTCGACAACCGTTTGGGCATAGATTTTACATACTATTCCACCACAACCAAGAATCAAATATTGAGTGTCGATATGCCCGGATCATCCGGTTATACGCAGAAGTTGATCAATGCCGGCAAGATTAAGAGTCACGGATACGAACTGATGCTTACGGGAACGCCGGTCAAGACCAAGGACTGGAACTGGGACATCAGTCTGAACTGGGGACTTAACCGTACGCGCTGCGAGTCGTTAGACCGTGAAATCTCGCGCTTTACACTCGGCGAAATTCGTTCTGGGAGCGTGGTCGTAGAGTCGGGAGGCAAATATGGAGACATCATCGGGAAAGCTTACAAACGCGATGATCAAGGACGAATTGTGGTAGATGACAATGGGTTACCCCAAAGCGTATCCGACCAAGTCATCGGAAATATGCTCCCTAATTGGACGGGTTCTATAGGCAATACGCTTCGATATAAAGACTTCATGCTTTCGGCTTTGGTAGATGTAAGGCAGGGAGGCGACTTCATTTCGAACACCGACAATTATGCCTGTCAGCAGGGAACAGCCGCCCGTACGCTTTACGGGCGCGAAAACGGACAGCAGATCGTTGTAGACGGCGTAACCGAAAGCGGGCAACAGAACACCAAGGGCGTAAGTGCAGAGAACTATTGGACGAAAGTTGCCGGTCCCGACGGCATCATGGAAGAGTTTATTTATAAAGGTTCGTATGTAAAGATGCGCGAACTTTCTCTTGGTTACATTCTTCCGCAAGCGTGGTTCCGCAACACTCCGATAAAGTATGTAAAAGTGTCTTTAGTCGGTCGCGACCTGTTCTATTTCTATAAGGCGGCTCCCGTCAACCCCGAAGGTGCATTCTCCCGCAACGATTATGCACAGGCATTCGAGCTGGCATCTATGCCTCCGACGCGAAGCTATGGTATCTCTCTCAACGTTAAATTCTAAAACAAGCACGATCATGAAATGCAATATCATTAAAACAATGGGGCTTGCTCTTGCCGTATGCGGAGTTGGCGTGAGCTGTACGGATTCTTTCGACTCGATGAACAGCGATCCTATGGGTATCACGTCGGGCAATCCTGATTACATGATGCCCTATATCCAAGAGCAGGGAGCACGCATTGCTTCTTGGGAATATCAGGTGGGAGATAATCTCCACACTAATCTTTATGCACAGTATTTCGCCAATTCGGCCGCTTATTTCTCATCAGACAGCTACTCGTATAAAAGCAATTGGGTGACCGACGGTTTCTGGAACTCTTATTATGTGGGCGTTCTGAAACAGTTTAAGAAGGCGAAAGAAATTACTGAAGCACGGCCCGAATATGGCAATATCCTGCAAACTATGCGAATATTCACCGCCCGTTGCACGGCTCAAACTACGGATATTTTCGGCGACATTCCCTATACGGAGGGAGCAGAGGGCAGCAGTCAGGCTAAATATGATAGTCAGCAGAGCATCTATACGGCGATATTCAAGGAACTGACAGAAGCAGTAGACTCCTTGAATGCCAATCTTACGAATGCTTCGATGGTGACATACAAGGCTAACCAAGACCTTATTTTCGACGGAGACCTCGGTAAATGGATCAAATTGGCCAACTCTTTGCGCCTTCGTTATGCGTTGCGATTGGCTTACATCGATCCGGAAACGGCCAAGAAAGAGGGCGAAGCCGCGCTTGCAGCTACCGGCGGACTGATGAGCAGCAACCAAGATAATGCAGGAGTTTATATCTCCGGAACAGGTGCCAACGGCTGGCCACTGTTCCAGATATCGGGTTGGGGCGAGTTCTGTATGAGCAAAACAATGGAAAATATGCTGAAACAAACGAGCTCGGTGCAAGATCCACGCACGGCGCTTTGGTTCGGCCACACGGAAACATCTACCGCCGCAGCTCCTAAGTTTGCAGGCATTCCGAACGGATTGGCATCGGAAGACATTGCTACATATCCCGACAAATCGTACGTATGGGGCTTGCAAACCTTGCCGGCATGGAACAGTAAAGACGACAAAACTACTTCTTTCAACGTTGCCAAACGGCAGAAAGTGATGGAATATGCCGAGGTTTGCTTCCTTAAAGCAGAGGCCTCTCTGCGCGGCTGGACAGGTGCAGGCACGGCAGAAGATGAGTATTTGAAAGGCATACAGGCCTCGTTCGATGCCGAACGTGCCGATGTAGCCAGCACACTTTATAGTACGGTCGATGATAATACTTACAAGACGACGGGCTCAGTAGCATGGAGTTCGCAATCTACACAGGAAGGACATCTGCGACAGATCATCACTCAAAAGTGGCTCGCACTATATCCCGATGGCGTAGAAGCATGGAGCGAATTCCGTCGCACGGGCTATCCAGCGCTTACGCCTGTCGCTGTAAGCCTCAATTCGGCTATCAACGCGGCCAACGGAGAGTTCGTAAAGAAGCTGCGCTATACCGATACGGAACTGCGAGAGAACCCTAACGCCAAAGCTACAACGCTCAACAATGGCAAAGGGGATGGCATGAACGTGCGCGTATGGTGGGACACAGGGCGCTATAAATAAACATTCTATAGTCTTTATACAGACGTTTCTTATGTGTGGGCAGCATGCTATATATTGCGTGCTGCCCGCATCATATCAATGAAAGGCATGTTTTTAAAAAGATTCTTGCCTGAAAATAAATACGTGATAATCTCTCCTTATACGCCTATGAAAAGCCTCATCGCTATTACCTAAGTCAAGGAGATACATTATATTCTTGTTTGAAAAGCATCCCTATGAGAGTGCTATAACGGAAAGTCTGTACATCGCGTATCATGAAAATTGCGACTGTATTTCATAGAGTAATGGTGTATGCTCCTTACACCAATGCTGTATTGTCGATACAAGGTGGATGTATACCCGTTATTCAATAGGTATAAGAACGGAAGACTTATGCATATGTAACGTTTTGCTGCTGTCCAAATGTTTGTTTTTGTTAAAAAATAAGTGTTTATCAGTACAATACCTTTGCGAATTTGTCTAACCCTTACAGATCTAATATGCCGTGACAACGGAAATAGAATGTTTAACTTTAAATAAATGATTACAATATGGATATACGCCATGAAATTAAGTATTGCGTATTGATGCTGTTACTGTGTGTGGTTTGTTTGGGCGCCTATGCTCAGGGACAGACGGTAACCGTTAATCTGAAGAACGTTTCGCTTAAGCAAATGTTTAGTGCTATAGAGAGGCAGACTACTTATCGCTTCTCGTATCGTAACGCGGTTGTCGGCGATAGGCGCGATGTAACAGTTTCGTATACCAATGCTGCTGTATCTACGGTGCTCAACTCAGTACTGCCTGCACGTGGCCTACAGTACACCATTGTGTCGGATAAATCGATAGTAGTGTCCGACAATCCTCAAAAAGAAGTCAGAACACAGCAGTCTAAGGGACAGCACAGAGTTGTGAAAGGCGTCGTACGCGATGATGATGGAGAACCTGTCATCGGTGCGAGTGTGAAAGAAAAAGGAACCAGCAACGGAACGGTTACTGACCTTGAAGGTAGGTTCAGTTTAGATGTTACCCCTAACAGCATGCTCACGGTATCTTTCCTTGGCTTTACTACGCAAGAGGTGAAAGCGACTCAAGGTACGATGGAAATTCTGCTACGTGAAGACAGCAAGGCGTTAGACGAAGTGGTTGTGGTAGGTTATGGGAAGATGAAGAAGCGCGATCTGACAGGTGCCATTTCTTCTGTGAAAGGGAGTGATGTAGCTTTAGCAGGTGTGGCTTCGGCTGCCCATGCTTTAGCCGGCAAGGCTGCAGGACTGTATGTGAGACAGAATTCGGCACAGCCGGGCGGCGGCCTTGATATTCTTGTGCGTGGTGCCGGCTCCGTAAATGCCAATAACGATCCGTTATATATTGTAGACGGTTTCCCCATTGCCAAATTAGACCAAGTTAAAGGTGTAAACGATCGTATGAATCCAGGTACTCAGGGAGTGCTCAATTTTCTAAATCCGAACGACATAGAAAGCATAGAGGTGCTCAAAGACGCCAGTGCCACAGCCATCTATGGAGCACGTGCTGCTAATGGAGTGGTAATCGTCACTACCAAACGGGGTAAAGAAGGAAAGGCTCAAGTAGATTATTCTTACAACTATTCGTTCCAGAAATATTCCGATACTTACGATATGCTTTCGTTGAAAGAATGGATGGTAGAGAAAAACAAATCTACATGGGAGTACTGGATATGGGAAAATGAAGTTGGGCCGTGGGGCAAACGTACACTGGCCGAGGCACTTGCTTCGCCTAAGAACGGACTGGCATACACCCGTCCTTATACCGATGCAGAGATTGCTGCCGCAGGTGCAGGAACCGACTGGATAGGACTGATCACGCGTAACGGCAACATACAGGAACATAACTTGAGTATTAGAGGCGGTTCCAAGGAAACACAATATATGGTGTCGCTCAACTATTATGATAACGAAGGCATTATCAGGAACTCGGGAATGACTCGCTATACCTTGAAGAGTAATATCGACCAAAAGTTTCTTGATATTTTCAAAGCAGGCGTCAATATAACGCTTACTCGTATAGACAATAATAATACTCAGCTTGGCGAGGCGCAATATGAAAAGTCTGGTATTATCCGTGCCGCGGTTCAGATGGGTCCTCATATCAAGGCCTATGATCCGAAGACAGGAGAATATCCCGTTAATCCGCTTTTGGGAACACAGCCCAACCCATACTCTCTGCTAAATGATATAGACAAAGGACGTACCGATCGTCTGCTGGGCAATATCTATTTAGAAGCTAATCCTATTGATGGTCTCACTCTCAGAGTGAATGCAGGCATTGATCGTGCTAATATCAGCCGTAAGACTTATGAGCCTAAAACCACTCTTTGGGGGAAAGCACAGCAGGGAAATGGCGATATTTATACTACTGACAATAATCAGTATCTGCTTGAGGCAACGGCTAATTATAATCGCACTTTCAATGATGTGCATAAGGTAAATTTGTTGGTAGGAACTTCTTATGAACAGTTTGAGCACGAAGGTTCTAATCTCGGTAACAATAACTTTCTTACTGATGGCTTTCTTTATAATAATATGGGAGCAGGCACAGGAACAAAAATTGTAGGCTCGGGATATTCCAAAAATAAGATGTTGTCTTATTTCTTCCGTACCAATTATATTCTGAAAGACCGCTACTATCTGACAGCTACATTGCGTTCAGACGGTGCAAGTGTCTTTGCCAAAAATCATAAGTGGGGATATTTCCCGTCTGTAGCATTAGGATGGACGGTTACCGAGGAGGATTTTATGAAGAAATATGACTGGATGAGCATGCTGAAATTGCGTCTTAGCTGGGGACAGACGGGTAATTCAGATATCGGTACCAATGCGTTTGCCAGCTATTCTGCAGCTCCTGCCTATAATCGTGCAGACAAATCTCAGATTATCGGCGTATTCCCTTCTAAGTTGGAGAATCCTGATTTGAAATGGGAAACGACCACCGAGTGGAACATAGGCTTGGATATGGGATTTTTAAATAACCGCATCTTGGCAAGTGTAGAATTTTATCATAAGATAGTTTCTGATTTGCTGAATTACAATCCTCTTAATTTTTACCACGACGTTTCTAAAGTTATGGCAAATGTAGGCAAGACACAAAGCACGGGTATTGAGGTAACCATCAATACGAGGAATATCGATACGAAAGACTTTAAGTGGACCACCGACTTCACTTTTACCAAATATAAAGATCGATGGAAAGAACGTACGCCCGACTGGAAGCCCGGTGTTTACGAGAAAGTAGATGATCCTATACGCCCTATCTACTCACGATTGGCCGACCATATCCTTCAGATAGGCGAGAAAGTGCCTGCTGCACAACCAAACTTACGTCCGGGCGAAGTGGTTATCAAAGATATCAATGGCTATAAACGTGATGCAAATAATCAACCGATAGTAGACGAAAACGGTCGTTTTATCCTCACAGGAGAGCCTGATGGTATCATCGATGATGCCGATAATGTGCTTATCGGTTCGCAAGATCCGGGCTGGCTAGCTGGTCTTATCAATACGTTCCGCTACAAAGATTTCGATTTGAGTGTCCAGTTTAACGGCATGTTTGACCGTAAGATGCAAGATCCTACACAGATGGCGTATGGTCTTGGCGGAGGCGATTTAGCCCGTTTCGGCTACAATGCTTTACGTCTTATTCAGAAACGCTGGACGTGGGATAATCCTTCTACCGAATACCCATGTTCATTTAATGGATGGAATACTAACTATACCTCCGGCGATTGGTATTATCAAAATGCATGGTTTATCCGCTTGTCTAATATTACATTGGGATGGAGCCTGCCCAAAACGTGGCTTGAGCGTACTAAAGTTATATCGAAAGTGCGAATTTCTTTCAGTGCAAACAACTTGTTCTGTATTACTCCCTACAAGGGGTTAGATCCTGAGACCGATTATTATACAGCTGCTTACCCCAACGCCCGTACTTACAGCTTGGGAATCAACGTTACATTCTAATATTATTTATAGTGTGGAAATTATGAAAAGATTTAAATTTATATATTCGGTATTGTTGGGTATTACTTGTTTGGGAGCAATGAACAGTTGCGATCTTACGCCCGTAGATTATTCGGAAATCAACCCTACCACTTTTCCTAAAACAGAAGAAGATATTGCCGCACTGGTTATGTCGTGCTATTATCCTCTACGAGGAAACTGGTGGGATGGAATATACAGCCCGTCAGAGAATGGAGTAATGTTTTTGAATGATTGTACCACCGGTATTCTTGCGGGAACATTCGGAGCACAGAAAATGGCTACAGAACTTAATTTCTATCCGGAAAGCGATGAAGTTACATGGTTTTATTTTACGCGTAACACAAAATACAGTGGTGGATACGCCAATAAGGTGAGCCGTTGTACGCTAGTATTGGACGATATTGCCAACAGCCCGCTCGACGAAAATAAAAAACAGTTCTATGAGGCAGAGGTTCGTTGTGCACGTGCTTTCCTTTCATATACACTCTATGATATGTACGGTCCGTTGGTTGTTGCTCCTTTGGAAGTATTGAAGAATCCATTGAAAGAAACTCCTTTACCGAGACTTTCGCGTACTGAGATGACAAAGTTTATCGAAGACGATTTACTCTTTGCAGGAAAACATTTGCCTATGCCTGGCAAAGAAGAATACGGACGTTTCAGCAGAGGCTTTGCTAAGATGTTGCTTATCCGCCTGTATCTGCATGAGACGCCGATAGATAAGGGCTATTTTAATAAGGTAGAAACTTTAGCTCGTGAGTTAACGACTCCACAGTATGGCTATCAATTGCAAAAAGATTATGTAAAAATGTTCGAACGTGGCGGACAAGGTATGGCAAATAAAGAAATCATTTTTGCTTTGCCTTGTGCTTATGACGGACCGAGCATCAACCAATGGCACATGATGGTATTGCCCACAGACTTTGCACAAGACGGCATGAGCGGCGGTTGGGGTACTATTACCAGCACATGGTATTTCTACAATTCGTTTGAAACAGGCGATGTACGGCGTACGAGATTGCTACCTTCTTATACCAACTCGTCGGGTAAAGTTATAGACAAGGATACACCGCAATCGCCATTAGCAGTTGGACCCATTGCTTTGAAGATGGGCTATGATCCTAATGTGAAAGGTTCCGGCGGTCACTCAGATATAGATCTTATTCTTTATCGTTATGCTGATGTGTATCTTTCTTTAGCCGAGGCTCTCTCACAAAAGACAGGAGCTTCGAGTGCAGACCTTCAAGAAGCTATCAGATACATAAATGTTATTCGTAATCGAGCAGGTTTAGGAAATCTGAGCACTTCCGATTACAATACTCCCGAAAAAGTGTTAAATGCCGTTTTGACTGAACGCTGGCATGAATTCTGGTGCGAAAATGGGCAATATCGTGCCGATATGATACGTTATCATAAACTTATCCCGTTGGTTAAAGCTATCAATAATTCACCCTATGCCGAGGAATACAAGGAATTATATCCGTTGCCGTTATCTGTCATTCTTGATGGAAAAGGACAAGTGAAACAAAATGAGGGGTATAAGTAATTGAAAATTAATGATTATATAATGTATAAAAGAAATAACAGTTATGAGAAAAAAGAATTATTGGATATTGCCGGTAGTGATATTATTCCTGTACTCTTGCAGTGATAAGAATAATTCACAAGGTCCTGATGTGCCGGAACCTCAACCACCTGCAGTTGAGATGAAAACAATAAAATATGCTCCAACAGACGAAATATTTGTTAATCCAGAACGTGGTTTCTATACTGAGATTGAGAGCAATGCCACTAATCCTGTAGATGATGGTTATATTCAACGTTTGCATAACGAAGGTAAAACGCTGGTACAGATACTTTATTACTTTAAAGATTATCGTGATAAGGATCTACCCTCAGGGATCGTTAGCAAACTGAATACAGATATGGGGATTATTCGTAAAAATGGAATGAAAGCTATTTTACGCTTTGCCTACACGTCTGCACAGACAGAACCCGATGCTTCGATGAATGTTATTAAGCGGCATTTGGATCAAATGAAACCTGTATTTACTGTCAATAAGGATGTTATCGCCTGTGTACAAGCCGGTTTTATAGGGGCATGGGGTGAATGGTATTACTCTTCTAATCATCTGAATAACACGGCTTCTTATAAGGAATTACTCAACAAATGGCTTGAAGTGTTACCTAAAGATCGTTGCATACAAGTTCGGACACCGAAATACAAACAAGACTTTATTGGCTCTTCGACAGCTATAACGGCAAAGCAGGCATTTAGCAACGAGCCCATTGCGCGTATTGCACATCACAATGATGCCTTTATGTCTGATAAAACAAACATGGGAACTTATATTGATGTGGAAAAAGATAAGACTTATTTGGCTGAGGAGGGGCTTTATCTCCCCATCGGTGGTGAGACTTGTTTGCCTAATTCTTCAGCAACTCCTTCTGCAGGGAAAGATGCTGTGGACGAGATGCGTTTATTACATTGGTCGTTTCTTAATGACGCTTATGATCGGAATGTGCTAAAAAAATGGGAAACAGACGGTTACCTCCCAGACATTAAGAAGAATTTAGGGTATCGTATCGTGCTTTCTCGTGGTGAATACTCAATAAAGCATATACCCGGCAGCGATCTTGTAATAAAACTTGAATTGCAAAATGTTGGCTATGCGTCCATGTATAATCCTCGCAATGTGAAGTTGATATTACGTTCTACCAAGGATAAAACAGAGTATGAAGTGACATTACCTGACGATCCGCGTACGTGGAAACCTTTACATAATGCGTCCGTGAATCGAACAATAGCATTGCCTACAAATATTCCTGCAGGAAGTTATCAATTTTTCTTATTTATGCCAGATCCGGAAAAGAGTATTGCATCCCGCCCCGAATATGCCGTCAGATTAGCTAATGATAAGATTTGGGAGAGTGCTACTGGTTACAATAATCTCGGTATAAATATTGAGATAAGCGCTACAGGCAATTTGAAAAAGAGTTCCTCAAGTATCAGGTTCATAAAGAAGTAAGTCTATGAAGACCTCTGTAGATACAACAACCAATGCAGAAATACCTAAGCGTCTGTTATCGCTCGACATCTTACGAGGCCTTGATTTAGCTTGCCTAGTGCTCATTCAACCTATTATTTACGAATGGTTATTGATACGGAAGCCTGCGGAAAGTACAATCGGTGCATGGGTAATAGGACAGGTTACCCATGTTCCGTGGGAAGGATTCTGCTTTTGGGATATTATCATGCCGTTATTTATGTTTATGTCAGGTGTTACGATACCGTTCACGATGTCTAAATACAAAATCGGTAAGGAGAAAGTAGATCGAAGTTTCTACTTTCGTATCCTCAAACGGTTTGTTATTCTCTGGATATTGGGAGTTGTTATACAAGGCAATCTGCTTGCTTTTGACCTAAAACAATTGCATCTATTCTGCAACACATTACAGAGTATCGCTGTGGGATATGTTGTTGTAACCTTTCTTTATGTTTTCACTTCACTGCGTACACAAATTATAGTCGTAGCTCTTCTGTTTGTTACTTATATTACCATTTTTGCGCTATGGGGAAATATGGACTTTACTATCAATGCGAATATATGTGAGCAGATAGACAAGGTTGTACTTGGACGTTTCCGTGATGGTGTGGTTTGGAACGGTGATAACTGGACGTGGGATACTACCTATCATTATACTTGGATTATGAGTTCGTTGAATTTTGTTGCAACGGTATTCTCCGGTCATATGGCAGGATATATCCTACGAAGTAACTTTTCTGCATCCAATAAGTTTCTTAAGTTAATGATAACAGGTGCGGTGTTAATTATTATTGCTCTTGTAATGAGTCCATGGATACCCATTATTAAACACATATGGTCTAGTTCTATGACGCTATTTGCAAGTGGAATCTGTTTCCTTTTAATGGGATTATTCTACTTTTGTATTGACATTAAAGGCTGGGTTCGTGGTTTAGGATGGCTTAAGGTTTATGGTATGAATTCGCTAATGGCTTATTTTATCGGTGAATACATTGTGTTTGACTCTGTTATCAATACCTTCTTCTATGGTTTCAAACAATGGATAGAAGGTTATTATCCTGTACTTATAATTACGATACAGGGTATTCTTGTTTTCTTTATATTGAGGTGGATGTATCAAATGAAAATTTTTATTAAAGCATAAAATATTATGATTATGTTGAAAAAAGTATATTTTTTTATAATGGTTCTTACTGGACTACTTTCTATAAGTTGTAGTGATAACGAAAATACTATTTCTAATGAAAAAAACGGTCCGAAGCCGGCAATGGATATAATTGTCTCCCCACAGAGTGATCTGTCTTATGGAGATAAAATTAATGTCTCAGGTGAAATGACTGATGAAAGAAATCTCGAACAGTATGTACTGACGCTTACCAATAGTACTGGTGATACTCTTGTTGTAAAGCAACAGTCGCTGCTTGGCCAATCATTCCACATCAATGATAACCTCTTCGTACCCCTTCCCAAGAATGCAAAAGCAGACAATCTGAAACTAGAAGTAAAATTGGACAATACCCGTAGTGGTGAACTCGTACAAACTTTTGACTTTCCCTCTGTTTCCATACCCAACTTTGGAACTTTGCATCTTCTATTGAGTACAGGGCAAGCAATAGATCTCATTAAAAATGGTGATGTATATGTAACACCTACTGAGAACGTTTATCCTGCAGGAGTAAAGGGTATTATTTCTACTACTACGAGTAAAAACGGGATTTACTGGGGTACAACCAACGGGGATATTAGCTCTATGGCGAAAGACTCTATCGTTATTGGCGGTGATATCGAATCTTCATTCACAGTGAGTTTTAATCCTATAACGTTTGAGTTAACTACGGGTGAGAAGCACTTTTGGACACCATTACCCAATAACGCCTGCTATTATATTCTCGGAACGATATCCGGTCATTGGCAGGATGGAGAAATTACAGCGGAGAAACAAAAGATGATAATGAAAGGCTTTGAGAGTGGTAATGATAGATATTATACATGGACGGCACCCGATGGAGATAATCCGGAAACGGGTATGTGGGGTAAGAGCAACGCCGGCATATTCCGTCTGAAACGTGGTGGTACTGGTGAATACATTCTTTGGGATGGTAAAAAGATTATTCAAAGTACTGTAGATGATAAGAATAAGAGCTTCCCTTTGACTGCAGGTGGGCCGTTTACTATACGTGCAAATTTCCAAAATAACATATGTACATCGGTGGAAGTCGCTGGTGGAGGCAAATCTGTCTTCTTTGGTAACGGAAAGGTGGTAGTTAATGGCAGTGAAGTGAAAAATACAGTACAGTTTAATGGTAGTAATCTTACCTTGAAAAGTGGAGCTTGCTATGTTTATGAAGGTAATGTTAAGTTAACGCATGGACAGACAGTCTCTTCGAGTTTCGATCTCTCCGCATACACGGCTAATCCCGACCTGTTTGATGGAGGGGGGAATCCAACATGGACATTAAAGTCAGTATCTGATACATATTATGTGCGCATGGATATTTTTAGCGGAACTTTCTACGCTACTCCTACTAGTGCATATCCTAACACAATTTATATGGATGGATGGAGTTGGGCACCAACAGAAACATCAACCCCCGTGGTTTGGGATGCTGATAACGTTCTTCCATTAGTAAAGACGGCTAAGGGGACATATGAGGGTACATTTTATAATTTTGGATGGGGAGGAGATGTCGCCTTCTATGTTACCTATCCACATTCCGGATTTTCTGTCCGGTTGCCTAATACTAACTTCAACAGCATCTATGTTAATGCTGCAGGTGCTAATGGCAGTTTCACTATTCCGAAAACTGCAGGTCGTTATAAAGTGATTGTTGACTTGAAGGAAGGTATCAATATTGGAGCAGACAAGACTGTAACGCCTAAAGGTTCTGCAAAGTTTACACTTAATTATGAAGAACTGAAATAAGATGTAAATTAATTAAGAAAATTAGAAATCCGGGAATGTTCCACCTGCAAGTGAAATATTCCCGGTAATATATCACTTATATCTTTGTATAAAGACTAATGGTGGAGGTTATTTGAGTTTACAGATTCAAAATAAAAAATAAAATAACAATATTATAATATGTTTAATAAATACAAACTGTTATTTTTAGCTTGTTTTATGAATAATATCTTGACGGCACAGCAGGTAACAGATATAGCTATTCAGCAGGATGAATATTGGTGGGGAGGAGCTACAGCGCTAGGTTCGAACATGCCTTATATAGCTTCGCTTGCAGAATTTAATTTGGCGAACCGTAACGATAATAATCAGGTGTCTCCTCTGCTTGTGTCGAGCATGGGACGCTATATTTGGAGCGATCATCCTTTTAAATTCAGTATTTCTAACGGAAATATCCACATAGAGTCTGCTTACGAGAAGATAGAGCCGAATGCCGGGGGAAGAAGCTTACGAGAGGCATATCTTGCAGCAATGGAAAAACACTTTAAGCCCAACGGCTTATTACCTGACAGTTTATTCTTTACCATGCCACAATATAACACATGGATAGAACTAATGTACAACCAGAATCAGAAAGATGTACTGACATACGCCGAAAATATTGTGAAACATGACTTTCCACCTGGCATTATCATGATAGATGACAATTGGCAACGATATTATGGAAATTTCGAATTTAAGCCCGACAGATTTCCTACTCCGCGGCAGATGGTAGAGCAGTTACATACCATGGGGTTTAAGGTGATGTTATGGGTATGCCCATTTGTATCGGCAGACAGTCCTGAGTATCGCTCGCTTGCGGAGAAAAATCTGTTACTAAAAGATGCTACAGGAACTCCTGCCATCATTCGATGGTGGAATGGGCAAAGTGCCTGTTTCGATTTTACCAACCCCGAGGCTAAGACTTATTTTATACAGCAGTTACATCAGATGCAGCACAAATACGGCATTGACGGATTTAAGTTTGATGGAGGTGATAACCATTTTTATGATCGTTCCGACCTTGTGTCATTCAAACAAGGGAGTCTTTCAGTAGATCATACTCGAGCTTGGGCAGAAATCGGTTGTGAGTTTCCTTTCAACGAGTACCGTGCTGGTTGGCAGATGGGATGTAGAGAATTAGTACAGAGACTGGGTGATAAAGACTACTCATGGAATGCTATTCGCCTTCTTGTGCCTGATATATTAGCTGCAGGTTTATTGGGTTATATCTATACCTGCCCTGATATGATTGGTGGAGGCTCGTTCAGTACCTTTCTCGGGATTGATGACAATAGTTTTGACCAACATCTTGTTATTCGGTCAACCGAAGTTCACACCCTTATGCCGATGATGCAATTTTCTGTAGCCCCATGGCGTATACTTAATAAAGAGAATTTGGCTATTGTTCGTAATATGGCCAACCTCCATGTACGGTTAGGTAGCTATATTCTCACTTGCGCTAAGCGTTCATCAATAACGGGCGAGCCTATTGTACGTCATATGGAATATGCTTTTCCACATCAAGGTTATGCATTGATAAAGGATCAGTTTATGTTGGGAGATAAATACCTTGTGGCACCCGTGGTAAGTGATACAACACGTCGTACGGTACTTCTGCCACGCGGACGATGGAGAGATGAACGTGGAAAGGTGTATAAAGGGGGTCGTAAGATTATAATAGACGTTCCCATAGGTCGGCTGCCTTATTTCGAAGCTCTGTAAAAGAAAAGAAATTTCTTAATGTAGCTCAAGTTACTCTATAAGAGTTGTAATAAACGTTTCTCACTTCATCATCTCACTGACTTACTAATTTTTCAACTTAAAAAATATTAAATCACCCCACTTTTAAGTAACGAAGAGCCTTTTTCTTATTATATTTGTTCGTCTTTGAGAGATAGTAATAAGATTTATAAACTTAAATTATATGAAACATAAACATCTTTTTTCTTTATTGTCACTTATAGTCTTGTTGTCGTTTCCGCAGGCTATAGAAGCACAATTCAATTGGTCTTATAAGATAGAGAACGGTACTGTTGTTACTGAAGTCCCCAATCGTAAGGCTGGACAGCAGTCTGCTGTCAATCTCGTTACTCCAAAACTCAAAGTTGTTCGTGTAGCTTTCGTGGGATTAGGTATGCGCGGACCATCAGCTGTAGAACGCTGGACGCATATTCCTGGTATACAAGTGATGGCCTTATGCGACTACGAAAAAGAGCGTGCAGAAGCATGTCAGAATATTTTACGTAAGGCAAGTATGCCTGCTGCTGATATATATTATGGTGAAAACGGTTACAAGGAACTATGCAAGCGTCCTGATATCGATCTTGTATATATCGCTACAGACTGGGAACATCATTTTCTTGTAGCCAAAGAGGCTATGACACATGGAAAACACGCCGCTATTGAAGTTCCTTCGGCAATGAATTTGAACGAAATTTGGACACTCATTGATCTTTCCGAACAAACCCGCCTGCATTGTATCATGCTCGAGAACTGCTGCTACGACTTCTTCGAACTCAACTCGCTCTATATGGCGCAACATGGACTTTTCGGTGATGTTATATATGTACAGGGTGCCTACCGTCACGATCTCTCGCCTTACTGGGCACACTATTGGAAAAAGAGTACAGATGACAAATTAGGCTGGAGACTGCATTATAACAAAGATTTTCGTGGTGATGTATATGCTACTCATGGTCTCGGTCCTATTGCACAAGTACTTAATATTCACCGTGGGGATCGAATGCGTACCCTCATAGCAATGGATACAAAGTCGTTTAATGGTAAAGCGTTGGTAGAAAAATACTCGGGTGAGGTGTGCAAAGACTTCCGTAATGGCGATCAAACAGCAACACTTATCCGTACTGAAAAGGGTAAGGTGCTCGAAATACACCATAATGTGATGACACCGCAACCCTACAACCGTATGTATCAACTTACAGGGACGAAAGGTTTTGCCAATAAATATCCCATAGAAGGTTATGCCCTATCGTCTACAAATATGGTACAGGCTGGTGTCAAACCATCCAATGACGATCTCTCTGGTCATAATTATCTATCTGCTGAAGATACCAAGGCTCTTGTAGAGAAGTATACAAGCCCGTTGGTAAAGAGATATGGTGAGGAGGCAAAAGAAGTTGGAGGCCATGGAGGGATGGACTTCATTATGGATAGCAGATTAGTTTATTGTCTGCAAAACGGTTTACCTCTTGATATGGATGTGTACGACTTGGCAGAATGGTGCTGCCTCGCCGAACTTGGTTCTATCTCAATGGATAATGGAAATAAGCCTGTAGAGGTTCCTGATTTCACTCGCGGACACTGGGACGAGATAAAAGGTTTCACACATGCCTACGCCTCACCAGCTGATGAAGCTCAATCTATGCAGAGTGCAAAAGCCTTTACCGAGCAACTTAAAATAAAAGGCAAGAAATATTGGGAGAAGAAGAAAAAGAAAGATTAGGATAAATATTTCTTTTTATTTTAGGCATGGAATTCAGATACTTTCTTCGTAAGATCATTGAGAACGTATATATTTCTATAGAAGTTTTTTGAAGAATTACATGTGTCTTGAGGAAAGAGGCGTATTCACTGTAGATTTCTATCATAATTGTCCAGCCTCTACTTGCAACACTACGCGTTCAGTCAGCCGGTCTACACCGTTCGGATCGTATTTCTTAGTCAGACTGGCACCGAAAG